>CANHTA010000055.1 GCA_947463135.1 Gemmatimonadota bacterium
ACGGATAGCAACGGATACGAACGGATTGGCTCCGTGGCTGCGACGATGCTCGTGGCGGGGCTGCGCGATTGATTTTTTGAATTGTACGGCGCGCACGCCACCGTGTTGGTCGCGCTACGAGGCGGATCGGTTGTTATCTGTTGCTCTCAGTTCGTATCCGTGTCAGGCCGGAACCGTTTGTTTCCGTTTTCTATCCCTGTGCCTGAGATTCGCGCGCGCGTTTGTGCGGTTGGGGAACAACGGAAACAGACGGAAACGAATGGAAATAGACGGTTCCTGCTGGAACGGATAACAACAGATAGCAACGGAGAAGAATGGATTTGCTCCGTGGCCGCGACGACGATCGTCGACGCAGAATGCTCGGCTTGTGGAGAAAGCACCACAGCTACTGCTCCATGAACCACCGGGTTTTCAGGAGCCTGATTTCGTTGAGTACACCCACGTGTGTGTGCGTGGTGTGTGTCGAAATACTGCGCCTCAAACTCGGCTGGCGGAGCATTACCCGGCGGTTCCAGTAAGCGCTCTTGATTGAATCAGGCGACCCATTCCAACGTCGCCATTTCGATGTCCTCAAAGCCCCGGTGCGGACCGTCCGGTTGGATCACTTCGGTCTTAAACAAGCTGATCACCAGTTGCGCTGGAGCGATTCATCCACGACCGCTGCGCAATGGCGGTGACATTCCGGTCGGACACGTCCGAGGTGCGGAGGCCCAGCACCCAGACCGTTACGGAGGCAGCACTGGCGATCGGCGATACCCGGAAGAGGCTCTGCTGCGATTACGTCGGCGTGCCATCTCCCCGCGACCGGCGGCGTCTCCCGCACGTACCTCTGGCGCGATCGGCTAGAATACTGGCGTCTTTTGCCAGTCCGTCCGGTGTCCCTTCCAATCAAATTCGGAGCAGGAGGTGAGACCAGATGACCCAGACTGTGTTGATTACCGGTGCCTCAAGTGGCATCGGACGCGCGACAGCCGAGCATTTTTATGCTCAGGGGTGGAACGTCATTGCGACGATGCGGGTCCCAGTGGCCGAGGGAGCGCTGAGCGAGCGCGATCGCTTGTTCATCACGCGTCTGGACGTGCAGGACGAGGCCTCGGTCCACGCGGCCGTCCAGGCCGGACTGGCGAGATTCGGCGCCGTAGACGTGCTCGTGAACAACGCCGGCTATGGCGCCTATGGTCCGCTCGAGGCCACGTCCATGGACAAGATACGTCGTCAGTTCGACGTCAATGTGCTTGGCCTGTTGGCGACCACGAAGGCGGTGCTTCCACACTTCCGGCAACGGCGCCGTGGGGTCATCGTGAACATCTCCTCCATTGGCGGGAGATTGGCGTTTCCGCTCGGCACGCTCTACCACGGATCGAAATTCGCGGTGGAGGGGCTGTCGGAGGCGTTGCAGTACGAGCTCGCGCCGCTCGGGATTCGCGTGAAAGTGGTCGAACCCGGCTTCGTGCGCACCGATTTCGCCGGCCGTTCGTTCGATCTGTCGACGGATCCGGCGCTCACCGAGTATCATCCGGTGGTGCAGGCCCTGTACACCGCGATGGGGACGATGACCGAGCAAGCCTCGCCGCCCGACGTCGTGGCGCAGGCCATTTACGATGCGTCGGTCGATGGTACCGAACGGCTCCGCTACGCCGCCGGCGCCGACGCCGACCAACTCCTCGGCGTGCGCCGTGCGGTGGATGATGCAGAGTTCTTTGCGGGAATCCGGGCCCAGTTCGGCCTTGGCGGATGATGGTGCGCGGGCACGCTCTGCCACCGCCCGTCACGGCGTGATGGCCGAGCCGCATGCCAACTCGACAGCGGAATGGCCGTGCCGCCGCTATGCGTTGCAGGGCGTGTGGACGCCGATCCTGCAGCAGCTTGGTCTCCCGATGGCCGATGTCCTGCGACGAGCCGGTCTCCCCGACGACCTGTTGTCGCACCCATCGGCGTGCCTCGACGCAGTGGACTTCTATCGACTCTGGGATGAAGTGGTCGCATCGCTCGGCTCCGGGCAGATCGCGTCGCGCATCTGCGGTGCGGTTCGTACCGACGCGTTTTCACCGGCCCTGTTCGCCGCGCTGTGCAGTCCCACCCTCGTGATGGCGCTGCATCGGCTGGCGCGCTTCAAACCGCTCGTGGCGCCGATCCACCTGGATGTGGTCGAGAGGGGCGACGAGGTCACGGCGCGGCTTCACTGGCCGTCGGGAGACATCCAGCCCCCCGCGTCGCTCATCCATACCGAGTTGCTGCTGCTCGTGATGCTCGCGCGGGTCGGGACGCGGCACGCCGTGACACCCGTGCGCGTCCGTACGGCCATTGCTCCGCCGTCGGCGACCTCGTACGCCGACTTTCTCGGTGGCCCAATGCTCGCGGGGATGCATCACGAGGTGGTCTTCAATCGGGCAGACGCCACGCGTGCGTTCCTGACCGTGAATGACGCACTCTGGCGAATCTTCGAGCCGGAGCTTCGCACGCGTCTCGCGATGCTGGACGACTCGGCGAATCTCACCGAGCGTGTTCGCGCTGTGTTGCACGAAGCGCTGCCGGCGGGAGTTGTCGCGATCGAGCCCGTGGCGCGACGGCTCGCGATGAGCCCGCGCACGATTCAGCGCCGCCTTGCGGTGGAAGGTACGTCGTTCAGCGCCGTGGTGCAGGACACGCGGAACGCGCTATCCCGCTACTACCTCGGCGCCACCAGCATGACCGTTGCCGAGATCGCGCTGCTGCTGGGCTTTGATGAGCCCAACTCGTTTTACCGGGCGTTCCGCGAGTGGTCGGGTGAAACACCGAGACAATTCCGGGCCCGTCGTTCCGGTGCCTGAGGGCGCCGTCTTCCTGATGCACTCACACTCCCAAACTCCGATGATCGTTGAACCTATCTCTGCACGGCTGACGGAAGCCATGCTCGCGTACTTTCATGGCGAGAAGATCGAGGCGTTGATGTTCATTCTTCCCATCGGACTGTTGAGTCTCGTCTTTGGATGTTGGCTGCTCGTTGAAGAGCGCGCGTCCTTTGCGCGTGGGGTGTCCATTCCTTTCTTGGTCATGGGTATCGTCATGACGGCCGTGGGCGCGACCGTGGGTTTTCGCACGCCATCGCAGTTGCGGAGGTTGCAGCAGGAGGTCGTGTCGGCGCCGCTGCAGGCCACGCAAGCGGAGGTGGCCCGCATGACGCAGGTGAATGGCAAGTGGAACAGCTATCTCATTCTCTGGGGAGTGATGGGTGTCGCGGGACTGGCGCTGCGCTTCGCGACAAAGGGTGACCTGACGCAAGGACTCGGCATCGCGCTGGTGTTTTTTTCGGGCGTGGGCCTGATGGTGGATGGTTTCGCCGAGCGACGTACCCATCCGTATGTGAGCGCGCTCCGCGCGATCGCGCAGGAGCCAGACATGCGTTGACGCCGGCGGCGGCGCGTGAAGGAACCCGTATGGCTGAGTGGTTACGGAGCGAGTGTGCAGGAGAATCGGACACGGTGTCCGGTCATTGGCCGACGGCGCGCGCGATGCTTGGCGCGTAGCATGCAGCCCATGTCAGAATTCTCCAGACGGAGCTATCGGTATGCCACACGCAATGCATTCACGAGTGCGAAGCACCGCTTTGTTGTCCATCGGTGCGTTCGTTGCGCTTACCGGCTGCGCCTCAGCCTCGCTCACGCCGGCCCCGGAGGCTCAAACGGTTACGGGAGCGACGAACGTCGCGATGGGGACGGTGGGCGGGGTGCGGGTTACCGTGCAAGCGGACGCCTGGGATGGCGACGACCATGTCACCAATGCGGTGCAGCCGATGCGGGTGACGATCACCAATGGCAGCAAGCAGGCGCTCCGTGTACGGTACGGGGATTTCGCCTTGGTCGCCGCCAATGGACACCGGCACGGTGCACTGCCACCATACAAGGTGGAAGGTGACCTGCTGCAGCCGATGATGGCCAACAGCTACATGCCGCTCGTGGCACCGGCATTCGGGTATCGCCGCTTCTACATCGCGCCGTACTTCGCGCGGCTGTATCCCGGCGTTCCGGCGTATGTGCGCGGCTATCCGCTGTACGATCCCGGCTACTACGCCTACTACCATCAGGCCTTTGTGCAGAGCATCCGTCCTACGGTGGAGATGCTGGGGCGCGCGATGCCGGAAGGTGTGATCGAGGCCGACGGGCAGCTGTCTGGATTCCTGTATTTCGAACGGGCTGATCCGAGGTGGACGACGCTGACGTTCCGCGCCACGCTGGTGGCGGTGCGCGACGGTGCGGCACCAACGGGTGGAGCGGCATTCGGAGAGATTTCGATCCCGTTCACGGTGACGAAGGTGCGGTAGCGCGGCCACGCTACGGGAAACAGGCGGAGACGAACGGGAAACAGACGGTTCCTGCTGGAACGGATAACAACGGATAGCAACGGAGAAGAATGGATTTGCTCCGTGGCCGCGACGACGATCGTGGCGGAGCCGTGCGATTGATTTTTTGAATTGAACGGCGCGCGCGCCACCGCGTTGGTCGCGCCACGAGGCGGATCGGTTGCTATCTGTTTCTCTCCGTTCGTATCCGTGTCAGGCCGGAACCGTTTGTTTCCGTTTTCTATCCCTGCGCTTGGGTAACGTGCGCGCGATGGGCGGTTGGGGAACAACGGAAACAGACGAAAACGGAGGGAAACAGACGGTTCCTGCTTGAACGGATAGCAACGGATAGCAACGGAGAAGAACGGATTTGCTCCGTGGCAGCGACGCCGATCGTGGCGGGGGTGCGCGATTGTCATTTTCGCAGTGAACTGCCGGCGAACCACCGCGTCTCCGTTCGTCGCTGTGTCAGGCAGGAGATGCGTGTTTCTGCTGCAACCGGTTCTCAGGCGGCGTCATACGCGAAATTCCTTGCGACAAGGGCCCGCCAGCGACGCTGGCGATGCCGATAGAACAGCTGAGCAAAAAGCCAGACGAATGGCGTGAGCATGCCTGCACGAACGTCTACCCGATCGCGGTAGAGGCAGCCGTTTCCTTGAGGCGTGATGGTGATGAGGTGATCCCACGTCGTGATCAGCGCGCTATAGCCGGCGTCACGCACGCTGAATCCAGTCTCTGTCGGCGGCATCGAGATGACGATTGCCTGCTTGCCGAAGGGGACGACACCGAAGAGACGGAGGGCCACCGAGTATTCGCCGGTGGACCATCCTTCGGGAAACACGGGCGGACGTACCGGAACGAACCGGACGAGGGGTGAGGCGACGAATTCCAGGAGGCGAGGCGTCTTCAGGTGGGAGACCGCCTCGTCGATGCTACATGTAAGCATCGTGCTGATGTCTACGATCATGACTCAAGCGCTCCTGTGCAGCACAACCGCATCGAGGGACAGCGCACGAACGACGGGGCGTTCATCAGCATCAGTGCGCTGTGCCGCGTGCGCGGCACGATGCGTGGCATGGGCCGGACCCATTATCGCCCCGGCGCACTCACCACGCCCGCGCGGAGTTCACCGCACCGATGTCGCAGTTGGCGCGCGGCGGGGTCGGGGAACGACAGGTACGCCACCGAGAGCGAGTCCATCCGTGACCGTGCGTCAGCGTAGGCGCGCTCGCACCCGGCCGCGTCGCGCACGGCGTGAATCGGCCCGAGTGCGAGTCGTACGGTGAGTACCAAAAGCAGGAGCGCGACGCTCACGCCGGCCGTGGAGCGGGCCGCATGCGCGACGCGGGAGCGGGCTGGCGACGTCATCAGTTCAGGAACGTGTTGCACCATGTCCTCCGCGAATCGTTCAACGCAGTCACGCGCCAGCGGATCTCCCGCGTACCACGAGTCGACGTCCTGGAATGCTAGCCTTCGCGGCGAAGATCTGCAGTGACCTGCACCGTCTTGACGTGACACTGATCGGCACGGACCCGGATTCCCGTACGTTCCCAGCGAAGGTAGCCCGGCACCTCCAGTACCACCGTGTAGGTGCCGGGCGATTCGTACGCGAGCGACGCCGGCAGCGACCGCGTGGTGTCAGCCTGACGTTCCGCCGACAGAATGACGCGGACGTCGTTCCCTTGAATACTCGCACCGGTCGCGGCGTCGCGCGCCGTGATCGAGAGTCCAGGCGCCGCGTACATATCGCAGCCGGTGGCGAACTGTCACGAGCCCGCCGAAAGCAGCGTGATCGCGGCCATCGCCTGCCACGTTCGTTTCATCGGCATTCACCGCGTTCAAGGAATTCCGGTCACGTCACGATCGTTGCGCCGACCGCTGCCCCGCCTTCCACGGCGTTACCCAGTCGTTGCCGCTTCGACTGGTGACACCGTTACCCGCGCCGGGCGCGCGGCCGCTGCGTTACGCGCGACAGACACCGTGTCGTCGCCCGACGCGATGGCGCGTTGGGTGGCGACCAGCGCCGCGGTGAGCGCCAGCACGCCGGTGAACTGGTGCAGCACTCCCAGCGGAACGGGGACCGCGAGGAGCAGTGTGGTGATACCCAGCAACAGCTGCACGGTAATCACCGCACCGAAGACGAACACCGCCTGCTGCACGCGCTGGGGCAATGGCGCGCTACGCGCACGCCACGCCAGCGTAAGGACAAAGAGCGTAACCGAGATGGCGAGCAGTCGATGGTGGAACTGCGCCGCGGCCGGATTTTCGAAGGCGTTGCTCCACCACGGCGTGAGCGTGCCGTAGCCGGGCGGAACGACCTGCCCACCCATGAGCGGGAACTCGTTGAAGATCCGACCGCCGCGGAGCCCGGCCACAAAGCCGCCGGAGAGCACCGTGATCCCCAGCAGCACCGTTGCACTCAGCAGCGCACGACGCCATCGGCGCGACGTGGCCACGGGTTCACTCTGCTCCGCCAGGGAGCGTTCGCGCAGCTCGCTGTACGTCCAGACGCTTACCGCCAGAATACCCAGGGCAAGCCCCAAGTGCGCCGTCAGTCGATAGGCGCTTACGCTGATGCGCTCCACGAGTCCGCTCTGCACCATATACCAGCCGAGCGCACCCTGCCCCAGCGTGAGCAGCGGCAGGGCGGTGAGACGTACACGCAGTTGGCGCGGAATGCGTCCCTGCACCATGAACAGGAGCCACGGGATCGCGAACACCAGCCCCACCGTGCGGGCCACGTTCCGGTGGAACCACTCCCACCAGTAGATCCACTTGAACTGGCTAAGCGAAATCCCGGCGTGAGTGCTGCTCGCCTGCGGGATCTGCTGAAATTTCGTGAACTCAGCCGCCCACGCCATGTCGTTTGACGGCGGCAAGGCACCCGACACCGGTTTCCACTCCGTGATGGAGAGTCCGCTCTCGGTGAGGCGGGTGATACCGCCCACGGCCACGGCGAAGAACACCGCCACGATGGAGAGCAGCATCCAGCGGCGGAGCGCAAGGCGGTCGCGCTCCGGGAGCGCGCCGGGGAGACCAAGGTCGTTCGGGACAGACATAGACGAAGGCTGATCTGAGCGCCGGAGAGGGTCAAGGGACGACGACCGATTTGACCGCCGCACGTCGCGGGAGGTGTAGGACCGGCGCGGTTGGACTCGTGGGGATCGGCCCACCCCAATGGGAATACCTATCCCGATCGCCGACGTCTGAGTGCAGCCCGCCGAGCCCTCTTGCGTGCGCAGGTGATATAGTCATATATATCACCAAGAATGCAACTCTTCATCCGACCCGGCGATGATTTGCCGATCTACCGGCAGATCATGCGGCAAATCATGGACGCCATTGCCGGCGGGCGGCTGACGTCCGGCGACCAGCTGCCCTCGCACCGCGACTTGAGCGAGCAGCTCGTCATCGCACCGCTCACCGTCAAGAAGGCGTACGACGAGCTCGAAGCGCTTGGCTACATCGGGACGCAGCGCGGACGCGGGACCTATGTCGCCGCCCGACTCCCCCGGGGCGCCACCGCGGCACAGGCGTCACAGCTCGAGGCGTCGGCGCGCGGGCTCGTGTCACAGGCGTATCTCGCGGGCCTGCAATTGAGTGACGTCATTCAACTGATCAAGGACGCGGATCGCGAGATATCGGCCGCTCCGGGATTGCAACCACGCAAGGAGGGGAGGCAGCGATGACGGGATTACTTGAATTGCGCGACATTGTTCGTGGGTTCGGCGGAGCCGCACCGGTATTGAATGGCGTAACGCTGACGGTGAAGCGCGAGGAGATTGTCGGACTACTCGGCCGCAATGGTGCCGGCAAGTCGACCCTGTTGCATCTTGCGATGGGCATGTTGCATCCGCATGCCGGTACCGTACGCGTGTTCGGCCTGGCGCCCATGGAGCACCCGGTGGCCGTGAAGCGCCGCATCGGATACGTAGCGGAAGATCAGGTGTTGCCGCCGAGGGCAAAGATCTGCGATCTGCTTTCGTTGCACCGCACGCTCTTCCCGTCGTGGGATGCCGCGCTCGAGCGGCAGCTCATGGATCGGTTCGGACTGCGCGACCAGAATCGCAGGATGCACACGCTGAGCAAGGGTGAGGCCCGTCAGGTGGCACTCATCTGCGCCGTGTGTCACCGCCCGGAGCTGCTCATTCTCGACGAACCCGCCGGTGGACTCGATCCAGCGGCACGCCGCGAGTTCCTGGAGACGTCTATTCAGCTACTCAACCGCGAAGGCACCAGCATCATCTTCTCGTCGCATCACATGGGTGATGTCGAACGACTGGGCGGACGGGTGGCGTTGTTGGACGGTGGCGCGATTCGCCTGGATACGGAACTCGATGTGCTGCGTGAGCAGTACTCGGTCGCCATTCTTCCGTGTGCTCCCGGGCTCGAGCAGGCGACGGTGGCGCGCCTCCCGCATTGCATTCGAGTACGCACGGTAGGCCACGCCTTTCATGCCGTATTCCATGGGCAGCCCGAGCTCGTGCAGCGGCAGCTGCGAGACACCCTCGGCATGGTTGACACACAATGCCAACGCGTGCCACTGGAAGAACTCTTTGTGGCGTTGGTTGGAGCCGAACGCCTGGAGAAGGCGTCGTGACGCTCTGGCTCATGCGGCAGCACCTGCAACAGGGTGGCGCTTGGTTCGTGACAGCGCTCGGTGCCATGTGCATTCTGCAGTGGCCGGTCGCGGGCCTCTCCCAGATGCCCATGGTGCTGATCTTTCAACTGCTCATGATGCCCGGCCGCGCCACGGTATTCGACGCAGCGCTTCCACTCTCGGCACGCGACATCGTAGCGGCGCGTCTGCTCACCAAACTGCTGCTGATCACCATACCGACCGTTGCGTGCGTCGTCACATGGCAGGTCGCTCATACTGACTTCTTCCCGCTGTCGCGCTTTCTGGAAGCGATGGCGATCGCTGCCCTGGTAGCGCTGCTGCCCCACTGCGTACGGCCCGCAGTAGTGAACCTGTCTACGCGTGACGCCTATGTGTGGCCGCTCGCCGTGCTGGCCGTGATCAGCGGTCTCATTGTCTGGCTGGTGCCGGCGACGGTGGGAGCGGTCATGCTCGGCAGCGCCGTGGCGGCGCTCGTGTCCTGGACGATCGCAACCGTTCCCTCGTCGTTCGAGCGCGTCGCCACCGCCGGCCGCGGAGGCAGCGAGGTGCCGGCGGTGCGCATCCGAGCCACCAACGGCCGGTTGGGCGCGTGGCTGCCCATTCTGCAGTCGATGATGCCGGGAGCAGTACTCGTTTCCTTCGGGTCCATGACTGTCGGCGGGTGGTTGGGGAGCTGGCTGGTGACCCTATGGATGTTCCCGCTCATTGCCCACCACGCCCTTCGGCAGCGCACCGCGTGGCTGGCGACCCTGCCACTTACCCATCGCGCTCGGCTGCTCGCCATTGCGGTACCGATTTGCCTAAGTACGCTCGGCGGACTTGCCATCGGTCGCGCGCTGCCGAAGCTCTTCGGGGAGGATCGCAGAATGTCGGCGGGCGCGCCCAATACCCGGTACGAGAAGGGAAGCTACTCCCTCAGCCCAACGAGTGTGCCGCTCACCTATTGGCGGCGCATGCGGACTCGCCCACTTCCAGCCGGCGCTACGCGTATTAGTAGGCAGGTCGAGATCGTGGCGCCGTGGGGAGAGCGCGTAGTCGCTGATACACTCTCGATTCTTGGCGCCACATTTTTTGATCCGTTCACTACGACATCTCAAAGCTCACCGCGTTTTGTGGAGTGGCAGTTCGCCAATGCCACCACAGCGGTGTACGGCCGGCCCATCTCCAGGGGCGAATTCAGGGACAAGTCGATTCCTCGGCCGCCGCGCGTCGTGGATGCGTGGTCGGTACAACTGCTTGGTGTTGGGCTGACCTTAACCGCACTGCTGTACATGCTCTTGGTGCTCGAGCTTGATATGTCGGCCCAAGCCAGCTACTTCAAGCAGTCCCTGGCCTCTTGGCCCGGCTGGCTGCTGCTCTACTTGCCGCAAGCGACGATTGGTGGTATCTGCATGTACTACAGCCGGGGGCATCAAGGGTCACTTTTAGTCCCCATGATCGAACGCATACTGCTTGTGACCGTGCGCGCACTCCCGGATAACCTGCTCGTGGTGGGGCTTGCAGCGGCGATCCCGCCAGCAATCTTGTACGTGTTGCTCGACCGACAGTTCAGCCTCAGCGAGGTCTCACGCTCGCCGGTGGTTCGACGCTGAGTTCCTACGCCACGCTTTCCGCTCAACATCGCTGTCTGCCTGCACCGATTGCGCGGTATGACGGTGAACGTCGCGTCGGTGGCTGGGCTGGGCGGCTTTCCATGCCGTTCGACATGCACGGCCTACAGCATGGCGTGGCGGGACTCACGCGTACGGCCGCCTTTGAGTACCGGCGCAAGGGCATCCGCATTATCGCCATGTGCAGCGGGCCGCCAACCGGAGCCAACGGCATGCGTCCCGCAGCCGGCGCCACGAGCGGTGCGTCTGGCACGTGGCCTCACAATACTGCAGCAACGGGGATGCTCAGCCGGCGGATCTGCCTGGGAGGCGGGCCTGCACGAACTGCTGGCGTTCCAGTGCCGTCCGCCCTTGGGCGGCCTCTCTGACGCCCGGAGCAATCACCACGACAACCTCCGGAACGCCAGGCTACAACATGCCGAGCATCGCGTTCGTGCATCCCTCGATGCGCGGGTTCCCGGTGACCGCGCTCGTCATCGCGGCGGCGCCCTGCAGGACTTTGAAGGCGAAGTAGTCACGGTGCCCCTGCGGCGGCCCCTGCTCCATACCGCGCCCGACAAGATCGATGTACGCGCGTTCGGCGTCGGTGCGGGCGAGCGAGGTACGCGCACGGGCGAGGGCTTGGTCGACGTCGCGGGACGGTCCACGTATCACCGACGAGACACTGCTGCAGCCGGACCACCGCAGCACCTGTAGCTCACCGAGGCGAACCGTCCGCGGGAGCGAGGGGTCATCGAGATGCGCGATCACGTTAGCCTGCAACTGTGCCATGCTCACGCGGCGCGACGTGGCGTTTACCGTGGGCCACGGGGGAGAGGTCCACTCGGTGCTCACCAACCGCTCACGGTGGAATCCGGTTTGGTAGAGCTGATGCAAGCCGTCACGTCCGACATCGACGATCAGTCGACCGGCGAGCGCATCGAGGGTCGCCACGCCATCATCGATGAGGACAAATCCGAGGGAGACGACTGCGCGCAGAATCTGTTCGGCACGGGCCGGATCACCAATCGACACGTAGTACGCTGCCCGCGCGACCCCCGCGTGCGCCAGTGCGCGCGTGGAGCGAAAGTCCGGCTCCGGCATGCGGAAGAGATTGGCATCCTCCGCAAACGGCGTCACGAAACGCTCTCCGAGGACATCCACCTGGCGCGCCGCCGTCACCACGTCGAAGTCACGCCACACGCCCGCGTTGGACAGCTGGGCAAGCCAGGCGCGATCCGCCGCCGGCAGGCCCTTCGCCGCCGCCGTGATAATCCGCTTCGCATTGGGACCATTCCACCACGTGCTCTGCAGCCCCTCAAACTGCGATGCCGTGAGGCGACGCTCGGTCCACGGTGCATCCGGCGCCGAGGTTGGACGCGCCACAAATCCGTCGGACGAAGCGACAGGCCGCAGCCGATGCAACGCCGCACCGGCGACCTGGGGCGTGATCGACGGATTGACCGGCGCCCGCAACTCACGGAGCACATTCACACTGGTGATCCGCTCCCCAACGTTGTTGTCGAACTGCAGGACGGCGCGTCCGGCAACCCCGATCCCAGTGAGCGGCACCGCGGCGATCAAGGCCATCCCGATTGCCGCGTCACGTACCATACGGGCCACGCGCGTCCATGCGAAGCGACGCGTGGTAGGTAATACTGTGGGTGATGCCGCAGTTGCACCGCTTCTGCGTACTGCACCGCCGGCTGCGGCACGCTCGAGAGAGGATTTACCGGCCGCTGGCCACGCTGCGTCGAGCGCTTCCGCCGTCTTGAACGTCGGGGTTTGCATGCGCGTGATCCTCAAGCCGGTGTGAGCGTGACATCGTCCGCGATCGCCGGAGCGCGATAGTGCGGAACGAGGAACTGCTGCACTTCAGTCTGCGCGGCGACAAGGCGCGTGACATCAGCCGAGAGCTCCTCAGCCACTCCGAGATGCGTCGTGAAGCCATCCACGGTCATCGAGCCGGCGTGCAACCGCAGCAGACCCAGTCGCAGCGCTTCGAGCGAGGCAACCGCGTCCTGCAGGCGCTGCTGCATGCGGGTGCGTTCCTCACGCAGTGTATCAAATGATGTGTCCTGTTCGCGAACCGCGGCATCGCCGAGGACGTCCTGCAGCTGATGGACTTTCGCGCGCAGCTGCGCCGCATCCACCTGCAGGCGTTGCAGCACCGACGGCACATCACCCAGCGCGGCGCGCGTGTCGCGGGGGAGACTTTCGAACAGCTGTTCCGCGGCAAGGCTGAGCGACAGCTCCGTGGCACGGTGCGTGAGCGCCGGCGCCACGATGGCGGTGCCGCGCCAGCGCTTGGCGATCGAGAAGACGAGGAGACCGAAGCGGCCCGTCCACGCGGCGCGCCAGAAGGTGACGTCCACGTCGCGCGTGAGGCCGAGCAGCGCGAGCCAGCCAATCGTGACGGCGCTCGTGAAGGCGAGCGTGACCAGCAGGAGCGCTTGCACCGACTGGAATCTCGGCACGACCGTACCCGCCAGCGCGAAGGGCATGAGCGCCGCCGACGTCGTCGCGCCGATGCGAGCCACCGAGCGGCCCGCCCACTCGAACGCCTTGAGCACGCGCCGGGGTTGAACACTCTGCTCTTCGCGCACCGACTCGAGTTCACTCGCGAACGCCGGATCGAGATCGGGCTGCGCGAAGCCGTGCTGCATGAGCCGCCGTGCCGCGGTGATGCCGAAGACGACGGGCGCCGCCACCATGCTGCCGGCGATTGTGAGCACGCCAGCCGACGGGCCGAGCCACGCGGAGATGCCCACGCCGCCGGCGAGCGCTCCAAGCAACGTGAGCAACGTGCCGCCGCCGTCCATGCGGCCGTTGCGCTTCACGAACGCACGCAGCGCCACCGGCAGTTCGCGCCGCTGCTCGATCGCTTCGCCGAGCTGATCGGCGATCACGTCGGCGGAGGCGGGACGCGCCTCGGGCGCCTTCGCCAGGCAGCGCTCGACGAGCTGCGCAAGCTTGCGTGGCACCGTAAGACCGAGCGACGCCAGCGGCGGCACGGGAGAGGTGCAGTGCTGCGCGAGAATCTGGGTCGCATGCTCACCCGTGAACGGCACGCGTCCCGAGAGCGCGTAGTACGCCGTCACGCCGAACGCGTAGAGGTCGCTGGGAACACCCGGTTCTCCGCCGAGTGCTTGCTCGGGGCTCATGAACTCCGGTGTGCCGTGCAGCGGTGTGCCGTGCAGCGGTGTGCCGTGCAGCGGTGTGCCGTGCAGCGGTGTGCCGTGCCCCGCGTCAGCCTGATCGTTGGCGATACTGGCAATGCCGAAATCGGCAACGAGCGCGCGACCGCTTTCGCGCTCGATGAGGATGTTGTCGGGCTTGATATCCCGGTGCACGACGCCGCGCGAGTGTGCGTAGCTCAGCGCCCAGGCGACCTCGCGCAGCCAGCGCGTGGCGTCGCGCGATGGGACGGGGCCACGGGCCTGCACGCGTTGAGCGAGTGTTTCGCCATCGACGAAGGCCATGACGAAATAGACGAAGCCATCGATCTGGTCGACGGCGTGCATCGGCACGATGTGCGGATGCGAGAGGCTGGCCGAGAGACGAGCTTCGCGGAGAAAGCGGTCACGCGTCGCGGCATCGCCCGCGAGGGTTGGCGGCAGCAGCTTGATGGCCACCAAGCGGTCAAGATGCACTTCGCGCGCGAGGTAGACCACGCCCATGCCCCCGCGTCCGAGCTCACGGTCGAGTGAGTAACGTCCGGCGAGCGCCTGCTGGAAGTCGAGGAAGAGGGAGTCTGGGGTGACGGTGGCCATTGTGCATAGACGACAGGCCGTAGCAGCAGGTCACTAGACACCGTGCCATGGGGACCGGAGACGATACTACCCGGCTCTTCCGCCTCGTGCGTGCGAATCAGGTCACCCCTCCAGTGACGACGAGGCGTCGGGGGCTCGGCGTGTTGGCGAGTGGGTTCACTGCGTGGCGCCGTCCAGGCTACGCATGAGCTCAACGGTGTTGATCAACAAGGATCTGGTTGCCGTCCGGGTCGGTTACCGTAAAACTCGCGGGACCCTCCGTACTCTCATCGCCTTCGGTGAAGCGTGTAATGCCTTGGCTCTTCACGTGGCGTTGAAGATCTCTGCGCGCGCCGCGCATTCCGAATTGAGAATGCAGGCGGCAAGAAAGACACAGTGCAACGCCCGCACGCGCAGTGCGGTACGCCATGAGCACTGGTCAACGCATCACCACCGGAAATGCGTAGCGCCACGCTGTGTGATCAGTCAATTGATCGCTTGTCCGCCAACGCAACGCTTGGCCGCAGTCGCAACGGCCCCCGGCCAGGCCGATCACGCAGCGCCACGGATTCGCCAGTATGCAACCGCAGCGATGGCGAGGGCGGCCAGAGCGACCCAGTCCGCCGTGACGACCCGGCCCACCTGGGCGTTGTATCCACCGACGGCGCGAGCGAGCAACAGGAAGCTTACCACGCTCGTCGCGGCGGCTACGAGCGCGACGCCCTGCAGTGCTGGCTGAAACGCCGCGGCGATGCACAGGCCACCTAGCACGCCGAATAGCACGGCGCGGTGGCGGAGCAGCAGCTCGAGGTTCGGCTCTGCCACCGCAATCCCGTAGAGGGCGGAGAGGCGCGATGCACCAACCAGACCGGCAAGCGGCAACAGGTGAATGACCCCGACAACGAGCAGGCAGACTGACAGGACACGGCCCATACGCGAGCACCAGTGCGGGAAGAGAGAAGCAGATTGCATCCGCATAACGCCTCAGCGCTCTGCTGCAGCGCATCGAACAACATGCGGCCGTAGGGGCTGCGTGCGCCAGCACCGTCACAATCACGACGCCACGGTGCGCTGCAGCAGAAATCGTTTGGCTGTCGCTCAACGTGCAGCAGGTGCGTTAGCGCGGACGATCCAGACGATCGGTGGCTGCCTCCAGCCCCTTGATGACCTGATTGAAGCCAAACTTCATGGCCGTGAGGATCGCGATGAGGACGCCGAGGACCACGCCCCAGTTCAACAATAGCTCCACCGGATTCTATCGCGAGTCCGCTGCATGGCGTTGTTCGGCGGTCTCCGCAGACCGCATCCGTTGGACGAACTCGCGTCCGCAGGCGAGCTTGCCTGCCAGGTCGCTGTCCGGGTCGATTGCCCGCCAGAACGGCGTGACTGAGTCCGCACCCTCCTGCATGCGCAGATACGCTCGCTCAGCCACCACCCGCAGCGCGATCCCGGTCGTGACCGGACACGTGTGGTCGGCCTGGTGAGACGCTGCCAGCGCTCGGCGAAGACTCGCTGGCTCGACGACCGCCCCGAACGGGATTTCAGCCACCGCTGCATCGACCAGCGAAGGGGTGACGACCAGCATTCGGGCGCCCGCGGGGATGCCGGCGAAAGCCTTCTCGAGCACCTTTACCTCGGGCTCACGGTTGCAGTTAAATCGCGACTCCCAGTCAGTTGTCGACGTGCTGCCGCTTGGCTGTTTTCTCATGGGGAGCACTCCTTCGGCGAACGTGAAGCGCCGCAGCGATGAGTCACTCAGACCAAACGATCGCGAGGTCACTTCGGTTCAATCGACCGCATAACGCCTTGGCGTTGTCCTGCGACGACCCTTCATATATTGCCGCCAGCGAGCGCAGCGAGCAAGGCGGCGACAGTGAAGTCGCCGTCAGCGCAGCGCGAGCGCCTCCTAGAACGGAGACGTCCGGCACCGCAGCGCGAGGAGGCCGGTGGCCGCACTCAGGTCCACGTCCGCCAGCAGCAGGCCGTCGAGCCCGTAGGGTTGCGCGCACTGCAGGGTCCCGTCTGGCCGTGCGACGGCGGACGTTGTGCTGGAGCCGTCGCTCGCGTAGTTGACGGAGGCGAAGTAGCACGTGTTCTCGGCGGCCCGACACAAGATCGCCTTCTCATGAAACGAGTTCGCGGGTTCGCCAAACGATCGCGGTCGATACTCGCCGGGTTCGGCCCGACTCGCATGCGGATGGAACACGACGTGCGCGCCACGGCGTGCCGCCCACCGCACGGTCTCGGGATAGCGCCATCCCTCGTGGCAGATCACGACCCCGAACGTCAGGGGCCCCGCCGTGAACACGTGACGGTCTGCACCGAACGCGGGATATTGCTGCTCCTCGGACGGATCCAGTTGCCCCTTGTCTTGCCAGCCCGCGATCGTGCCGTCCGCATGGATGACGCACGCTGTGATCTGCAGGCCGCGTTCGGTGAGACGCTCCGTGCCGAGAATCACCGTGACCTCTGCCGCTCGGGCCGCAACCGCCACGGCCGCCCACGCCTGCTCCAAGAACACCGGGTCGGGTGCGGGCAGTGTCGCGTCTGGCCACCGATAGCCGGGCACGAAGCATTCCGGAAAGCAGAGCACGCGGGCTTGCTGTCGACTGGCCTCGCCGATCGCCGCGATCGCGAGCTGGACCGATTCGGCTGGGGTGGTCGGCGGGCGGAGGTTCGCGAGGGCGATCCGCACGATGCTCATGGGAGACTCCAGGACAAAGTCGTGCTTCGTGTCGCGTACCGCTTGGTCGTGCGGCAGAACGCCCGGCGCTCTGCAGCAGCGACTTCAAAACAATAGCCGTGAACGGAGGCGCGCCAGCGCCGAAGTTACACGGCGCATCGCATCGTCGCTGTCGGCAGCAACGTTCCGGTATGCGGGCCACGCCTTCTCCGCTGAACCACCGATGCGTGGATCCCCTGCACCGTACGTACAACACGCACGCCGACGGCCCAGCTGCCGGTGCAGCATACCTCGATCGGTTACGGCTGTTTCAAGGCCTTCATGAGGTCATCCGCCTGAATGCGCGGCAACTGTGCAATTTGGCCGGGCGTGAGCGCGCTGGCGACCGCCCGGCGGTCCGCCGCGAGCCCGAGCACGCTCTTGGCGTGCGCGTGCTGAATCGCGCTGCGCCACGGCAAGTAGTTCGAGTGCCGCGACCTGAGGAGCCGTGAGACCAAGATCCGTCCGGTATTGCAGCACGAACTCGGCGGGCTTC
>CANHTA010000056.1 GCA_947463135.1 Gemmatimonadota bacterium
CTCAACGGGCTCGATCGTGCGCCGCTCAATCACCACATCGGTCGTGTCCAGAACATCGAACACATCGATCCCGCTGCGCCCGAGCGGAGACGTCGCCGAGGACGACTGCTCCGACCCAGCGGGCGCAATCGGGGCAAGGGCTTTCGCGGGCGTGACGGGTGCCCCGGGGCGTGCCAGCGCGGTCCCCGGCGATCCCACCGGGGTAATCGCGGTCGACGGCACGAGCCGCCGGCCACCGGCTATGCTGGGAATGTCAGTTGACATACACAGAGGGTATCGGCTGCATCATGGCAGAACTCGAAGATCCGGGCGCATTCGCTTACACCAGCGTCCCGATGAGCGCTTCCTCGTGGTCAACGCGGCTGTAGCCACCAATTTCCTCGATCCACCGATACGCGCCCCCATTCCGTCCAAGTGCAATCTGGCGGCCCGTAGAGCGGTACTCGTACAACCGCAACTCGCCCACATCGGCCGGTCCCTGCACGAATCCGATGAACCAGAACGAGGCCGTGGCGTCAATCGCAGCCGTACCGAACACCAGCGCGAGGACGCGCTGCAGTGGGTACCAGTCCGGAGGACGATATTCGGGGAAGATGTCGGTGTCAGTCACGGTGCGTACCGAGTGGACGCCTCGCACGGGATGGCGTCACGATCCGTCACACGGTGGGACACGCGTGTTCCAATGTGTCAGTGTTGGGGCCACATTCGCCGGCGCTACCAACCCTGCAGGCTACCTTCCAGGGTTACATCCGCGCGCGAATGAACCGCGTGGTGGCGTTGAGGGAGTCGCGCGCTTCCGGCAGCACGGCGGCGAAAAACTGCCACACATGCGGCACGTGCCGCCACAGTTGCAACTCCACCTCCACGCCAGCGTTTCGTGCGGCCTGGGCCACCCGAATCGCATCGTCACGGAGCACCTCATCGTGACCGGCATGCACGAGGATGGGCGGGAGGCCGCGAAAATCGCCGTAGAGCGGGGAGATGAGGGGAGACCGTGCATCGGACTCCCCAACGTAAAACCGGGCAGCGCGCCGAATCGTCTCACCCGCGAACATGGCACACCGGTCGGAATTCTCGGTGAGCGACCCGCCGGTGGCGGCGAGATCGGTCCAGGGACTCAGCGCTACAATGCCGGCCGGTGCGGGCCACTGCGCATCGCGAATGGCCAGCGCAAGCGACAGCGCCAGCCCGCCGCCCGCCGAGTCACCGGCTACGACGATCTGCGTGGACGGGATCCGCTCCACATCAAGCAAGAACCGGTAGGCGGCCTTTGCATCATCGAGGGCGGCGGGAAACGGATGCTCGGGAGCCAGCCGATAGCGCGGTACAAAAGCCCGACCGCGAATCCGACGGACCAGCGACGACACCAGCGGGCGGTGGGTTTCGGGGGAACAGGCGATATAGCCGCCGCCGTGCAGATAGAGCAGCACCGGCGCCTGTGGCGCGTGTCCGGGCCAGGAGACCACCTCGCCCCCCGGCCACCCCTGCCCCGCCTCACGCATGGTCATGGCCGCGCCGGTGACGCGCGCCATCCAGCGACGCGCCGCACGTGGACGCCCCATCTGCGCGCGCACCCACGACGGATCGATGGGCGCCAGCGCGTGCGGGCGCATCCGCGCGCGCACGAGCTGGTGCACAAGGCGGCACTGCCAACTCACGGGTGTGGTAAGCGGGTTCATCGACATCATGGGTACCGGAAACTACTTATGCGCCGATCTGCTTCTCAACGCGGTCGCGGTAGTGGCGGCTCAGGCGGAGGCGTGTGCCATCTTCAAGAATGACGGCATAGTCGCCCGATAGCCACTGCTGCATTTCACGCACCCGATTGAGGTTGACGATGGTGGAACGGTGAATGCGCGCAAAGACGCGCGGATCCAGCGTTTCCTCCAAGTGGCTGATGCGATCGCGGATGGTATGGGCCACGGCGCCCACATGCAGCTGGACATAGTTGCGATCGGCCTCAATCCAGTCGATATCGGTGGTGCGGATGAAGAACATCCGACCATCCTGCTTCACCAGAATCCGGCTGGCGTACTTGCCAGAGGGCGCGGACTCCCCCGACACTGCCGCCGTGGCCTCCGCAAACTCGCCACGCGTTTCCGCGAGTCGCCGGACCGTTTCCAGCAGCACGTCGAGCCGTTCCGCCGCCACGGCGTTCGCGCGTTGCGTGCGGGCCTTGCTGAAGGCGGTTTTGAAGCGTTCGGCGTCCACCGGCTTGAGTACGTAGTCCACCGCGTGCACATCGAAGGCCTTTTGGGCGTGCTCGTCATATGCCGTCACGAACAGCACCATGGGCACGTGCCCCCCCTCAAGCGCTTCGAGCACCCCAAACCCATCAAGCCCGGGCATCTGGACATCAAGGCACACCAGATCGGGCTTCAGCTGCCGGATGAGTGCAACCGCCTCCTGCCCGCTCTCGGCCTCGCCAACCACCTCGACCTGGTCTTCAGACTGGAGGAGGCGACGAACCCGCTGCCGCGCCAGCCCTTCATCGTCCACAATGAGTACACGCACGCCGCCACTCTCCGCCTCCGTGAATCAGGCCAATCGACCTCGGTCCGCACGCTGGGAGGAGCAGGGCGCGGGACACCGTACGAGACGCCCCCTGTCACCAGGCGCGCATACGCCGGTGCAGGCCATCGGCTGACGTCTCGACGACGCAAGGTGTACGTTCCAGAGCGCGCGAAGTTCCATTCCCCCCTCATCCGTCGTGTTCACGTGCCCTCGATGCTCCCCGTCACCCTCGCCGATGAAGGCGTGCGCCAACGACGCGTGTCGCGCATCCTGTTTGCGGTGTTATGGGTTATTCCGTCGGTGTTGGCGGCGCTGCAGCTCACGCTGATCGGTGATGCGTCAGGAACCCACTACCGCCTGAGCACGACGCTGGTGTGGCAGGGCGCATCGTGGATGCTCTGGGGACTCTGGTCGCAGCTGGTCCTGACCATCGTGGACCGGGTGAAGCTCGACACCGCGCGGATCGCGCCGTGGATTGCGATTCACGTGGCCGTGAGCGCCGTGATCTGTGTGATCAACGTGCTCCTGATCGCGTGGCTGGATCACGTGTTCGGGGCCGTGGGTCGGGTCACCAGCTATGCGTTCGCCGTGCGGGTGGTGCTGGTCAACCACCTCGATTTCCAGGTGGTGTTGTACTGGGCGGTGGTGGGTGCGGCCTATATGGTGAAGTTTGTGCGGCGCTTTCAGGAGCGAGACCGGGCGGCCACCGTGTTGCAACAGGAGTTGGCCAGCACGCAACTGGAGGCGCTGCGCATGCAACTCAACCCACATTTCCTGTTCAACGCCCTCAATTCCGTGGCGGAACTCATGGAGAACGACGTGCGCGAGGCACAGCGCACGCTGACCCGCGTGGCGGATCTCCTGCGCCTCTCGCTGCGCAGTGCGGGCTCGTCGCTGATTCCGGTGTGGCAGGAAATCGAGTTGGTGGAACTCTATCTGCAGATTGCGCGCGTCCGATACGGCCAGGGCCTCGACGCCGACATCACCGTGGATCCGTCGGCAGTCGATGACCTGCTGCCCAGCTTTCTCTTGCAACCGCTCGTTGAGAACGCCCTGAAGCATGGCTTGGCTCCGGGGCATCCCGATCAGTCCATTGAAGTCCATGTCCACCGCGACGGCGCGGTGCTCAAGATTATCGTGGAGGACAATGGCCGCGGGCTCGATGGCCTGCTCACCACCAGTGGGCGATTCATGGCCGTCACGCCATCGGTGGATGGGCTGGGGATTGGTTTAACCAATACCCGCATGCGCCTGAGCATGTTGTACGGCGACCGCTACGCCTTTCGTATGAGCAATCTGCAAAGCGGTGGATGTCGGGTGGAGATCCGCATCCCCGCCACCGACCGCTAACCCCCAACCCCAGTGCAGCAGACCATGGAGACTCCCGCTACGTCCTCGTCTTCCAGCCGCCTTATCGCAGCGCTGGTCCTCGCCGCCGGCATCGCCGCGGGCGGCTTCCTCGCCGGCTCCGGCTTCGCGCGCCTGCGCACCGCCGACCGTACGGTTTCCGTCAAGGGAGTCGCCGAGCGCGAGGCCAAGGCGGATCTCGCCATTTGGCCGCTCCGTCTGGTTGTCACCGATGACGATTTAGTGCGCGCCAATACGGCGCTCAGCCGCAATGCGGAACAGGTCCGCGCCTTTCTGGCGGCGCAGGGGCTTGATTCGGCTGGCACCGAGGTCACGGTCCAGGAATTCTCCGTGCAGGACGCCCGCACCATGGGAGGATTTCAGAACACGGGACGGTACATCATCCGGCAAACGTTGGTGGTGCGCTCAACGCGCGTCGATCTCGTGAAAACAGCCAGTCAGCGCGTGCCCGACCTGGTGCGCAACGGCGTGGTGTTGTCGTCGGGACAGGAATACGGCGGTGGGGGCCCCACGTTTGTGTTCACCAAGCTCAACGACTTGAAGAACCCGATGATCGCCGAGGCCACCGCGCGCGCCCGTGAATCCGCGTTGCAATTTGCGCGCGACTCCAAGAGCACGCTGTCGGGTATCCGCAGCGCGAATCAGGGTGTGTTCGAGATTCTCCCCCGCGACCAGGCCATGGGTATCTCCGAGGAGAGTCAGGTCACGAAACGCGTGCGCGTGGTGACCACCGTGGTGTATGGCCTGTCCAACTGACCCCGGTTAGCTAGACAAACGCGGAGTACCCGGTCACCGCACGGCCCACAATCATCGCGTTGATTTCGTTCGATCCCTCGTACGAGTAGATCGCCTCGGCGTCGGCGAAGAGGCGGGCCACATGGTACTCCAAGAGAATGCCGTTCCCGCCCATCGATTCGCGAGCGAGCTGCACCACCTCGCGACATTTCGCGGCGCAAAACTGTTTGGCCAACGCCGACAATTCGTCTTTGGGGCCCAGCTGATCCTGTAACTCCGACGCGCGCAGTGCGAGTCCGATCATGGCGGTGAGATTGCCCAGCATCTTCACCATCATCATCTGGATCAGCTGAAAGCTGCCAATCGGCTTGCCGAATTGCGTACGCTCCTGCGCATACCGAAGCGCGTGCTCATACGCGCCCATAGCGCATCCCACCGCTTGCCACGCCGTTCCGCAGCGTGCCGTCACCAACACCCGCTGTGTATCGGCAAAGCTGGTGGCACGCTGCAAGCGGTCCTGCTCCGCCACGCGTACGTTGGTGAGGGTGATCAATCCGTTCAACACGGTGCGCTGGGCAATCTTGCCCTGCATGACGTCAGCGGTATAGCCCGGCAGGGTGGTGCGCACGATAAAGCCCTTCACTGACTGATCGGCCTCATCCCGCGCCCAGATCACCACAATGTCGCACCACGTGGAGTTGCCAATCCACTTCTTCTGACCGTTCAACACCCACGTGTCACCCTCGCGGCGACAGGTGGTGGTGAGGCCACGCGCCACCCCGGAGCCCACATCCGGCTCGGTGAGGCCAAAGGCCCCCACCAGGTCCCAACGGCGCAGCGGTGGCAACCACTCCGCCTGTTGCTCCGGCGACCCACACAGCGCAATGGAGCCCATGCACAACCCGGCGTGCACACCAAAGAAGGTGGCCAGCGATGGGTCCACGCGGGAAAACTCCATCGACAGGAGGCCGTCCATCACGGTGGCCGACGCGGCCCGCTCGGGGGTGTAGGCATCCCGCAAGAGATCCAACTCCCGCATCTTGCCCACGAGATATTCGCGTGGGAACTCCGCCCGCTCCCAATAGCCGTTGGCTTGCGGCTCCCATTCTCCGCTCATGAACTCCCGCAGCTTGAGGCGCGCGGTGTTCACCTCGTCGGGGAGCGTGGAGAACCATTCGTAGAAGTCGCCATTGATGGGCGGACGCGGGCGGGAGGCAGCAGAGCGCATTGGGGGATGGGAAGGGGAGAACCGCTGTGCATTATACTGCGGAGAACGCCGACTTCGCATTATGCCCCCGATCCCACCCTGATGACGCTCTCCCGCTATCTCGTTGCCCTTGGCTATGGCACCCGCAAGGAGGCCGAGCGCATCGTGCGGCAGCGTCGGGTCACCAGCGCGGCGGGCGCCGTATTGCGGGACACGGATGCATATACGCACGCGGACGTGCGCGTTGACGGCGACCCGCTGCCGGCACCACCGGGGTCGGTGATTCTACTGCACAAGCCCATCGGGTACGTCTGCTCGTTGCAGGATCGGCCGCCCATGATTTACGCCTTGCTCCCCGAGACCTTCCCCAAGCGCACCCCGGTAATGGCGTCCATTGGCCGGCTCGATGCGGACACCTCGGGGCTGCTGCTCATCACCGATGACGGGGCGCTCAATCACCTGCTGGCGTCGCCGAAATCGCACGTGCCCAAGTGCTATGCGATGACCGTGGCGGAGCCTCTGCGCGGCGACGAGGCCGAGCGGCTGGCCACCGGCACCCTGATGCTGAAGGGAGAAACCACGCCACTCCGTGCGGCGCAGTTTACCCCCACCGGTGAGCGCAGCGCTGAGGTCGTGATTCACGAAGGGCGCTACCATCACGTACGGCGCATGATGGCCGCCATCGGTCATCATGTGGACACGCTGCAGCGCATGGCCGTGGGGCCGCTTCGCCTTGGTGATCTGGCGGTGGGAGCGTGGCGCCTGCTCGACGCCGGGGAAATCGAGACGCTTCGCGCGGCCGCCCTTGCGCACAAAGCCACGGCGAAGACTCTGGCCAAGGGCGCCGCAACACAGCAGGGCGTCTAGCGGGTCGCGCTGAGCACCTTAAATCGACGCCCGTCATGAAGCGTGCGCACCGTGCCGAATTGATCCGCAATCGCCTGCTCGTACGGCAGCGTGCGATTGGCCACCAGATAGAGGCGTCCACCAACCCGCAGGTGCGCGTGCGCGTCCGCGATGAACTGCAACGGCACGGTGAGATCAGTGGCTTTGCCCTGGTGAAAGGGAGGATTGGTGACCACCACGTCAAATCGCTCGTCGCCCACCGCACTCCCCACGTCACTGGCCCGCACGTCTGCATTGGTACGGTGTGCCTTGGCGATACCGCGGGCCACGCCACGCACGGCATCGGCGTCGGCATCCACCATGAGCACGCGCCCCGTGCCCGACAGGGCGGCGGCGGTGAGCCCCAGCGCCCCTGCACCGCACCCCAAGTCGAGCACCGACTCACCGGCGCGGATCTCCATCACGTTCCCCAGCGTTTGCGTGGCCTCATCAAGATGCTCCCATGAGAAAACGCCCGGACGCGAATAGAGGGTGAGCGGAATGCCCTGCACGGTGGCCGACAGTTCCCGGAACTGATCGGGGTCCAGGAATGGCGAGGCGCCCTCGGTGAGCGAAGCCGGTGCCACCTGAGACTTGGTGGCCACCGCCAGCCGGTGCCCGCTGTGCTGCGCTTCCAGCCTGGCCGCACCAAAGAACGACTCCAGCAGACGCACCGCCGGCTTCACCCCCTCGTCCGTGGCGCCGGCGATGTAGCACCGCCCACCAATGCGCAGGGCATGAAACGCTTCCCAGAGCAATTGCTGAAACGCCACCTTGTCGGTGGACACGCGAATGGTGACCACATCGGCCGCCAGCGCCCGCGGGAACGCATGCGTGCCATGGGCGTGCACCACCGTGGCCCCCGCAATGCCATTGGCGGCCATCGTGCGCTCGGCGGCCTGCACCGACGGCAGCGAGCGATCCGAACACCAGAGCACCGACGCCCCGCCGGCGATCGCAGCGGCGGCCGCGACCATGCCGTTCCCGCAGTTCAAGTGGACCGAGCTGCTCCGCCCCGTGGTGGCCATCTGTTCGGCCAGCATCAGTGAGGCCGGATCAGCGAGGCCGTGGGCGAAGACCCCCGGCTTGGTTGCCACCAGCACCCGCGTGCCCGCGATGGAGAGCGGAGCGGTCTGCCACACTCGGTAGCGGTTGGAGGCGGTTTCGGAGGGATTCGTCATGCAGCGTATACTAGCGCAGCGAAACACCATCGCGTGCGTGCGGCGGTGCCAAGGTGGAGGGCACCCAACGCAACGCGGCGACCGTATCGGATATCCGATGCGGTCGCCGCGAGAAGTGGGCCTTGTAGGAGTTGAACCTACGACCTCACGCTTATCAGGCGTGCGCTCTAACCACCTGAGCTAAAGGCCCGACGGAGGCAGTTGCACCCCCACCAGAGCCGCATAATGTACCCCGCCACGCCTCGTGGGGCAAGGGCGCCCCCAATGCACACGAGCGACACCATCTGGTGTCGCTCGTGGTCTGTTACTCACGCGTCGGGATCATCCTCGTCAAACCCGTCGACATCGTAGTCGAGCTCTTCGTCCTCGTCATCATCCTCATCGTCCTCGTCGTCGTCATCATCATCGTCGTCGTCGAGGTCGTCATCATCGTCATCATCATCATCATCATCGAAGTCGTCGTCATCTTCGTCGTCGTCATCGAGATCATCATCAAGATCATCATCGAGATCTTCGTCGTCGAAATCTTCGTCGTCGGCAGCCAGCGAAAAAACCGACAACGGTACCTTCCCTTCGAGCGCGTCCTGCGACGACGACCCGAACTGCTCCAACATGGGACGATTCTCCTGCGAGTGGTGATGGGGGCTCCGCGCGCACGTTCGATGGATCGTCGAACGGCAACGTGGTGATCGAGACGGTGTGAACGGGAGTATCGGCAGATGCCCGCCGTCGCGCAACCCGAAAGTACGCGTCCCCTACCGGAATATTCCACAAACGAGGGCGGGAACGGTCCGACTGCGAACCGTTCCCGCTGTACCGTTCTCCCGGCCGGTGCCTACGCCGTCCGTTCCCGCTTCGACTCGCGGTTGGTACGCTTGCGATCGCTCGTGGAGAGCAGGCGCTTGCGGAGCCGGATGTTGAGCGGGGTAATCTCGATGAGTTCGTCGTCTTCGATGTACTCGAGGGCACTTTCGAGCGTGATCTCGCGGGGCGGCTCGAGGGTGATGTTTTCGTCGGTCGACTTGGTACGGATATTCGAGAGCTTCTTTTCCTTGGTCGGGTTCACGTCCATGTCGCCCGGACGGGAGTTCTCCCCAATCAGCATGCCCTCGTACACGGCGTCACCCGGGGTCACGAACAGCGTGGAGCGCTCCTGCAAGCTGAACAGGGCGAACGCGATGATGGTGCCGTTTTCCATGGATACGAGCACACCACGCGAACGGCCCGACAGCGGGCCCGCCCACACCCCGTACTCGAGAAACCGGTGGTGCATGATGCCGGTGCCGCGCGTATCCGTGAGGAACTCACTGCGGTAGCCGAACAGACCACGCGCCGGCACCCGGTACAGCAGACGCACCAGCCCCTGACCCGGGTTCTTCATCTCGATCATTTCGGCCTTCCGCGGACCGAGCTTCTCGATCACGGTGCCGAGGTACTCCTCGGGCACGTCGATGGCAAGCTCTTCGAACGGCTCAAGCTTCTGGCCGTTCTCGTCGGTGCGCAGAATGACCTTGGGACGCGACACCTGGAATTCAAACCCCTCGCGCCGCATCGTCTCCATGAGAATGGAGAGGTGCAATTCACCGCGGCCGGACACACTCCACGCATCGGTGGAATCGCTGTCTTCAACCTTGAGCGCCACGTTGCGCTCGAGCTCCTTGTACAGGCGCTCACGCAGCTGACGCGACGTCACGAACTTTCCGTCCTTCCCCGCGAACGGCGAATTGTTCACCACGAAGTCGACGCTGATCGTGGGCGACTCCACACTGATGCCGGGGAGCGGCTCCTGATGGTCGGGATCGGTGAGCGTGCTGCCGATGTCGACATCTTCGAACCCGGCCAGCAACACGATTTCGCCCGCCGAGGCCTCCTGAATTTCCACGCGCTCGAGGCCTTCGTAGCCGTACAGCTTGGACACGCGACCACGCTGAATCGGCTTGTCGCTTTCGAACGGCAGCAACGTGACCGAATCGCCGGTGTGCACGACGCCACGCTCCACGCGGCCGATCGCCATACGACCGAGATACGCCGAATACTCGATGGTGGACACGAGCATCTGGAACGTTCCTTCGGTGTCGGACGGCGGCGGCGGCACGGTGTCGACGATCGTCTGATACAAGGGCTGCAGATCGACCGGCGTCACATCCATGTCCATCGTAGCGAGCCCCTGCTTCGCGCTGGCATAGACCACCGGCGCGTTCAGTTGCTCTTCCGTGGCTTCGAGTTCGATGAACAGCGACAGCACTTCATCATGCACGCGCAACGGATCGGCGCCGGGGCGGTCGATCTTATTGATGACGATGATCGGGGTGCGTCCGAGTTCGAGCGCCTTGCGGAGCACGAAGCGCGTCTGCGGCATCGGACCGTCGAACGCGTCCACGACGAGCAACACGCCCTCGACCATGCGCAGAATGCGCTCCACTTCGCCACCGAAATCGGCGTGGCCCGGCGTGTCGACGATGTTGATCTTGGTGTCGTTCCAGCGGATCGACGTATTTTTGGCGAGAATGGTGATTCCGCGCTCTTTTTCAAGCGGATTGGAATCCATCACGCGTTCTTCTACGACCTGATTTTCGCGGAAGGCTCCAGCCTGGCGGAGCATCTTGTCGACGAGGGTGGTCTTCCCGTGGTCGACGTGCGCGATGATGGCGACGTTACGAATCTGCATAGCCTCAAAAGTTAACGGGGCCATGCACTTAGAGACAATGGGGGGACTCGGTAACGGACGCGTGACGGTGTTTAGCGCTCACCCCGAGGACGTCAGCCGACGCGCCGGCGCTCCACCAGCTCCACCGCCAGCTGCATGGCCGCCACGAGACTTTCCGCGCTCGCTACCCCCTGCCCCGCAATGTCGAGCGCCGTGCCATGATCGGGGCTGGTGCGCACGAACGGCAGCCCCAACGTGACGTTCACCGCACTCCCGAAGCTCGCCACCTTGATGGCGGTCATCCCGACATCGTGATACGGCGCGATCACCGCGTCAAACTCGCCGCGCATGGCGCGCACGAACACGGTATCGGCCGGGAACGGCCCCGCCATGCCGGCCTCGCGGGCCACCGGGGCCAGCAGGTCATCGTCTTCGTGCCCAAAGCGCCCACTGTCGCCCGCGTGCGGATTGAGGGCACAGAGGGCCAACCGCGGCTCCGCTATGCCGAAGTCGTGGCGCAACCCCTCACGGGTCGCATGCGCGGCCTGCAGCAGCGCCTCGCGCGTAACCGCTGCCGGAACGTCGCGAAGGGGAATGTGGGTAGTCGCCAGCACCACCCGCAGCTTGTCCGACGCCAGCATCATCGTAGCGGGCACCCCCGCCAGCTCGGCCAGCATCTCGGTGTGGCCGGGAAAATCGAAACCACCGGCCTGTAGCGCCGCCTTATCCAGGGGGGCGGTGACGATACCATCCACCTCGCCCGCCAGCGCCATAAGTGCGGCCCGCTCCACGGCAAGACCGGCCAGCCGTCCGGCCAAGGCGACATCATCGGCAGCGTGGCCAGTGGGCGCCCACGCGCCGACGGACGTGTGCACCGGCACCGGCGTGCCTGTGGGGCCGATCACATACCACGAAGCGCCCAGCGCCGCGATACGCGGATCACTGAGCGCCTTGGCGGCGATCTCCGGGCCAATGCCACGGGGATCGCCAAGGGTGAGCGCGAGACGCACCACGGTCGCCGCCTTACGGCGTCACCGTCTGCTTCGCCGGGTCGTACCGCACCGACACGTACGTCTGCTTCTTCAGCGAGTCAATGAGGCGACGCATGCTTCGCTCTTCGGAGAGCTGCGACCGCAACCGATCGCGCACTTCCTTGAGCGTGTACTCGCCGGCCTCGTCCAAAAAGGTGACCTGCGCCACCACGAACTTGTTCACGCCGGCCGAGGGATCGGGCATCGGAAACGGTGCCACGATATCGCCCAGCTTCGCCCCTTCCAGTGCATTCCGGTACGGCTCGGGGAGCTCGCTACGGGGATACTCGGGGATGCTTTTGTCTTCCCCGCCGGCGTTGTCATGGTACTTCACACTCAGCGAGTCAAAACTGCCACCGGCACGCCACGTCGTCGCAATGCTATCCGCCAGCAGCTGCGCGCGACGTTCGTCCGCGGTGTCCACCATGGGACGAATGAGAATGTGCCGAGCCTTCACCTCAGCCGGCTGCACGCGATCTACGCGGATGATGTGATAGCCAAACGCGGTCTCCACCACCGGGCTGATCACGCCGGGGTTGAGCGCAAACATCATGCGGTCAAATTCCGGCACCATGCGTCCGCGGCGATTCCACCCCAAGTCACCGCCAAGCTCCTTGGTCCCGTCCATCGATTCCTTCTTGGCGATGTTCTCGAAATCCTCGGGATGCTTATCGAGCTCCGCGCGCAACGAATCAATTTTCGCGCGGGCCTTCGCCTTCGACGCCTCTGACGGCTTGGTGGCAATCACCACCTGACGCAGGCCAACCCGTGCTTCCTTCCGCGGCAGCTTCGCGCGGTTCGACTCAAACGCCTCACTCACCTCGGCTTCCGTGACGTTAATGGCCGTCATCTTGCCGTCGCGCTTGAGCTTTCCCACCACTTCCTGCTGCAGGTTGCGCCGCTTGATCTGGTCGTTTTGCAGTTTCCGCCATTCGTCGATGCTGCCAAAGCCCGCCTCTTTCAGCGCAGACTTGAACTCGGTTTCCGTTTTGAACTGCGACCGCACCTGTTTCTCGTTGTCGTCAACGGAACGCTGCAGCTCAGCCTCATTCGCCTCCACCTTCAGCTCTTTGGCTTTCTGCACCAACAACTCGGCTTCCACCAGCTGCTGGAGAATATCCGTTTCCAACTTGATGAGGTCCTGGGCCGACGTCACTTTGGCCCCCGAGGAGCGTGCCGCATTCACGGCGGCGAGCACCTCGGAGACCAGCACCACCTGATCACCCACGACGGCGGCAATGCCATCCACCGGAAGCCCTTTCACCGGCGTGGTATCGGCGGCGGGCTTGGGCGCGGGCTTCGGCGCATCCTGCGCCGGCGTAACCGACAACGGCGCCGCGAAAATCGCGGCGCCGGTCAGCAGAGAGAACAGTCTGGGATTCATACCGTAAGGTACCCGGTCAAGTGACCAGGGGTTCGTTAAGGATCGACCTACTTCTTGGTCGTATCGGGTGATGGCGCAGCGGCGGGAGCCTCAGCGGGGGCACCCTTGCCAGCCTTGAGCGAGTCCGCCGTGGCCCGCACCGACTTCGCCTTCTCCACCACCTTATCAAGCCCGACGTCGTTGATCGAGAAGGAGAACTTCCGCTGCAGCGCACGCGCCACCGGATACGGCACGTCCACAAACTGCGTCTCGTTCTTGATCAGCTTGTCGAAGAACGCGTCAACACGCGAGGCGGCAATCTTCGCCTTGTCCCCACCGGCCTTGGCGCTGTCGGCCAGCTTGGAGGGCTCCACGTTGAGCGCGGTCCACGTCTGCGTGACGGCCTGCTTGAAGTTGAGGTACAGGTTGTTCAGCTCCGCCGTGTCCAACACGGCCTTGGCGCTGTCCGCCTGATACAACACGAGCTCGTTGCGCACGATCTGGCGCACAAACTTCTCCACCAACGTATCCGGCGCACTCAGGAGCTGCGGACGGATCTGGGCATTGGGCGGGTAGGCCGACACCCAATCGGCGAACTCCGATGCCGTGAGCGAACCGCTCTTGTACGTGGCGAGCTTGTCGTTGTCCTTGGCGTATCCCAGCGGATTGCGCGCAATCGCCTTCGCCTTCACGGCGACACCAGAGGCCAACTCCACCGCGTTCGACGACTCCACCTTGGCGAGGTAGGTGCTCTCCGCGATCTGCACGTTCCGCTGCTTGGCGATCGGCGCAAACTTTTCGGCCACATCGGCATACGGCGAACGATAGATCACGTGGTACCCGAACGACGTGGTGCACACCGGCGAGATCTCACCCGGCTTGATGGCCATGACGCACTTTTCGAACTCCGGCACCATCATGCCCTTGCCGAAGAGTCCCAGGTCGCCGCCACGCTCACCCGCGCCCGGCTCGTCGCTCTTGGCCGCCAGCTTGGCAAAATTGGCCGGCGTGGCCTCGGCGCGAATGCCTTCGGCCTTCTTCATGGCCGCCGCCTTCTGCTCCGGCGTGGCGTTGGCCTCGACCTTCACCAGAATGTGGCGGGCCGCCATGGCCTCGCCATTCATATAGCGCTGCTCATCCGGCCCCGGCACCTGGTCAGCCCAGCCCTTCGAGACATTGTCGTAGAACTTCTTGACGCGGATGTTGTCGATGTTCGACCACAACGCTTCGTCCATGGTTTTCTTATCGGACAGCGAATCCGCCTTCGCGCCCGACAGGCCCACGAGGTGGTAATTCACCCACAGTTCCGCGATCGAGCGCGCAACGTCCTTTTCAAGCGGCGCCTGCGACGTGCCCAGAATCTCCGCCAGGCGCGTCACGGACAGCTGCTGGTCACCGGCCGTGGCGGCGACGTCCGGATTGGACGCGGCTCCGCAGGCAACGGCGAACGCGGCGGCAGCAAGCACGGACAAACGATACGATTTCATCAGGTGGAACTCCGGCACCGGAGTGAAGAGAAGTGAGAGAGAAATCCCAACGGCAGCGAGAGGGCTACCATCAGGGAGCGAGGGCACGTAACGCGCGGACCAAACCCTCGAGCATCTCGGCCCCGCCTAATCGGGTCAACTTGAGCGCCAACGGCTGAGTTCGACGGACATCCACTTGAAACTGGACCCCATGGAACGCCGCGGACAGCCCCTTCAGGCGGGGAATTGCATCAGCCCTGAAACTAACACGGGCTTCCGAGGCTCGCACAAGCACCCCCTCAACCCCGAGTGCCGCACCAAGCACCCTGAGCATGGCGCTGGCAAAGAGCGCCTGCGCCGCCGCCGGCATCGGCCCGAACCGATCCCGGACCTCCAGCTGCAAGGCCTCGATATCCTTGGACTCGCGCAAGGCGGTGAGCCGACGGTACACGTCCAGCTTCGCCTCTTGGGAGGTGATGTACTCGTCGGGGAGGAATGACGGAAAATCGAGCGATACCTCCGCCGGAATCCACGCCTTCTGCCCCCCGGCGTCAGAGAGCTGCCGTACCGTCTCGTCCAACAGACGCAGGTACAGATCGAACCCCACGGCGTGCACAAAGCCGGACTGCTCGGAGCCCAGCAGATTGCCAGCCCCCCGCAGCTCAAGGTCTTTGAGCGCAATCCGGTAGCCGGCACCAAGCTCGGTGTGGTGTTCCAGCACGGCTAAGCGACGCTCGGCGTCGTCATCCACACGGTCGGGGACCAGCAAATAGCAGTACGCCCGCCGATGCGACCGCCCAACGCGCCCCCGCAACTGATACAGCTGAGCCAGCCCCAGATGATCAGCCCGGTTCACAAACATCGTATTGGCGTTTGGCACATCGAGCCCGCTCTCCACGATGAGGGTGGAGACCAGAATATCCACCTCATGCTCCACGAACTGGCGCATCACCACTTCGAGCTCACGCTCTTTCATCTGGCCGTGTCCCACCGCGACCCGCGCGCGCGGCACGATCCGCCGGAGATGATCGGCGATGGCCTCGATCGTCTCGATGCGATTGTGCACAAAGAACACCTGACCGCCGCGGTCGAGCTCGCGCGAGATCGCTTCCTCAATCAGCCCGTCATCGAAGGGCTCCACGAACGTGAGCACCGGCGACCGGTCCCGCGGCGGTGTCTGCATCAGCGTGAGATCGCGTAACCCTGCCAACGACTGATGCAGCGTCCGCGGAATCGGCGTTGCCGTGAGCGTGAGCACATCGGTCTGCAGCTTGAGCTGCTTCAGCCGCTCTTTGTGCTTCACCCCGAAGCGATGCTCTTCGTCCACGATGATCAATCCCAGATCGGCGAACGCCACATCCGGGCTCAGCAGCCGATGGGTGCCGATCACAATGTCGATCTGCTTCTTCTTCAGCTTGTCCACCACCACCGCTTGTTCCTTGGCGGTCTGGAAGCGGCTCATCACCTCCACCGTGACCGGAAAGTCCGCGAGGCGGTCACCGAAGCTCCGGGCATGCTGCTCCGCCAGAATGGTGGTCGGCACCAACACCGCCACCTGCCGCCCCCCCTGCACCGCCTTAAAGGCCGCACGGATGGCGATCTCGGTTTTGCCGTAGCCCACATCGCCCACCAACAACCGATCCATGGGGCGATCGCTCTCGAGGTCCCGCTTCACATCCTCGGTGGCTTTGCGCTGATCGGGGGTATCCTCGAAGAGGAATGAGCTCTCCAGCTGACGCTGCCACGCGGTGTCCACGCCATGCGTGGGACGGGTGGCCACCTTGCGCCGCGCATAGAGATCCAGCAGCTCCTGCGTCATCTCCAGAATGGCCACCCGGGTTTTTTCCCGCTGCTGCTTCCAGCGGTTGCCGCCCAGTTTGTGCAACCGTGGGGCCGGCGCATCATCCGAGACATCGCTGGCGCTGCGGTACCGCTCGATTTGATCGATGCGATACAGCGGCACATTCAGCCGATCGCCGCCCTCGTATTCAATAACCGCGGCTTCAATGGTGCTCTCGCGCACGAAGATCTTTTCGATGCCGCGATAGATGCCAATGCCGTGCTCCAGATGCACCACGTAATCACCGAGCTTCAGCGCCCCGATGGTATCCAGCGGAGCGCCGGTGCTGTACTTTCGCACACGGCGCAACCGGCGGTCACGACGGAAAATCTCGTGGTCGGTGAGCACCCGCACGACATTCGGGATAATGAACCCACCGCCAAGCACGCCGATGGCCAGCGATGCGGACAGCGGTCCATCTTCGCCGAGCAATTCGTCCAGCCGTTCCACCTGTCCCGCGTTATCACAAAGAATGACGGTATGTAAGCCGTCACGCTGCAACCGGCGTAACACGCGGAGATCGCGGGAAATTGATTCCGGCGGGCGTGTGGCAAAGGCCACATCGGGCTCGGGCCCCTGCGGCTGCAGATCAGCCGACGAGGCGCTCACGGCGCGCTGTGGCGGCGGGGCAATGCGCACGGTCCCGAAGCGCGCCAGCGTGGAGGCCATGGCGGGGGGCGGCACGAACAGCCGTTCCCGACGCACCCACTCCTCGCCACGACGGCGCGCTAATTCCAGATGATGCTCGGCCTCGTCCCACGTCCGCACCAATTCCGGCAACACCGACGTGCCCGCCGGCATCACCACCAACGCGTCGGGGGGCCACAACGACGGCAGCGAAACCCGCTCCGTGGTTCCGTCATCGTCGCGGACGCGCCCGTCAACGGGTAGAATGAGCGCCAGGTCCGCATCTCGGGTACTGCGCTGGGTGTTCAGATCGAAATGGCGCAGCTCGACAATATCATCGCCCCAGAACTCAAGGCGCACCGGCTCGGCCATGCCGAACGAGTAGATGTCAATGATGCCACCACGTACGGCGAACTGGGCAACATCCTCCACCATCGGCACCCGTTCAAATCCAATGGATTCGAGGTGCGCCGTGAGCGCTTCCAGGCGACGCACATCACCCTTGCGCAATTCCAGTCGAGCGCCGGCCA
>CANHTA010000057.1 GCA_947463135.1 Gemmatimonadota bacterium
CGACGCCGGCGGGATCACCCAGAAGGACTTCGATCTCGCGCGCGCGATTGAGGAGCTGGCGGCGGCCTGAGTCGGCGCGGTACCCGTCCCCCCACGCGATGACGGGTTGAGCCGGATGCTGTGCCGAGACGGCTCAGCGGGTGAGTGACGCCACGACCGCGGGCAATTCCGAAATACTGTTCATCCAGTAATCAGGTGACGCGACCGCCAGTTCCGCTCGGCTGAACGGGCCCCACTGGGCGGCCGCAGTGCGCACGCCGGCACCCCGCCCGGCGTGCATGTCGTGCGGCGAGTCCCCCACGAACAGAGCGCCGGAGGCCGGCAACGCCAAGCGGTCGAGGGCCAGCAGCACGGGGTCGGGGAGCGGCTTGTGCCGCACGGTCTCCTCGAAGGTCACGATGGCGTCGAAGGCGCCCTGGAGCCCGACATGCTCGAGCGACCGCGCCGTCATGCCGCGCCCTTTGCTGGTGACCAGCGCGGTGGCGTGGCCCTGCGCCCGCGCCCAGGCGATGGTGTCGAGCACGCCGGGGTAGGCGGTGGTGAGCCGCGGCAGGTGAATACTCTGGTAGTCGCGATAACGCTCCACCAACGACTCCACCTCGGCCGCCCCATCGCACCACTCGGCCAGCTGCGTGCGCAGCGGCGTCCCGATGCCGGCCACCCACTCGGCGGTGGTGGGTGCGCGCTCGCGCCCCTCAAAGGCGAATCGCATGGACTCGAGGAGCAACCCGATGGAGTCGATCAGGGTGCCGTCGAGGTCGAACAGGAGTGCATGTCGTGACATGCCGAAGTGTAATTGGGACCAACCAGCAGCAACGCACGCACACGAACCGCAGATCGCCGAGGCTCCGGGGCGGTGGACCCGGCCCCCTGGTCCGCGAGACGTGCCAGCACGGGCTCCTGCTGCCACGCGGTGATCCACGCGCGCGCTGCCCGAGGCAACGTGCCCTCCGCCTGCGCGCACCACCGCGCCATGGCATCCTCGGCCCCGGCGCCCCGCGCCCGCTGCACGACCCGTTCCGACTCGGCGATCGCCGCGCGCAGCGCGACCCGTTCGAAGGGACCACACTGCTGGACGAAGCGCGCGAGATGATTCGCGGCGCGCTGCGCGAGCGGCGCCATGGCCTCCCCGGACGGGCCCGCGTCGTCGCGGGCGACGCGGCGCGCACACCAACGGCGGATGTCACGCAAGGCGCGTCGCACCGGTTCACGCACGGCGGCGCGGTTCACTGTTTGTCGAAGGTCTGCATTCGCGTCGGCGTCGGCGTCGGCGTCGGCGTCGGCGTCGGAGGCGGCATCGGTAACGGCATCGGCGAAGACCACCGCCTGCAGCAACGCCCGCAGGCGTGCGCTCACCATGCGTCGCCCGGGGGCGGCGGGATGTGCCCGGGCACAGAGCAGCTGTGTGCGTCCATCGTGCTCAACGAGCGCGATCCACGCCGCGTGCGGCGCACCCGCCACGGCCCCGACCATGATCCCGTGCGGTGGCGCATCCGCCGCAACGCGTGACGCCCATCGCTGCAAGTGCATGTGTAGTCGGGTGGCCGCATCACCCGCGCTTTCACGGACGTTTTCATTCAAGCGCTTCCGGCCGGACAACGCGCCCGCGGTCGCCGGCCCGCCGGTGAAACGTGAGGCCAGCGCCGCCTTGGTGGCCAACCGACGCTGCAGCCGGAGGGCGCGATCACCGTCGGGTGGTGGTGCGAGGTGATACACATGCACCACGGCGTGCGGCGACCCGATCCGCGCGCAACGTCCCACCCGTTGCTGCCGCAAGGCGTGGGTCCATGGCAGGTCGAGATGTACGACCACACCGGCGTCCTGCAGGTTCACCCCTTCGGCCAGCAAGTCGGTGGCAAGCAGCAGGCGGATGGCGTTGTGCGCCGGCGGTGGCGGGCGTTCCTGCGCCAGCGGTGCGAAGCGGGCGAGCGCCTCGCTGCGGGAGATGCGTCCACTGGCAATGCGCGCGTGCCTGCTGGAGAGCAGGCCCACGCCGGCAATGTCCGACAACGCGCGATGCAGGGCACTGATGGTGTGCGTGAATTGCGAGAAGGCGATGATGGGCGTGTCGGGGTGCGCCGCGAGCAGCGTGCGCAAGGCATCGGCGCGCGCAGGGTCTCCGCGCGCCGTTCGCGCATGGTGCTCGGTGAGCTGTGCCAGCGCCGCGAGGTGCGTCTCGATGCGTTCGATGAGAGGAGCGCTCTCCACTTCGTGCTGGGCCATGAGTTCGGGGAAGGCGAGTTGCACCTCGTGATCGCCCACGAGCCAGCTGCGCAGCTCCGCCTGCGTGGGATGACGACCGGCGCGCAGCGCGTGCAGCAGCGCGTCACCACGCAATCGACGCTGACGCAGGGCGTGATCGAGGGCCGCGTCGCTGCTGCACCAGGCACGCAGCAGCCCGAGCCGGATCAACGCGCCGGCCACGGCGCCATCGTGGGCCGGCAGCGGGGCGGGGAGTGCGAGAATGTGCGTGAGCGTGGCGCGATCGTGCGGCATGGGCAGTGGAGCATGCTGCTGCACCTGCGGCCGCGTTACGCCGGATGCCGCCGTTGATGCATTGGTGCGCCGTACGACGACCTGCGAGAGCATGGTGTCTGACAGCAGATCGGCACGAGAGCCCAGGAACAGCGCGAGCAGATGGCGCAGATCGGCCGAACGGTTGTGGAGCGGCGTGGCGGAGAGCAGCAGGGTGTCACAGCCGGCCACGAAGCGGGCGATCGCGGTGTAGCGCGCGGTTCGGCGCGTGCGCAGGTAGTGCGCTTCGTCGATGATCACGAGCGTGCGCGCCGGCGCGTGTTCGCGCACCATCCCCGAGGGCGCCCGATCGGCGAATTCCGTGGTGGACGCACCATCGGCGCGCGAGAAGCCATGCACGGAGTGCAGGCGCACATGCGGCAGCTGCGCATGGATGATCGCGGTGCGCCACATGGGCTGCAGGGCGGCGGGCGCGATGATATGCACCTGTTCGTATGAACTTGCGACGGCGAGCGCCGTGTACGTCTTCCCGAGGCCCACGTCGTCGGCCAACAGCGCACCGTGATGCGTGCGGATGGCGGTATGAATGCGGGCCACAGCTTCGCGCTGGTGAGGGAGCAGCGTGATGTCTCCCAGTTCAGCCGCTGGCAGCGGGGTGATGAACGCACTGGCAAGGCGGGCCTGCACGTGGCGCGCATCGTGGAGAGACCACGTCATGGCGTGTACCACTCGAGCAAAGGGGTGAGGAGGCGGAGCGGCACGTCGTAGGCATCAGCGACCGCCTGATCGTACTCATGGATGGGCACCGATTCGTGTCGCGCGAGGCGTTGGCCGATCGGCGCGAGGAGGGTGCGCGCGCGGAGCCAGTCGTGCGGCACCGGGAGGGAGGCTACGGTCCATCCCAAAAAGCGGCGAAAGCCGCCGCGGGCCGGTTCGGCGAGCACATCGAGCCACGCGGCCGCGATGGTGGAATTGAGCAGGGCGTCGAGGGCGTAGGCGTCGTCGATGGACGCCGTGCGCACCACGTAGCAGCTGTTGAGGGGCACGGTGGGGTCGCCGGCTTCGAGCACGCGGGTGCGCAGGCGTTTGCCGATGTCGGCCCACACCACGCGCGGCGTGTCGGCGCGGGCGGCCTCGGTACGAAAGAGTGTCCACCAGGGCATGCGGGCGCGGGCATCGCGTCGGCTCTCGAGTCGCGGGCGCCAGTGGGCGAGCCATCGGGTGGTGGCGGGGGGCAGCGTACGCAGCGGGAGTCCATCCGTGCCATGTGTCCACAGGATGCGCAGTTCATCGCCACCCGCTGGCTCCCCGGCGATTGGAGCGCGGGCGGTGATGCCTTCGCCGCGCAGCGCGGGGCGCAGCAGCAGGCGTTCAATGGTTGCCGATCGTGGCTGCGACACGGCGCCGGGTGCGGGATTGTCCGACGCCACGACGGTGGCGGAATCATCGTCATGCTCGCGCGCGTGCACGAGAAAGGCCGCGTTGCAGCCGCACTTCACCCCCAGCAGTGGACGACCGATGTGCGAGTCGCCCAGCGCGGGGCCGGCCGTACGCAAGCGCTCGAAAGCCGCGTGCGCCGGTGGGGGCAGCAGGATCCACGGCGCGGCGGTATCGCCATCGAGGGCGAGTCGGGCCGGGGGAACGGAGAAGTGCCGATCGCCGTGTGTGGTGGAGATGGTGACGTGGATGTCGGGGGCGGTGAGTGGGGCAGAGTCCGTGTGCGTATCGGCGCGGGGGTGGGTGCGCGCGACCAGCAGCGACGGGTAGGTGGCCGCGTCGAAGAGCGCGGGGGCGTCGCTCCAGTCGCGGATGGTGCGAATGGTGGCGAGTTGCGCGATGGTGCGGCGGATGCCGCCACCGGACAGCGAACGCCAGAGTTTGGCCGGCACCAGCAGGGCGAGGGTACCGCCGGGGGCGAGCAGTTCGAGGCTGCGTTCGATGAACGCCACCGCCAGATCCGGCTGTGACGCGAAGCCCACCCCGGCGCCGGCGCGGGCGGCCCCGGCGTGCCAGGTGGCCGCGCGCATGCTGCGGAATTCGCGGCGCAGCTGTTCGCGCTCGCGTTGGGGGAGCGCGTGCGGACGTACCCAGGGTGGATTGCCGATGAGCACATTGAAGCCGCCAGCGGCGGCGACGTCGGCGAAGTAGGTGACAAAACGAAAGGGTAGTGCGCCGCCGTTGGCGAGTTTGGCGCGGGCCGTGGCGAGGGCGCGGCATTGCAGGCGGAGCGAAGTGAGCCGGATGGTATCGGCGCGATTGGGTGCGCGGCGTTGTCCGAAGAGATCGCGGGCGCGGAGCGACCGCAGGAGTGCGGTGCGTTCGGCGCGCAGTGTGTCGCGCTGCGTGGCCAATTCAACGAGGGCGCGTTGTCGCTCTTCGCGTTGGAGGGCGCGGGCAACGGTGACTTTGCGCGGACCGGTGGCGCGGGTGTAGCGATCGCGGAGCGCGGTTAGGGCGCGGGCGCTGGGTGGTGCGAAGCGGAAATTGCCGCCGGCGAGCGAATCGCCCACGCGGATATGGTGATCCAGATTCGGCAGTGGCGGCACGCGGGTGCTGTCGGTTTCCGTGCATTCGATGACCACGGACAACCAGAGCCGTAGTTCGCAGAGCCACACCGCGACCGGGTTGCGATCGACGCCGAAGATGCAGTGCGTGAGGAGCTGGCGGCGGATGTGATGGGTATCGACGGTGGCGCTGGTGGACGGACGGGGTAGGCGTCGATGCATGGTGCTGAGGCGTTCGAGCGCGTGCACGAGAAACGCGCCGGATCCGCAGGCGGGGTCGAGCACGCGCAGCTGGTGCAGCGCGGTGGTGGCGGCAGGGGTGAGGTTGAGTGGTGCGTTGGTGTCGTCGAAGGCATCGGGGGGCAGGTTGGGGAGTGCATGGCCGAGCGCGTCGCGTACGACTTGGTCCACGAGCGAGGGTGGCGTGTAGAACGCGCCGGAGCGTCGGCGTTCGTCGGTGGCCATGAGCGACTCAAAGGCGCGCCCCAGCATTTCCGGATCAACCGCGGCCTCTGACCAGCTGGCGGAATCTTCATGCGCAGTGAAGCGATGGCGGTCGAGCACCGCGCCTACGAGTTGCGCGATGGCGTCGTCGGTGCAGTGCAGCGTGCGGTGCCGTTTTTCGAGCGGGGTTGGCGCGAACAGGCCGCCATTGAGAAAGGGGACGGCGCCAAAGTGACGTGCCGAGGGCGCGCGATGACGACGTGGGGTGTTGAGTGTGCCGAAAAAGAGCGGGCGCAGCAGGCGTTGGTGCAGTTGGCCTCCGCGCTCGAGCTGTGCGGTGGTGTGGTGCAGGAGAAAATCGAGCCGATGATCGAGCCATCCTTTTGCTTCGAGAAATGCGAGGAAGAGACAGCGGCTGGTGACCAGGAGGGCTAGCTCGCGCCGGTCGGCTGCGGAGACGGCGTGCGCTGTTGGACCGGTCATGCTGCCGGCGAGTGCGCTGACGGCGCCTTCCAGCAGACGGTAGAAGCGATTCGACAGCGCTTCCCGTCGCAGGATGTCGGTGAAGCGGGCGTGGCGAAGCAGTGCGTCGTGCTCCGGCACCGCCGCGAGACTTCGCAAGGTGTCGGCGTCCGAATCGAGCACGCGGGTGCGATCGATGCGCAGCGCGGCCACCCGGGGGCCGTTGGTGTGTGGGCCGACGGTGGCAATGCACAGCGTGCGGCGTGTTGCGTCGAGCGTGATAACGCACCACTGTCGCGCCGGGGCGTGGTGCAGCACCGTGGTGGCCAGCCGTTTCGTGAGTTCGCGTGGGTCGGTGGCACCGAGGAGATCGGTGGGGGGCGCGAGTTCGGCGCAGACGAGGCGCAGCGTACCCGGACCGCGCAGGAGATCGGCGCTGTTGGCGAGGGCCTCAATGCGGAGGCGATCGCGCGCGTCGGCGGAGAGGGCCGATGGGGGATCGGTGAATCCCATGGCTCTGGCGATGGGACGAAGCGACAGGCGGGAGTCGGCCTGCGCGAGCAGTTGGGCGGCGGCGCGGAGTGTGAGCACGCCCCCATGCTAGGCGCACGAGTCTGACCGTGTGTCACCCGAAGTGCGCCGGCGGTGCTTTCGGAGCGCAGGCGAGTTCGGCACCTTGCGGGATGCCCAGCCCCACCGCCCCGACGCCTAGCCCTGCATCCCGCAACGGAGCCGGTGCGTGGCCGGAAGTTGCGCGCGTGTTTGGGCGGCTCGGCCTCACCGCGTTTGGTGGACCGGCGGCGCACATCGCCGCTATGGAAGACGAGATCGTGACGCGGCGGCAGTGGATCAGTCGCGACGACTTTGCCGATCTCGTGGGCGCCTCCAACCTCATACCCGGCCCCAACTCCACCGAACTTGCCATTCACATCGGCTATCGTCGCGCTGGATGGCCGGGGCTCATCGCGGCCGGCGTGTCGTTCATCGTGCCCGCGGTCGTGCTCGTGTGGGCGCTCGCGATTGCGTATGTGCACGGCGGTTCCCGCATGAACGCGCCGGCGATTCTGGCCGGGCTGCAACCGGTGGTGCTGGCGGTGGTGGTGCAGGCGCTGTGGCGCCTGCGCGCGAGCTTGGTGCGCTCGCGCTGGGCCGCGCTGGTGGCCGCGGCGAGCGTTGTCGCGGTGCTCGCCGGTGTCTCGGAAATCACGGTCCTGGTGCTGGCGCTGCTCGCCTCGCTCGTGATGGCGCGCGTCACGCTCCGCCACGACGCCGATACCAACCATCACCCACTCGCGGCGCTCGGCGCGGTGGCCGTCACCTCCATGAGTGCGCCGACCAGCGTTGCCATGAGCGCGCCCGCCGTGTTCCTGTCGTTCGCGAAGATTGGCAGCGTGCTCTTCGGCAGCGGCTACGTGCTACTCACCTTTTTACGTGGCGAGTTCGTGCTGCGACACGCGGTGCTCACCGATGCCCAGCTCCTCGATGCCATCGCCGTGGGACAGGTCACACCGGGGCCCGTCTTTGCGGCCGCCACCTTCGTGGGCTACCTCATCGCCGGACACGCCGGTGCCGCAGCCGCGACGGCCGGCATCTTCCTGCCCGCCTTCGTGGGCGTGGCCCTCACCGCGCCCTACGTGGCGAGGCTGCGCGACTCCCGCCGCTGGTCGCTGGCGCTTGATGGTGTGAACGCCGCGTCACTGGCCCTCATGGCCTCGGTGGTCCTGGTCATGGCGCGCCACATCGCCCCCGATCCGGTGGCACTGGCTATCTTGAGCGGAGCCACGGCCGTGCTCGTGTTCACGCGCATCGGCAGCGGCTGGGTGCTGCTGGCCGGCGCATGCGTCGGTCCGCTGCGCGCGCTGCTCTGAGTTCGCCCCCTTCTCATCTTCCCTCATCGCACGGCTTCCCATGCCCGTCTGCTGGCTCAACGGATCCTTCGTCGCGGAACAGGACGCGCATGTGTCCATCTTCGATCGCGGCCTACTCTTCGGCGACGGCGTGTATGAAGTTGCCGCCGTGATGAACGGCAGGTTGCTGGACGCCGACCGGCATCTCGTGCGTCTGGCTCGCTCGTTGGCGGCTATCGGTATTCCGAATACGCAGCCCGCCGCTGAGTGGCTGGGTGTGATGCAGCAGCTGGCCACCGACAACGGCATCAACGAAGGATTGGTGTACCTGCAAGTCACGCGTGGTGTGGCGGAGCGGGATTTTCCGTTCCCCGTGAACGCCACGCCTACGATGTTTGCCTATGCCCGTCCGAAGCTGCTTGAGCACGATCCCAATGCGAATGGGGTGCGATTGCTCACGGTGCCGGACATGCGCTGGACGCGGTGCGACATTAAAAGCACGAGTATGCTGGCGCAGGTGCTGGCGAAACAGTCAGCGCGTGCGGCGGGCGCCTTCGAAGCCATGATGCACGAGGATGGCCTCGTGACCGAAGGGGGCTCGAGTAACCTGTGGATTGTGAACGACGGCGTGCTGCAGACGCGGCCGTTATCGAGTGACATTCTCGCCGGCATCACGCGCGACGTGGTGCTCGAACTCGCGCACGCCGCCGGGGTGCCGGTACGTGAGCGGGCGTTCACGGTGGCGCAGGCGAAGGGGGCCCGTGAGTGCCTGATGAGCAGTGCCACGAGCTTTCTGTTGCCGGTCACCAAGATTGACCACGATTTGGTGGGCGATGGTGAGCCGGGCCCGGTGGCGCAGCGGCTCCGCGCCGCCTATCTCGAGCGCGCGCGAGCGCTCACGCGCTAAGGGGCGACGGCGGACCGGCGTTTTACTGCGAGACGTAGCCGCGATCCTTCCAGCGCACGTTGTTGCCGCGCGCGATGGCGACCACACAGATGGCAAGCACAATGGCACCACCCAAGGGTGCCAGGAGGGCGCGGCGCACGGGATCGCCATTCAGCCGATTGGCCGCGGCAAATGCGGCCAGAATCGCGGCACTGCTGGCGGCACTCCACAACAGGAGTGCCGCACCCGCGCCGCCGCCGGTGATCACGGCCACCGCGCACCACGCCAGCACGACAAATGGCATGAGGATGCCCAGCGGAAATGACAACAGCAGGAGGGGGTACAGCCATTGCACGAGCGCGCCGCCCCACATGGCATGCCGTCCCCCGGCATACATGTTTTTCCCCCACCCCTTCATGAGGCTCCCCAGGCCGTCGTACATGCGGGTGCTGAGCTGGCCGATGCCGAGGGCGAGGGACACACGCTGCCCCCTCGCTTGAATGGTTTGCGCCATCATGACGTCTTCAGCCACAAACCCACGCACCGGTTCATGTCCGCCGATGGCGTCGTACACCTGCCGCGACAGCATGAAGCACTGTCCGTTGGCAACGACATCGCGCGGATGCGTAGCCTGTTCAATGGCCGCGGCTCCGCCGTATCGCGCGAGAATCAGGGTGAACACCGACGGTTGCACCGCGCGCTCCCACACGGTGCCCATGGCCTGATGCCCCGCGACTGAGAGAAGCTCGGCGCCACGCTGCTCGCGCATGCGCACCATGCGTCCCACCAAGTCGGGGGCGTGGCGCGTGTCGGCATCGGTAAAGAGCATGAGGGAGCCCGTAGCGTGCGCGGCGCCTGACTGGCAGGCCCACTGCTTGCCAAACCAGCCGGCCGGGAGCGCCGGGGCGTTCACGATCTTGACCCGCGGATCGCCGTCGGCGGCTTCGCGCGCCAGCGCACCGGTTCCGTCGGTGGAGTGATCGTCCACCACAATGAGCTCAAGGTCGGGCCACGTGGATGCCCGGATGCTGCGGATGCAGGCGGCGATGTGTGCGGCTTCGTTGCGAGCCGGCAGCACAATGCTCACCCGTGGGACGGGCGCCTCGGTTGTGGCAGCGACCGCGATGTCGTCGAGACTCGGGGTGGTGCGCAGCCGGGCGGCGAGTACGATGGGCGCCGCAATCCACGGTGCTGCGGCAACGGCCGCCGTAGTGGCGCTCAGCAGCGATAGTGGCGGCAGGCTGGACAGGGTGCTCAAGACCATGGAGGAAAGGTGGCGGCTCACCGCGTCGGAAGGCAGCGGGCCGTGCCGTTGGTGCGCGCTCGGGGCCATTCCGTTGCTCCCCCGATACCGGACCGATACGTTGCGGGGGATGGGTGCGGCGGTAGGTGCGATCGATCTGGCGCATGGCGCTCATGTGACGCGGCCCCTCGAGTCGATCGTGGCCGGACGCGCTAACACGTTACAGATGCCCATGCTGGCAGGTCTGCCGGTGGGACATATTGCAGACCAGTACGATCTCGCCTCTTCACCCGACGTCCCTCAGAGCCCGTCTATGAAAACTGCTCAGCAGCTTATTGCCGACGCCAAAGCGTCGGTAACGGAAGTCACCGCCCGGGAAGTGCAGGATCGCCTTGCCGCTGGAGTCCCGTTGGTGCTCATCGATGTCCGGGAGCAGAACGAGTGGAATCTCGGTCACGCCGCTCCGGCCCAATACATTGGTCGCGGTGTGCTGGAGAGTCAGATCGAAGCACGCGTGGCGCGCGACGCGCAGGTGGTGCTGATGTGTGCCAGCGGCAACAGGTCGGCACTGGGGGCGCGCACCCTGCTTGAGATGGGCTACAACAACGTCGCCTCAATGGCGGGGGGATTCCGTGAGTGGGTCGCCTCGGGCGGCGCGGTGGCCGACTGAGCGAGTTGGCTGCTGATCTCACGCGTGCCCTTGCGCAGGCGGACGTCTCGCGGCTGGCCAGTCGATTAGCCAGTCGCGTACCTGTTGACGCCTCGCTAGCCGCGGAGTCGCAGCTGGCGGCGGTCTCGGCGGTGTTACGCGTGGTGCACGGTGCGCCCGAGTTGTTGTTCATCAAACGGGCCGAGTTGGAGCGGGATCCGTGGAGCGGTCACATGGCCTTCCCGGGTGGTCGTCGTGAGGCGGGCGATGCCTCGCTCGAGGTGACGGCGGTGCGCGAAACACAGGAGGAGCTGGCGCTCAATCTCACGCAGGGGCGGATCCTCGGGCGACTCGATGATCTCGCCCCGCGCAATCGCGTGTTGCCGCCGATTATCATCCGACCGTACGTCGCGCTGGTGGCACCCGATGTGTGCCTGACACCGAGTCGCGAAGTGGCCGCCACATTTTGGGTGCCGATTGCCCGCCTGCAGGACACGCGCTCCATCACCACCTACGACGTGGAGATGAATGGCGTTCGGGCCAGCTTCCCGGCGTTCCGCGTGGCCGAACACCTCGTGTGGGGACTCACGGAGCGTATCGTACGACAGCTGCTGACGCTGGTTGGTCCGTAATCTCCGTCTTGGCATGCTTCGTGGTACCATTCGTGGTTCACGACCCGGTGCACCGGTCGGTGCATCACTCTTGGTGTTGGCATCTGTTGCCGTTGATCAACCTGACCCCTTGCGGAGGACCGCCCGTTGCGTCTGCGTGACTCGCTCCACCACTCTGCCCGCACTGCGCTAACCGTCGCGCTGCTCATCCCCGCAACAATGGTGATCGGGTGCCAGCGACCGGCGGCATCTCCCGTGGCGCCCATGTCGGGGAAGCGGGTGGAGAGCGACCGCGGCATGGTGGCCGCGTCTCACCCCGACGCGGCTGCCGCGGGTGCGGCGATGCTGGCGCAGGGTGGTAACGCCGTCGATGCCTTTGCGGCCGCGGCCTTCGCGCTCTCCGTGACCGATGTGTCCCAGACCGGACTCGGTGGCGGTGGTGCGCTGACCTTCTTCAATGCGAAGACGCGCACGGTGGAGCACCTGTCGTTCTATCCGCGCGCCGGTGAGGACAACGCGTGGGCTCGCCCCGATACCTCGCGTGGCCGTCTGGCGGGACGTGCGGCCGCGACACCGGGTATGGTGGCCGGCATTCTTGAGGCCCATGCGAAGTGGGGCGCGCTTACGCGGGCGCAGGTGATGGCGCCGGCGATCACGCTTGCACGCAACGGGTTTGTGGTGTCGCCGTTGCTGGCGCGCACCATCGTATCGTCGCGCGACAAGCTCATGGCCGACACGCTGGCCGCGGCGCGGTTCATGCCGCGTGGCGAGGCGCTGCGCCCGGGCGATCTGCTGGTGCAGCCGGAGTTGGCGGTCACGTTGCAGCGCATTGCCGCGGAAGGCGCTACCGCGTTTTATCAGGGCGCGATCGCGGAGCGGCTTTCCGCCAAAGTGCGGTCGAAGGGTGGATTGATCACCGTGCGCGATATGGGCACGTACTTCGTTACCCCAATGCGCCCCCTGTGTACGATGTGGCGCGGCTATACGGTGCTGGGGGCACCGCCGCCAATGGGTGGGGCCTCGGTGTTGGAGATGCTCCAACTGGCGGATGCCGCCGGGGTGGCGGACGCGGGCTCCTTCACCGAGAACGGCGCGGCTGTGGCTCAACTCGCGGACATCATGCGCATCGGGAATGCCGATGCCAGCGAACATCGTGGGGATCCTGCCGTGCAGCGCGTTCCGGCACACGGCGTGGTGCATCCCGGCTACGCGCGCCAGCGCGCGGCGTTGATTGGTGGCGCCGTGCCCGATAGCGCGACGCCGGGCAATCCGTGGGCGTTTGATTCGCTCGCGTCCCCCGGCCGCTGCGAGGGGTTCAATCCGTATCCGGCCTCCACCGCCGTGCGTACCAGCGGTCTACGCGATGGTGCGCGCGATACCATCGCCACCGAGGAGGGGCAGAGCTTCACCTCGCATCTGGCTGTGGTGGATCGGGATGGCAGTGCCGTATCGGCCACCACCACGGTGGGGGTGCTCTTCGGGTCCGGCGTGTACACCGATGGCTTTTTCCTCAACTCGGCCGGGAGCAACTTCGATGCGAAGACGCGTGGCACGAACCGCTACGCGAACTCCACCATGTCCCCCACACTGATCCTGGATGGTCATGCCGTACGTCTGGTGGTTGGCGCCGCCGGCTCGCAGTACATCCAGCCCGCGATCACGCAGGTCACCATCCGGATGCTCGCTTTCGGGGAAGACCCTGCCGTGGCGCTGTCGGCCCCGCGTATCCATGCCAGCAGCACGGTGAAGGAGGTGGAGGTGGAGCCCGGCTTTGCCGCCGGCGTGTATCAGGCGCTCGTAAGCCGCGGGTATGCGCCGGCGAGCCGGGTGCGGGATATCAGCTTTGGTGGGGTCCACGCGATTTTCGTGCGGAAAGACGGCAAGCGGATCGGGGTGGCCGATCCCCGTCGCGACGGCACCGCCGTCGGCTGGTAGTTCCGGGCGCGGGGCGGTGAGCGGGGCGGATTGCCGAAAAAATTAGCCTACCCTAAATTAGAGAGATGGCTAATGCGAATACTGATCCGCGTGTGACCCCTTCTCTTGAACCCGGCGCGACGCCCACGGCGGAACCCGGCTGGCGGCGTGCCCGGTTGGCGCCCTCGCTGGCGGAGGTCCACCGTTCGGTGGATGTGCATGGCGCCACCTGGTTCCGGAAGCTCCTGGCGTTTGCCGGGCCCGGCTATCTGGTGGCGGTGGGCTACATGGACCCCGGCAACTGGGCCACCGACCTCGCGGGGGGATCGCGATTCGGTTACGCGTTGCTGTCGGTCATTCTGCTGTCGAATCTGATGGCGGTGTTGTTACAGGGGCTCGCCTCCAAGCTCGGCATTGTCACCGGGCGCGACCTCGCGCAGGCCTGTCGTGATCACTACTCGCCACCGGTGGCGTTTGCCTTGTGGGTGCTGTGCGAAATCGCCATCGCCGCCTGTGATCTGGCGGAGGTGATTGGCACCGCGATCGCGCTGAATCTGCTCTTCGATATTCCGCTGCCGTGGGGGATCGCGATCACCGCAGTCGATGTGCTGATCGTGCTGTACCTGCAGAACAAAGGATTCCGCCTGCTTGAGGCGCTGGTTATCGCGCTGATTGCGGTGGTGGGCGGGTGCTTCCTCTTTGAACTGTTTATTTCGCGGCCGGACATGGGGGCGGTGGCGCGTGGGTTTGTGCCCACGACGCAGATCTTCACCAATCCCGAGATGCTGTATATCGCGATTGGTATACTCGGGGCCACGGTCATGCCGCACAACTTGTATCTCCACTCCTCCATCGTGCAGACGCGCAAGTATGAGGAGACCGCGGAGGGGAAGCGCGAAGCGGTGCGATTTGCCTTCATCGATTCCACCATCGCGCTCAGCTTTGCGCTGTTTATCAACGCCGCCATCTTGATTGTGGCGGCCGCGACGTTTCACACCACGGGCAACACCGAAGTCGCGGAAATTCAGGATGCGTACAAGCTGCTCACGCCGTTGCTGGGTGTAGGGGGCGCCAGTGCGGTGTTCGCCATCGCGCTGTTGGCGTCGGGGCAAAACTCCACACTCACCGGCACGCTGGCGGGGCAGATTGTGATGGAGGGCTTCCTGAATCTTCGCCTCCGCCCGTGGCTGCGCCGTTTGATCACCCGCGCGATTGCCATTGTGCCGGCGGCGGTGGTGGCGGTGCTGTATGGCGAGAGCGGGACGGCGACCTTGCTCATCTTCAGTCAGGTGATTCTCTCGCTGCAGCTGTCATTTGCCGTGTTCCCGCTGGTCCGCTTCACCTCGGATCGCGAAAAGATGGGGGAGTTTGTAAACTCCTTCGGGTTGCGCATTGCGGCGTACCTCGTGGCGGGCGTCATTGCCGCGCTGAATTTCTGGCTCCTCGTACAGACAGTCCGTGGGTGGATGGCCTGATGTATCGTCGCATTCTCGTGCCACTTGAGCACTCCGCCTACGATCAAATCATCCTCGCGCACGTGCGGCAATTGGCCACGCTCTGTTCGTCGTCGTTGTTGCTGATCCATGTGGCGGACGGGTGGGCAGCCCGGCACCAGCTGTCGCTCAAGTTGCGTGAATCTGAGGAAATGCGGTTGGATCGTGAGTATCTCGAGTCCTGCTGCGCGTCGTTGCGAGCCGATGGTTTTGAAACCGACTCACTCCTCGCCGGGGGCGATCCCGCCGGCGAGATCGTGGCCGCGGCCGAGCGCGAGCACTGCGATCTGATCGCCATGGCGGTTCATGGCCATAAGGGCATCCAGGATGTGCTCTATGGCACCACGGCGAATGCAGTCCGCCACCGAACGATGGTGCCCGTTCTGCTGGTCAGGGGTCCCGTTCGTCTCGTTCCTTCGTGATCTTTCAGGATGACTGCGCATGACCCTCTCCTGCCCGCGGTTGGCGCGTCGGCCGTGTCTTCGCCGGCGTTAACCGAGCCGGTTGAGGATTACCTCAAAGCCATCTACGAACTCGAGAGTCGGTTTGGTGCGGCCGCTACGAGTGACGTGGCGAGTGCTCTCGCCGTGGCGCCCGCGTCGGTTACCGGGATGGTGCGTCGGTTGGCCACACAGGGATTTCTGGATCATGTGCCGTACCGTGGCGTGCAGTTAACCCCGCGTGGCCGGCACGCGGCACTCCGCACCATTCGTCGCCACCGCATCCTGGAGTGCTATCTCACCGGCGTGCTGGGCTATTCCTGGGATCTGGTGCATGACGAAGCCGAGCGCCTGGAACATGCCGCCTCGGATGAACTCATTGAGCGCATGGCGAGCGCGCTCGGGCATCCAACGGCTGATCCACACGGTGCGCCGATTCCCACCGTGGACGGCATGGTGGAAGAACGGCCGCATCGCACCCTCGCGGAGTTGCCGGTTGGAGAGACGGCGCGGATGCTGCGGGTGAGCGACAAGAATCCCTCGCTGCTGCGCTATCTCGCCGACATCGCGTTGCAACCCGGTGCCGAAGTGACGATGGTGTCACGCGCCCCCTTTGACGGCCCACTCACGTTGCGCATCGGACACACCGAGTTCGCGGTGGGGCCTACTCTGGCCGCGCAGGTGCTGGTTGAGGCGATGCCGTTCGCGGCGCCTGCTGTGGCACCTGATGCGGCCGATGCTGTGGTTGCTCCCTCTGCCACCGCCCCGTCACTGCCAAAGTCGCGCAAGTCGACCGTTCGTTGAGGTGCCGGTGATACAGCCGCGGTGGGTTCGTATGGCCAGCCTCGTCGTTGGCGTGCTGGTGGCGGCGACGAACGCGGGGGCACAGGTCGCGCCTCCTCGCGGCATGGCTATTGATACGCGGATGGCGGAGGACCTCGGCGTAACGGTGGGCGCGCGGGTTCGCCTGTCGGCCATTCCGGGTGAGCCCGGGGACAGCGTGCTGGTTGCCGCGATCTTTGAACGGAAGGCCGACCCCGCGGAGGTGGCGCGCCGCGAGTATCGCGTACGACTCCATCTCGATCATCTGCAGCACCTCATGCAGTACGACGATCGCGTCGATCGTTTTGCCGTGGGAACGCGCACGGGCGCCTCCGTTGATTCGGCGCTGGCGCGGATTAACCACGTGGCCTTCGGATTCCGGGCGCATGCGTCCCGCGACGTGGCGGTACAGAGTTCCCGCACGTTTCGTGTGGTGGAGCGCTTCCATGCGGCCATCGGTATCATCACGGTGGTGGCGAGTGCGGTGTTTCTGCTGTGTCTGTTGCTGTTGAGCGTTGAGGAACGGAAGCGTGATATCGCGGCGTTACGCCTGATGGGGATTTCGCGCGCAACCGTGGTACGGGCGCTCGTGATCGAAGCGGCAATCGTGTCGCTGGCCGGGAGTGTGCTCGGCGCCGGCATCGGCTGGATCGCGTCGCTCATTGTGAACGCCCATTTTCAAAACGTCTATCGTACGCCGCTGGTTTTTGCCTTGCTCACGCCGCAGATCTTTGCCTTCGCCACCGGACTCTCGCTGGTGCTGGGGATTGGCGCTGGTGCGGCGGCCGGGTGGCGGCTGGTCAGGGCGTCACCCTTGTCACTCATGGGACGCTAGGCGATGCGCTTCATGATGGCGTGGGCCACGTTGCGTCGGCATCCGGCTCGAACCGCGCTGGCGATGCTTGGCATTGCCGTGGCGGCGGCACTGCTGCTGGACATGGTGATGCTCGCCACAGGGATGAGCGAGTCGTTCCGCTCCCTGTTGCTCACGCGTGGCTATCAGTTACGCGTGTCGCCGAAAGGCACGTTGCCATTCGACAGCGAAGCCACCATCGATGGCGCCGATGCGATTGTGCGTGCGCTGCGGGCCAATCCCGATATCAAGGCGGTGAGCCCCTCCCTCGGGGCCACGCTCACCGTGGACGGCAGCAACATTCCGTCGGCCTTTACGCTGGGGCTCGAACGCGACGTGCAGGGCGACTATACCGTGGAATCGGGTACGGACATCACCCCGGCTGATACCGCGCGTACGGCGCCACTGCCGCGCATTGTGGTGAGCCCGATGTTTCTCACCCGCGCCGGACGACAGGTGGGCGACACCATCACCGTGTCGTCGGGGCTCGATGCACAGCTGCGCACCGCGGCCCGATCGAATCGGGTGGTCATTGGCGGCGTGGGACGCTTCATCTACGTGCCCGGTGAGACGCCGGTGATGGCGCTCGATCTCGCACTCCTTCGTCGGCTGCTTGGCCCGGGGTATCGCGACCGGATGTCGTTGGCGATGGCGGAATCCCGTCGCGGTGATTCCGCCTCGGTGGAGGCGGTGCGGGCGTGGATCGCCGCCACGCAGCCGCGTATCACCGCGATCTCAACGGAAAC
>CANHTA010000058.1 GCA_947463135.1 Gemmatimonadota bacterium
CGGTCGAGATCGGCATACGCCAGCTTCTTCGCTTCGATGAGATGATGCAGGTACGCCGGCGAGTTGTGTCCCATCGCCTTGAGATCGTACGGCTCGAGTATGCGCAGCATTTCCAGCGCGGCGATGCCCTGATTGCTGGGCGGCAACTCCCAGACGCGATAGCCCTTGAACGGCACCGAGATCGGCGTGATCCAGTTGGGCGTGTTCCGGCGCAAGTCATCGAGCGTGACGAAGCCGTCCAGCGCCGCGATCCGCGAGACGATACGCTTGCCAAGTGATCCGCCGTAAAACGTGGCAATGCCGCTGTCGGCGATGGTCTTGAGCGTGCGCGCGTAGTCCGCATTGCGGAACCACTCGCCCGCCTTGGGTGCGCGCCCGCCGGGCAAGAAGGTGGCGGCCGCCGCCGAGTCACGCTGCAGGAACGCCGTCTCATCGGCCCACTGCGCCGCGATGATCGGCGACACGGGAAAGCCATCACGCGCGTACCCAATGGCCGGTTGCAACGCCTGCGCCAGCGTGCGTTTGCCGTAGCTGCGCACGAGGGTATTCCACCCCGCCAGCGCGCCGGGCACCGTCACCGACATCACCCCCTGCTGCGACCCCGCGCGAAAACCGCGCGCCTGCAACGTGGCGCGCGTCATCAATGATCCCGCGCGGCCGCTGGCGTTGAGCGCCACAAGCTTCTGCTCCTTGGCCAGCCACACGATGGCGAACATGTCACCGCCGATGCCGGTCATGTGCGGCTCGGTCACGCTGAGCACGGCGGCCGCAGCCACGGCGGCGTCAATCGCGTTACCACCGCGTCGCAGGATCTCGAGTCCGGCCGACGAGGCCAGCGGCTGGCTGGTGGCCACCATGCCGCTGGGCGCGTACACGGCCGAGCGACCGGCCATCGTGGTTGGCCGCTGCGCGTGCAGTGGCGCATGCAGCGGGGCACACGAGAGTGCAACAAGGGCCGCGGCGACGGCGCACGAGGAGCACACAGCCAGTGGACTACGCATGCGCACGCTCACCGAACCAGTAGCACAACCCATCGGGCGCGATCACGTAGCACACGGTCCACGGGATGCCGTCGCGGTGCTCCGTACCGAAATCCGACGGGGCCGTCGCAAGCCCGTTGGCGTTGAACTCGGCGAACAGCGCGCGGAGTCCACGCACATGAAAGGCGCAGCCATCCTGCGTAGGATCGCCACCGTTCTCTTCGAGTCCGATGCGCAGATCATCGCGAGCAAGAACCGCCGACGGGTACGGCGTATCGCCGCGTGAGATCACGCGGAAACCCAGCACCGTTTCGTAGAACGGCACGGCCGCGTCCACGTTGGGCACCGGGAGATGCATCGTGTCGCCGCGGTAGCCGAAGACTTTCTCGAGTGTAGCGGTCATGGCGTCACCTCGGCAGCCGTTGGATGTGAGACGTCGTAGCGCAGTTCGGCCATCCCGTCGCCGAGCCGCTCCACCGAGGTCAATCGCAGCGCCTTCGCGCCGTCGATGCGTCGTGGCAGCAGCGGCTTGCCGCGCCCCAGCGTGACCGATCCGATCTGCACGATGATCTCGTCGAGAAGCCCCGCATCGTAGAACTGTCCAACCAGATCGCCACCACCGACGATCCAGATATTCCGGCCGGCAGCCGCCTGCATCATCGTGGCGTGTACAGGACGCACATCGCCGCGCACCATGTGGATCTCGGCCCCGTCGATCGGTTCGAGCGCCCGGCTCGAGAACACCCAGGTGGGCTGCGTGTAAGGCCACGGGGCAGCGTCACCGGTCGCCGGTTTCAGGACGTGGCGCAGCATCCACTCGTACGTGGCGGACCCCATCGCCAGCGCCCCGACGTTCGCGATGAAGCCAGGGTAGCTGGTCAGTGTGACATCCGCGAGCGCGTCGAGCCACTCGATCGAATCATCCTCGGTGGCAATGAACCCGTCCAGACTGGACGCGGTGTAGTACTGCGTGGTCATCACACACTCCGGTCGGCGTCGGACGGCGTACAGGTGGAGTCACCAAAGTAGCCAGCCGGCGGACTGGCCAATAGCGGAAGCTGACACACGCCGCGCCCGTTGACCGTAGATTGGCCATGCGAGAGGTATCGTTCGACCGTACATAACCCCTGCAGCGAGGCAGCGATGGAGCAGATCAACGTGGCGGGAAACAAGCTCAAATCGACACTCAAGCAGCTGATTCGCGAGGGGAACGTGCGCCGCATCATCGTGCGGAACGCGACCGGTCGCACCTTGATCGACATGCCTCTCAGCGTGGGGCTGGCTGGGGCGTTTCTGGCACCGTTCTGGGCGTCCGTGGCCGGCATAATGGCGCTTGCTACGGACTTCACGATCGTGGTCGAGCGCGATCAGGACCATCAGGTCACGAAAGTCGAGTAGCAGCGGCGGACACGCGCGATGCAGAGATCACAACTCCGGCGTCCGGCAACCTGAACGGCAACCGGCACCACTACCGCTCCCGCACCACCTCCCGCACGCACTCCACAAACGCGCGGGCCGGCGCCGACTGCACCGCCCCCCGCCGCCACACCGCCACGATCTCGCGCTGCAACGCATGCTCGGCCAGCGGCACATACGCGCACTGCGGCGTGTTGTGGCGCGCCGCCGCCATGGCCGGCACGATGGAAATGCCCACCCCCGCCCCCACCAACTCCAGCACCGTCGCCAGCTGCGCACTGCGGCACACCACACTCGGCGACAGCTGCCGGCTGGAGCAGAAGCCGGCCACCTGCTCCCCCAGGCAGTGCGCGGGGTCCAGCGTCACCGCCGGCGCATCCTGGAGCTGTGCTAACGACATGCGCCCCGCGCGCGCCGCCGCATGCGACGCCGGCACGGCTACCACCAGCGCATCGGTACCCAGCAGCTCCGTGTCGAGATGCTCAAACGGATACGGCAGCGCCGCAATCACCACGTCCAGCGCCCCGTCCATCAGGAGCCGGGCGAGCACCGCACTGTAGTCCTCACGCAGCTCCACCCGCGTGGCCGTATCGCGCGCGCGCAGCCGCTGCACCGCCGCCGGCAATACGTACGGCGCCACCGTGGGGATCGCCCCCACACTCAGCGTCCCCGCCCCCTCCGCCCCCTCGCGACGCATGGCGTCTTCGGTGTTGCGCACCTCGTCCAGCAGGCGGCGTGCCCGCGGGTACAACGCGTGGCCCGCGTCGGTCAGCGTCACCCCCCGCCCGTGCCGATCAAACAGCGACACCCCCAAGTGCGCCTCCAGCCGCTGGATCTGCCCGGTCAGCGAAGGCTGCGACAGCGCCAAGTGCCGCGACGCCCGGCTCAGCGACCCGGCGTCGGCGGTTTCCACGAACGCACGCAACAGTGTCGTATCCATGCCGAAGTATAGCGCTCAGCTATAGCTTGTATAGCGTTTCCCCGATTGCGGGCTATAGCCGGTTGCCGGTATTTTTAGAAGTTTGCCGGACAACATGCCAGCACCTCGGTCGTCCACCGAGCCGTTTACGACCCGTCGCCACAATCGGAGCCGCACATGGAAGGGAATACAGGAACCGGAGGCAAGTGCCCCGTCATGCACGGCGCCCCCGCGCCTAAGGTCACGACGGCCGGCGGCCGCTCGAACCGCGACTGGTGGCCCAACGCGCTCAATCTGGGCATCCTGCATCAGCACTCGCCCCTCGCCAATCCGCTCGGCGCGGGGTTCACGTACTCTGCCGCGTTTCAGACGCTTGATGTCGAGGCCCTCAAGCAGGACCTCTTCGCGCTCATGACCAACTCGCAGGACTGGTGGCCGGCCGACTACGGCCACTACGGTCCGTTCTTTGTGCGCATGGCGTGGCACAGCGCCGGCACCTATCGCACGGCCGACGGCCGTGGCGGTTCGTCCTCCGGGACGCAGCGCTTTGCGCCGCTGAACAGCTGGCCCGACAACGGCAACCTCGACAAGGCCCGTCGCCTGCTGTGGCCCATCAAGCAGAAGTACGGCAACGCCCTGTCGTGGGCCGACCTTATGATCTTCGCCGGCGACTGCGGCATGGAGTCGATGGGGTTCAAGCCCTTTGGCTTCGCCTTCGGCCGTGAAGACGTGTTTGAGCCCGAGCAGGACATCTACTGGGGACCGGAGGCCGAGTGGCTCGGCGACAAGCGGTATCAGGGCGACCGTGAACTCGAGAACCCGCTGGCCGCCGTGCAGATGGGACTCATTTACGTGAACCCGGAAGGCCCGAACGGCACCCCCGACCCCATGGCGTCGGCGCGCGACATCCGCGAGACGTTCGCCCGCATGGCGATGAACGACGAAGAGACGGTGGCCCTCGTGGCCGGTGGCCACACCTTCGGCAAGGCGCACGGCGCCGGCGACACGGCCCACGTGGGCCCGGAGCCGGAAGGCGCCAGCATCGAACTGCAGGGCCTCGGCTGGGCCAATACCTTCGGCACCGGCAAGGGCGGCGACACCATCACCAGCGGCCTCGAAGGCGCCTGGAAGCCCAACCCCACCACGTGGGACGGCGGCTACTTCAACACGCTGCTGGGCTACGAGTGGGAGCTCACCAAGAGCCCGGCTGGCGCCCAGCAGTGGACGCCCACCGACCCCGCGGCCGCCACCACCGTGGTGGACGCGCATGATCCCACCAAGCGTCATGCGCCGATGATGTCCACCGCCGACATGGCGCTGCGCACCGACCCGGCCTATCTCGCCATCTCCAAGCGGTACCGGGAGAACTTCCACGAGTTCGCCGACGCCTTCGCGCGTGCGTGGTTCAAGCTCACGCACCGCGACATGGGCCCGAGCACGCGCTACCTCGGTCCGCTCGTACCCACGGAATCGCTGATCTGGCAGGATCCCATCCCCGCCGTTGATCATGCGCTGATTGACGCCCACGACATCGCGGCGCTCAAGAGCACCATCCTCGCGTCGGGACTCTCCATCGCGCAGCTCGTGGCCACCGCGTGGGCCTCGGCCTCCACCTTCCGCGGCTCCGACAAGCGCGGTGGCGCCAACGGCGCGCGCATTCGGTTGGCGCCGGCCAAGCAGTGGGAAGTAAACCAGCCGGTGAAGCTGGCCCGCGCGCTCGACATCTTCGAGACCATCCAGCAGCAGTTCAACAGCGCGCAGACCACCGGCAAAAAGGTGTCCATCGCCGACCTCATCGTGCTCGGTGGCTGCGCCGCCATCGAAGCGGCGGCGGCGAAGGCCGGCACGCCGGTCACGGTGTCGTTCACGCCGGGGCGCATGGACGCGTCGCAGGAACAGACGGACACGCACTCGTACGCCGTGCTGGAGCCGCAGGCCGACGGGTTCCGCAACTACCAGAAAACCGCGTACACCCTCACCGCGGAAGAGCTGCTGGTGGACAAAGCGCAGCTGCTCACCCTCAGCGCGCCCGAAATGACGGTGCTCGTTGGCGGCCTGCGGGCGTTGAACGCCAACGTGGGACAGTCAAAGCACGGCGTGTTTACCGATCGCCCCGAAACGCTCAGCAACGATTTCTTCGTGAACCTGCTCGACCTGGGCACCACGTGGACGTCGATCTCCGAGTCGAAGGACGTGTTCGAGGGACGCGATCGTGCCACGGGTGACGTCAAGTGGACGGCCACGCGTGTGGACCTTATCTTCGGGTCGAACTCGCAGCTGCGTGCGCTCGCCGAGGTGTATGCGCAGGACGATGCGAAGGAGAAGTTCGTGCACGACTTCGTCGCGGCCTGGACCAAGGTGATGAACCTCGATCGCTTCGAGCTCGCCTAACGCGTTTCCCTGTTTCTGACACTCAGCCCAACGCCTCATGTACAGCCGTCGTGAATTCATCGGCACCGGACTTGCTGCGTTGGGCGCCGTGTCCGCCTTCGATCCGCGCGTGCTCGTGCCCGCACGCGCGGCAAAGCGCATTCTCATCCTCGGCGGCACCGGTTTTGTTGGGCCGCACGATGTGCGCGAAGCACTCAAGCGCGGGCATCAGGTCACGATCTTCAATCGTGGCAAGAGCGCGCCCGGCATGTTCGGCAAGGATGTTGAGGAGTTAGCTGGCGATCGCGCCAACAACCTCAGCGCGCTGAAAGGCCGCAAGTGGGACGCCGTGATTGACGAATCGGCGTCGCTGGCCAGCGCGCCCGAGTGGGTGAAGCTGTCAGCCGAACTCCTGCGCGACCACGTCGATCAGTATCTGTTCATCTCCACGCGCTCGGTCTATCAGGATCTCAGCCGGGTGCCGATGTCGATTGAGGCGCCGGTGCTCACGCTTGAGAACTCGCCGATCGAAGAGGGCAAGCCGCTGAGCTACGGTCATGCGAAGGCGTATGCCGAAAAGGCGGCGCATGCCGCCATGCCCGGGCGCGTGACGGTGGTGCGTCCGGGATTGATTGTCGGTCCTGAAGACGACACCGACCGCTTTACCTACTGGCCGGTGCGCATCGCGCGCGGTGGCAACGTGCTGGTGCCGGGTGATGGCAGCGACCACGTGCAAATCATCGACGCGCGTGATCTCGTGAAGTTTTGCATCACGCTGGTTGAGAACCGCACGTACGGCGTGTTCAACGGCGTGGGCCCGCAAATGGGGATGCCGTTCCGGGAGTTTGTGTCGCGCCTTCAACAGGGCGTGGGCAGCACCCCCACGTACACCTGGGTGGATGCCGATTTTCTGCGTGCGAACGGGGCCAATCCCTATGGCCGCGAGTTGCCGGTGTATCAGGTGATGCGCGGTCGCACGGCCGGCTTTGCCCGCATCGACATCACGCCCGAGCTCAAGGCGGGACTCACGGTGCGCCCCATGGAGGACACCGCGCGCGACACGCTCGCGTGGTGGAAGACGCTGCCGGCCGAGCGTCAGGCCGCCATCAAGACGGGCTTCACGCCGGAGCGGGAAGCGGCGCTGCTGGCGCTCTGGAAGGCGCGTAGCCCCAAGTGAGCGGCGGCAGCACGCCGGCTCCGCTGCGTCTCGACGATTTCGACGCGGGGCCGGCCGCGCTGACCCGCCGGTGGTCGGTGTTTTCCGATCGCGTCATGGGCGGCGTGAGCGTGGCGCATGGCGCGATGACCACCGTGCAGGATCGCCATGCGCTGCATCTCACCGGCAGCGTGTCGCTTGAACAGAACGGCGGATTCATTCAGGCGGCCTGCGCGCTGGGGGACCCGCCGGGGAGTGGGGTAGACGCGCGCGGATTTCGTGGCCTTGCCCTCAGCGTGTGCGGCACCCCCGGTTCGTACTTCGTGCATCTGCGCACCGCCGATACGCGCGCGCCGTGGCAGTACTACGGCGCACCGCTGCCGGTGTCAGGCGAATGGACGCGTGTGGTGCGTGATTGGGGCGCATTCACGCCGGTATCGCTCGCCACGCCGCTGGATGTGCGCCGCATCGTACGCATCGGCATCGTAGCCGCGAAGACGGCGTTTCGTGCCGATGTGGCGCTGTCCGCGCTGTGGCTGGCAACGGGCGACTGAGCGTAACGCATGCTGCGGTAGATCCCGATCACGGCGGTACCGTCGTTGTGATGGTGGTACGACAGGAGACACGAGCGACCAGCGCGAGTAACGCGGCAGTCGGCAGACATCGGTGACGGAACCAAACTCATCAGGCTCAGTAATACCCGCGCAGCGGCCATGGTGGCCAGGCGTGAACCCCCTGTCAGGAGCGTGTTGCAGATGTCGCAATGTGGACGCCGTGCCTCGCGGCTGGCCGTGGTTACCGTGCTGGTTGGGGGCACGCTCACGCTGCCGGTGTTGCGCCCTGTGGCGGCGCAGCTGGCCCCCGTGCTTGGCAACCAGCAAGGCGCCCCCACGGTGCGCTGGCAGGTGGTGGAGGGGCGGCATGTGCGAGTCATCACCCCGGCCGAACTCGCGCGCGAGGCGCAGCGATTGGCGACGCTCGTCGATCGGGTCGCCGAGAGCGACACGACGACACTGGCGGGGAAGCCCCCGCGCATTGATATCGTGCTGCGGCATCAGTACGCGCAGTCCAACGCCTTCGTCACACTGGCCCCGCGTCGCGCCGAGTTTTTCCTGCAGGCGCCGCAAACCGAAGGGCTGCTGGGGAGCGGCGATTGGCTCACGTTGCTCGCCGTGCATGAATACCGGCATGTGAAGCAGTTCAGCAGCGCCCGGCGCGGCTTCACCGCCAAGGTGAGTACGCTGTTTGGTGAACCCGCGTGGGCGATGCTCAGTGCGTGGTCCATTCCGTCCTGGTTCTGGGAAGGCGATGCCGTGGCCACCGAAACGGCGCTCACCGCCTCGGGACGTGGGCGCCTCCCCCTCTTTGATGCCGACTTTCGGGCGCAGCTGTTACGCCGCCCGGTGCCCGGCTACCACACGGTTCTCACCGGCTCGTTCCGCGATGCCGTGCCAAACCAGTATGTGCACGGCTACCATCTCATTAGCGCGGCGCGCGAACAGTTTGGTGCCGACATCTGGGATCGTGCGCTGTTGTCCTCCTCCAAGCGATCGTTCGTGCCCATGGCACTCTCGGGGGCGCTGCAACGGACCACCGGACTCCGTGCGCGTGCGCTGCACGACCGCACCATGGCGGCGCTGCAGGACAGCGTGCGCGCGGCGGCGGCGTCCAGCACGATCACCCCGGTGACCAACGTGAGCCCGGAGCCACGCGACTGGACGCACGATCTCACGCCCCAGTGGGAATCCAACAATTCGCTGATCGCGACGCGCTATGGGCTCGCGGATCGCCCGGAGCTGGTGCGGCACGCCGGCGGAACGGTCACGCCCCTGCACTGGCTCGGCCCCATCACGGGTGCGCCACACTCGGTGGGCGGCGATGCCGTGGCGTGGGTGGAGGAGCGCCCCGATCCGCGCTACGGCTTCCGCAGCTTCAACGTGCTCATGGTGCGCGACCTGCGCACGGGGACCGTCACCCAACTCGGCGACACCACCCGCTGGAGTGCGGTGGGGCTCGCGCCCGACGGCCAACGGCTGGTCACCATTGAGCAGCACCCGGCTGGTGGCACATCGTTGGTGTTGCTGAGTCGCACGGGGGCCGTGCTCCGCCGCGACTCCGTCCCCGAGGGGGATCAACTCATCAGCCCGCGCTTTTCGCACGAAGGGAGCGCACTGCTGATGGTGCGGCTGCGCCGTGGTGCCGGTCGACGGGTGGAGCGGTGCCCGGTGGCCGGTGGTGACTGCACGCCACTCACGCCGTGGTCCACTACCGCGATTTCGGCCCCGTCAGGGAACGATACGCTGGTGGTAGCCTACGCCCCCGTGCAGGGGCGCGATCAGATTGTGGCCTGGCGCGCGTCCACCGGCGAGTGGGCGCAGGTAACCGAACGGCCCGTGGGGGCCATCGATCCGGTGGTGTCTCCCGATGGGCGCCAGATGGCGTTCACCGATCACACCGCCTCGGGACGGCGCATTGCCACCATGCCACTCACCCCCGCCACGTGGCGCCCCTTCACCTTCATCGCGCCGGATCCGGCGCGGGTCACGCTGCTCACCGCACAGGCGGCGGCCACGGGGCTTGAGCGCACCGTCACCGATACCACGCTCCCCGTGCGCGACTACGCCGCGTGGCGGCATCTCTGGAATCCCGTGGGGCTCACCGTCTCGTTGCCGTCGCTCGGCACCGATCTCGGCGTCACACTCAGCTCCCGGAATGTGCTGGGCACCGCCGCCATCGACGTGGGCGCACGGTACAACCAGCAGGAACAGTCTTGGGGCGGTCGTCTCGGCGTCACCTACGCCGCACGGTTTCCCATCGTGAGTGCGTGGGTGGATCAGGCAACGCGGCGTGACCAATTTCCCGCGTTGAAATCGGCCAGCAGCACATTTGAGGCGGGCGAGTGGACGTGGCGGGAGCAATCGATTGGCACGGGCGTGCTCATTCCGCTCGACTTCACGCGAACGGCGTACACCACCCGCCTCACGTTGCAAGGCACGGTGGAGGAGCGGCTGGTCACAGGGAGCACGCTGCCGGATTGGTTCGGGCCTGATGAGGGGAGTGTCCGGCCCGTCACCCTCTCCATCACCGGCGAGCGCACGTTCCAGTGGGTGCGGGACATTCTCCCGGTGCAGGGCCAAACCGCGTCGCTGATGCTCCGAACCACCCCCATTGGCGGGACCTTCCAAGGATCGCAGGCATACGGCCGCGTGCAGCAGTTTCTGCCGGGGATCGGGGCCAACCATGCGCTGCGACTCGATGCCGGGGCCGACTGGCAAGCGTTGCGCAGCAGCGTGTCGGCACCGCGCCCGTATCGCTTCACCACCGCACTCCCCTTTGCCCGCGGCTATGAGGCCGTCACCCTGCCGCGACTCAATCGCGTCAGCGTCGACTACGTCGCCCCGCTGTGGTACATCGACCGGTCGCTCCTCAGCCGTGTCCAGCTGGTGCGGCTACGCAGCGGCGTCTTTGGGGATTGGACAACCGGGAGCACCCAAACCTTCCCCGGTGGGGTCCCCGTCATCGAGACGAATCGGTATCGCTCCGCCGGCGTGGAGCTGTGGCTCGACGCCGCATGGATACACCCCAGCCTGGTCATCCCCATGGGGGTGCGGTGGAGCTGGCGCTTTGACGGCCCAGCGCGAAACGGCGTGGCGCAGTTTGTGATTGGGACGATGTGACGGGGGTGTGGCCTACTGCGGGGTGGATGAGGTGAGCGACTGCGTTCGCCGATCTACTTCGACACGGCGGCGTACGGGCACTTCGGTCGCACCGACATCCCGCTCCCGTGGGAGTCGGTGAGCGCGGGGATCGCGCGGTGACGGCCGCCATCCCGGCCGATCTCAAGGCCGCGTATGAGGCGACCGTGGTGAACATTTTTGGTGACGATCCTGCGGTGTGGTCGTTCGCGAACCCGGTCGGAACGCATGACCGTTGGCTCGCGAGGCGCGGAGCGGTCGCCGCCGTGGTCATTACCGCATGGAATCCCTTCAGCCGTTCCGAGTCGCCCGAACGCAACACGGCGGAGAACGCCGCGCTCCGCTCGGCAATTGCGCAGGCAACGCTGCCGTGGGTATCCGCCGTCGGCACCGGTCAGGATGGCGAATGGTTCGAGGACAGCTTCTGCGTCTTTGACGTGCCGGATGCATTGCTTGACGAGTGGCTGGTCACGTTTCAACAGAACGCCGCATTCCGCGTGCGAATTGGCGGGCGGGTCGAGCTCGTGTGGCATGAACGATTCCGTTGCACACCGGAGCACGGAATTGCGTGACGTGGGGGGCCGTTAGTCGACCAGCGGCGGAAGGCAGGCCGCGGAATCACTTTGACCGTTGGCTCCTCGGCGATGCCACGAGCGGGTGTCGATAGTTCCGATCATACGCGAAAATTCCGCAGGGCAGCCAGTAACCGTAGGTGATCGCGGGCGAACAGGTGGACCTGCGATTGGTCGTGCCCGTGGTCAACCACCACATGCGCCTGAAGTACCTCGCCCAACGTGTCTTCGCTCGCCATGAGTGTGCTCGCCATCGCTCGCAGCACGGTTTGCACACGTTCGGGAGCGGACGCGCACTCCGAAGGCAGTGATGGGCGTGATGCGACGACCGCGAGGATGTCCTCAACGTCATGGCTGCCCAGCAGATCTCCACCCCCACGATCCTCGAACGCGGCCCACTTGAGCGCAAGGAATGTGGGCGCGTCCGCGTGGCGAATGACCATGGCTGCGCGGTTGGACGTGTGTAACGCAATCGCGACGGCGGTGTCTACCGCGACTTGATCGAGTGGACTCCCACTGCCGCCGAGGTGCGTCCCCGCCGGCACCAAGTCGAACAGAATCCCCGTCGGCGTGGTCCATCGGTGCGCGTGTCTGCTGGTATCCGCTTCCATGGCACGCTGGACGAAGCCGCGAGCGCGTAATTGTTCCTGAAGGGTGTGAAACTCCAAATACGTCGTGGTGATCGCCACGCCATCCACGTCTTTCGTGGGGCGCACTCGTGGGGAAACGGGGTGCGTCTGAAGCAATGGGGCGATGGCCCCGCCGATAAAGACGACCCGATCGACCAGAGGGCCGAGTGCCTCTGCGACCCTTCCCAACAGGTCGAGCGCCGGTGTGGTGCGACCACCAAACAGGGGCATCGTCATGCGTGCTCAGGTGTCTGCCGGGGTGGGTGCGCAGACACGACGGCGCGCGGTTGCAGGATCGCGTTCGTCAGGTACGCCACGGCGAGTTGCCGTTCTCTGGCGCGGCCGACCCGCAGGGCGTCAACCGCGGACAACCGTGCGTACAAGTCGGGGAGCGTGTGGGCGACGTGGGCCGCCTTGGGCCAGAACGGCTCGATCTCGGATCCCTCGCTCTCTCCGTGCGCCGCCGCCCACACCACGGCATCCTCAGCCACGAGCGACTCCCGTAACGCCGGGCCGGCGTGCGCCGTCGCCACACCTCGCACCGTGTTCCCCAATGTGGCGGGGAACGCGTACCGCACGCCGTGGGTCAGGAACTCGACGAGTGCCTGCCGGTTTACGGCGCGCTCACCGTCGAAGCCTCGACGCAGGAGACCGGCGACCAGAAGTCGCTGCACGGACTTATGAGCCGTGCTCGAGCTGATCTGAAGATCGCGGGCTACGTCGGCATAGGAGTCCGCACCGGATTCCAGCAGGTGCAGGGCGACCGGCACGTCTATCGGATGTAGGGCGTTCTTTGACACGAGGTCTCCGTGTTCGGTGTTCGCGAACAGAGAATGAATGATACCGAGAAGGGGTCTCGGGTGGAAGTCGGCGGTGACCTCTGTGATGTGCAAATCCGACGGCGGTTGTCACAATTGGCATTGTCGACATTCTCACAAAGACGAACGAGATGATCTTTCCAACCCCCCACGGTCGCCCGCCGCTGGTCCGCGGTCAGGGGACCAAGCGAAGGCGCGACGTCTGGCGCTGGGGCTCACACGCGCGGTCGTCGCCGTGCGGGTCGGGGTGTCGGTCGAAACGATCCGACGCTTCGAGACCACCGGGCAAATCGCCTTCGAGCGACTGATGCGGCTCGCCGCGGCCTTGCACGTCACCCCCGACGTGGACGCCCTGTTTCCACCGGTGCCGGTGGATTCCCTGGAGGCCCTCGATCGGGCCGGCCTCCGGCGCCAGCGCGGAGTACGGCGCGATGCTGGTGCCGCCGTCCGCGCCAAGCTCGTCCGCGGCGCCCCGTTTCGCGCGCCCGGACCGACGGATCACAGCTGAGTGGCGGTCGGCCGCTCTTCTTCTTCGACGACACCTTCCTCGCCGACCACCCCCCTGTCTCCGTTCACGCTGCCGGGGTGGCGCCTCGAAGACATCACGCCACTCGACCGCCTGCTGGGGATGGGCCATGCGGCGATGGGCGCCCTCGTGTTCGAGCCCGCCACGCCGTTGGGGCCGCATGCGGGGGACACAGGCCCGGTGTCCTTCGACCTCGGCGCGGTGGCGGCCCAGACCGCCCGCATTCTCGATGGAAGTGAGGAAGAGGTGCTCGAGGCCGTGATGCTGACGGGCGGGTCGCCCGGTGGCGTTGGGCCTTCGTGCTGTTCGGAAGCCCTGCCGCTACCTGTCCCTCACCCGCCCCCCTTACCGGGGCGGTCCCTCGCGCACTCGGCGCAAGACGTCCGGACGATCGGTGGTGATGCCGTCGACGCCAAGCTGGATCATCTGCTGCATGTCCGACTCCACGTTCACCGTCCACGGAAACACACGCAGCCCCAGCGCGTGCGCCTCCGCCACCAGCGCTGCGGTGACGTTACGAAAGTTTGGCGACCAATTGCGTCCGCCGGCCGCACGGATGGCACGCGGTACCGATCCTCCGTGCGCGTCCACATCGATGCCGGCCATCCAGAGTGAGGCACCGTCAACCCCACGCTCAATGCTGTCGAAGTCGCGACTCTCTACCGTGAGATAACTCGTGGTGATTTCCGGGGCCACCGCCTGCACACGTCGGAGCGGGCGCCAATCGAACGAGATGATCTGCGTGCGGAGCGCCACACCGCGAGCGCGAAGATGCGCTACCGTGCTATCGGCCAGCGCGTCGGGTACGGACGAGAGTGCTGGACGCGTGGGATCGGTCTTGATCTCCACCACCAACCGCGTGGGTGGCGCGCACTCGGCGAGGAAGAGGGTAATCACCTCGTCGAGCGTGGGAATGCGTGCCCCGTCGCTCGCGACCTGTGCCGGATAGCGGCGGGCATACTCCGACTCCGGCCGCAGCCGTCCCACATCGTACGTACGTAACGAGGCAAGCGTCTGCTCGCGCAGAACCGGTCGAGCCGAATCCGGTAGCCACCTGCCGCGGGCGTCGCGGGAAAGGTCTGGATTGAGCGCATAGTCGTGGTGCACGAGCAACGCACCATCCGCAGACAGATGGACATCAAGCTCGATACCCGACACGCCAATCCCGCACGCGCTCGAGAATGACGCCAACGTATTCTCCGGGGCGAGGCCGGCGGCACCACGGTAGCCGATGATCTCGACCACGGGTTGCGCATGCATACGCAGCGGTGAGCAGCCAAGAGCGAGCGCACCGACCACCGCCATGCGATGGACCAACCTGCTTGAGAAGAATCGCGTCATCGTGAGAACGTGAGCGGCACCACGCTGGAGCACAACCTTCGCTTTTCTACGATGTGGTCACGATTCATTGAATGTTCCCTGTGCGCGCGGCATGTGGGTGAACCGTGCCGGAGTACCCGGAGGCTCCCCTTCGTGAGTAACACGAATCCCGATGGCAGCGCGCCACCCGCCGCTGCTCGCACGGCAATCGAGCGTGGCCTATACTCCACGTGATCGAAGGAATGTCCGACCCCGCAACGCCTCGAACGGAGCCTGTCGTGACCGCCAACCGCCGCTATCAGGAGCAGGAGATCGCGCTCATTCTCGAGCAGGCGAGCGCGGCGCAGGAGCGGGCACAGGATCAGGGCGCGATCGCCCTGCCGACCACCGACCAGCATGGCCTCACGCTGCAGCAGTTGCAGGAGATCGGCACCGACGTGGGGATTGCGCCAGAGTTCGTCGAGCGCGCCGCACGAGCCGTGGATCGCGGCGACCTCGTGCCCACCCAACGGCGCACCTGGCTAGGCTTGCCTGTGGGTGTGGCGCGCACGATCGATTTCGGGCGCAACGTGTCGGACGCCGAGTGGGATCGCATCGTGGTGACGCTGCGCGAAACCTTCGAGGCGCGCGGGCGCCTGCAGCGCGACGGTTCGTTTCGGCAGTGGACCAATGGCAACCTGCAGGCGTTGCTCGAGCCCAGCGCCACCGGCCATCGGTTGCGGTTGAGCACGCGAAAGAGCGATGTGACCCCGCGCGTGCTGATCGGTGCGGCCATGTTGCTCAATAGCGCCGTGATCCTGTTCACTGGTGTTCTTGGCCCCAACAGTCTCACCACCTCCGCCATGATCGGCGTCGCCGTCACGGGCGTCATCGGTCTGGCCAGTCTGCTGTCCGTCGGTCTCGTTCTGCCACGCTGGGCGAGGACGCGCGCCGCGCAGATGGAGCACATTGCCGCGCGCACGCTCGACGCGCCCGACGAGCTTCCCGGTGGTAATGAGCCCGCCGTCCCGGACGTGCGCTGACGTTCGCTACGCAGGCGGTACTGCACGGCGTGTGAAGACGGCAGCCTTGCCGGTGCGCCGAGGGTGTTTCACCTTCGATGCGTGAAGAGCCCCGTTGTTCTCTCGCGCCTCCGCGCCGCAGATACAATGGTGCGCCCCTATTATACCGTCGTGCTCGTCCTCGCGTTAGATTGCAAGCGCAGAGCGGTCGGGCTTGGCATGCCGGCGACTAGAGTGCCGGTGCCCCAACAGCAGGGCGGCCGATCTTCCTGAGAACAGACCGTGCGCGATACGCATCATCTTGAGCAGGGAGACCGCAACATGAACCACTTCAATTCACATGAACGGTCCGACCTGGGCGTGTCGGAGTCGAGCCTCTCCGAGGCTACTTCGATCACCGGTGGAGGCGGGTTCACCATTCGTGTGAAGGGCGTAACATTGTCCTTCACGATTGCAATCTTTTTTGTTCATAGAATCCTCTGGGACATGATCAATTATCCTGAGCAAACTCTGGACGCGTTTGTCACCGGAGTCAAGGCAACAGCGATCATCCCCTAATTGGGAATTCACTTACGGTTACAATCATTGAATCGGGACCGTGAGCAGTGAACCAAACAGCATGACGATCCAAAGACGCGGCAACGTTGCGTTGCAGGGCGTGCTGTCCCCGAGCGGCGATTTTGTATCACGCTTACTGTATCCGTCACGCCACGACGACACGAAGCGCTGCCTCGCGCTGTTCTCGCGAGCTGCCGATGCCATCGGGATGGTTTTGCTCGACGCGTAGCACGGACAATGGCCTGACCGCTCTTCGTAACACCGGGCATCTCGTCGCCGCTCACGAGGTGGGCAACGAGAATCCTGTCGGCAACGCTCCACCCGTCGCCAAAGGTTTATTGGCAGCCTTGCCGGTGCACCGCGCGTGTTTCACCTTCGATGCGTGAAGAGCCCCGCCGTTCCACCGCGCCTCCGCGCCGCCCTCCGTAGCCTCGCGCTCCTCACCGTCGCCGCCGCCGGCGCACCCGCGCAGTCGCCGGTGAGCGGTATCACCGGCACGGTGCGCGATTCGCTCGGTGTGCCGGTCGATCTCGTGGTCGTCGAGGCGCACGACCCCGCCACGGGCTATGCCGCGCGCACCGCCACGGACCGTGCCGGTCGATACATCCTGCTGGGGCTCCCGCTGGGCGGACCGTACGCGCTGCGGGCGCGCCGCGTGGGGTTCGTGCCCGCCGAGCGTGGCGGGGTCGTGCTCACCATCGGGGCACGCCCCTCGGTGGACTTCGTGCTGCGTGCGGCCGTGCCGCAACTGTCGGCGGTCGCCGTGCGCGCCACTACCGACGCTGGACGCGACACGCGCATCGGTGGCAGCACGCGCATCGCGCAGGCGCAGATCGACGCCCTCCCCACCCGCGATCGTAACGTCGCCAGCCTCGCCGCCCTCAGTCCGTTGGCGGGCCCGCAACTCGCACTCGGCGGCCAACGGTGGACCGGCACCGACATCCGGGTGGATGGTGCCCAGGCCCGCAATCAGCTCCGCGCCGGCGAGGCGAATGGTGGCCCCTCCGGTATTCCGTTCGACGCCATCCGCGAGGTCGAGGTGAACACCGCGCTGTTCGACGTCACGCAGGGACGCCAGGGCGGCGGACAGATCGCGTCCGCCACGCGCGC
>CANHTA010000059.1 GCA_947463135.1 Gemmatimonadota bacterium
ACCAGCGTGGGGCCCGGTACCGGCGGCGGCCCTGGCACGGTGTACCCGCCCGCCCCGACCGAGCTGTTTCTTCCGCCGCTCCCGGTCCCCAACAAAGCCAAAGGCACCGTCATTGTCGTGTTTGATGTGGATTCGACCGGCAAGGTGATGGACTTGCAGTTCACCCCCACCAAGGATGGGGCGTATAACCGAAAGCTGCGCGAGGCGCTGATCGCCATTCGCTTTCGACCCGCTGTCAATGCCCAGGGGCTTCCCGTTCGCGGCAAAGCGGAAATCACGTACTCGTTGTAGACTCGCCGTAGGCGTGACCAAACAGTACTTTGCGCGCACGCTGTACCCGCGCGCCGAAATCCGCCCTCCCTCCACGGCGCGCTTCTCCCCCTTCGATCCGGAAAACCATGGGGTTGTTTGATCGAAAGCCGATCGCGGCCGCCGATGAGAGTGGCGCCGGGATGCGGCGTACCCTCGGCGCTGGCGACCTCGTGATGCTCGCGATCGGCGCGGTCATCGGCGCAGGAATTTTCTCGTCGCTCGGTACCGCCGCTGCTGGCGAGACACTCGCCGATGGCACCGTCGTCCGATTCGGCGCCGGGCCGGCGCTCGTGCTGTCCTTCCTTCTGCTTGGCGCCGTCTGTGGTCTGGCGGCCCTCTGCTATGCGGAGCTCGCGGCAATGATTCCGCAGGCAGGGAGTGCCTATGCCTATTCCTATGCCACGCTCGGTGAAATCGTGGCGTGGATCGTCGGTTGGGCACTCATCCTGGAGTACGCGGTCGGCAATGTCGCCGTCGCCATCGGATGGTCAGGCTACTTCACGTCGCTGCTCTCTGGATTCGGCATCATGTTGCCTGGATGGCTCACGCACGGATACTGGAACGTGCAGGCCAGCGCCGACCCCGCCGTCCGCGCGCTGTTGGACTCCGCGCCACGGGTGGCTGGGATCCCCGTGTTGGTGAATCTCCCCGCGTTTGGCATCGTGGTGGCCATCACCGTGCTCTTGTTGAAAGGGGTGAAGGAGAGCGCACGCGCGAATAATGTCATGGTGATTATCAAGCTGCTGGTACTGGCGCTCTTTGTGATCGTCGGTGGCATGCACATTGATCCGGCCAATTACAAACCGTTCGCCCCGAATGGGTTCCGCGGTATCCATCAGGGCGCCGCCATCGTGTTCTTTGCCTATATCGGTTTTGACGCCATCTCCACGGCGGCGGAGGAGACCCGCAATCCGCAGCGCAATCTCCCAATCGGGATTCTTGGCGGATTGGCGGTGTGCACCCTCATTTACGTGATCGTCGGGTTCGTAGCCACTGGACTCGTGCCCTACGAGCAACTGCGCAGTAGCGATCCCTTGGCAAAGGCCCTCTCCGTCGCGGGACTCTCCACAGCCAGCTGGATTGTGGCCGCCGGGGCTGTCGTCTCCATGTCCGCGGTGTTGCTGGTGTTCCAATACGGTCAGCCCCGAATCTTCTATGCTATGGCGCGCGATGGACTGCTGCCGAAGTTCGCGGCCAAGCTGCATCCGAAAACGCGTACGCCGCACGTCACCACGATCATTACCGGCGTGGCCGTCTCACTGGGGGCACTACTCGCCGACGACGCCGCCACGTATGACCTGACCAACATCGGCACGCTGGCCGCCTTTGCCGTCGTCTGCTTGGGGGTGCTGGTGCTCCGGATTCGCGAACCGGATCGCCACCGCCCGTTCCGAGTCCCCTTCGTCTGGCTCGTCACCGTCGGTGGTGCCGCCGCCTGTGTCTTCGTGATGCGTGGATTGCCCGTGAGCGCGTGGAAGGCGTTCGGCATCTGGATGCTGATCGGACTCTCGCTCTATTTCGCCTACGGCTACAAGCACTCCGTGCTACGGCGTGGGGCTGCACCAGTCGCGCCCGAATAAGTCATCCGCCGCACTCTTCCCCCCTTCTACCCGCATCATGGCTCATCAGTCTTCCGGCGCCTCACCGGCCGCTCCGAGTAAGGGTTTCCTTGGGTTTGGATTCTCCGCCTGGATCCTTATTTCGATGGTGATCGGCATCCTCATCGGTTGGCTCGCGCCCGATTTCGCGCCAAACCTCAAGCCCTTCGCCAACATCTTCCTGCGCATGATCAAGTCGTTGATCGTGCCGCTCTTGTTCAGCACGCTGGTTGTGGGCATTGCCGGACACGGCGACGACATGAAGAAGGTCGGTAAGTTGGCGCTGCGTTCGATCATCTACTTCGAAGTCGTCACAACGGCCGCGCTCGCCATTGGGCTCATTGCCGTCAACTTTGTAAAGCCTGGCGTTGGGCTCTCGATCTCCCCGGCGGCCGGAAGTACCGAGGAGTTTCAGGCACTCGCAGCCAAAACGCCCACCTTCGCTTCGGTACTCGAGCATACGGTTCCGCAAAGCTTCTTTGAAGCGGCAGCACAAAACGAAGTGCTCCAGATCGTGTTCTTTGCAATTCTCTTTGCCGTTGCACTCTCACGGGTCGAGGGACCGTCCAAGCGAATCATGCTAGACGGGTTGCAGGCGGTGAGTGACGTGATGTTCAAGTTTGTCGGGATCGTCATGTCGTACGCACCGATCGGCATTGGCGCCGCCATTGGCGTTACGGTTGGGAAGAGCGGACTCGGGGTCCTGCTCAGTCTCGGCAAGCTCGTCGGTACGCTCTATGTCTCGCTGATCGTGTTCGTGCTGATCGTCCTGGTGCCGGTGGCCCTCATTGCGCGCATTCCGATCATGCGCTTTTGGCGCACCGTGAAGGAACCCTGGCTCATTGCCTTCTCCACGGCCTCGAGTGAAGCGGCCTTCCCGCAGGCGATGCAAGCGATGGAGAAGTTTGGCGTGCCGCGTCGCATTGTCTCATTTGTGCTCCCCACTGGCTATTCGTTCAATCTTGATGGCAGTACGCTCTACCTTGCCATCGCCTCGGTGTTTGTGGCGCAAGCGGCTGGCATCGACATGCCAATGAGTACGCAATTACTCATGATGCTAACGCTCATGCTCACCTCCAAAGGGGTCGCGGCGGTCCCGCGCGCATCACTGGTGATTTTGTCAGGGGCGCTGGCCCAGTTTAATCTCCCGCTGGAAGGGATCGCGCTCATCCTCGGCGTCGATGCCATCATGGACATGGCACGGACATCGGTGAATCTGCTGGGCAACTGCCTCGCCACGGCCGTCATGGCCCGTTGGGAGGGAGAATTGGATATCCCCGCCGAGGAGATGCGTACGGTTTAATCGGTCGGCACATGGGGATCATTCAAGCCAGCATTCCACTGTTCTTTGTGCTGATCGCGGCCGAGTTGCTCTTCACGCGACTCGGCCGTCGCTCGTTCTATCGCCTGCACGATTCCGTGAGCGACCTGTCCGCGGGCACGCTCAGTCAAATCGCGGGCATGTTCACCAAGCTGTTCCTCGTTGGCAGTTTCGCGTGGATATATGACCACGCGCGAATTCAGCGCTGGTTTGACCTGCCGGTGTGGCCGTATCGGCCTGTGCTCCGGCTTGACCCAACGGGCACCGCCGTGGATTGGTTGGCGCTGTTTGGATGGGTCGCGGCCTTTGTGTTGGTCGATCTGGCGTACTATTGGTTTCACCGCGTATCCCACGAGGTCAATCTCTTTTGGGCGGGGCACGTGGTGCATCACTCAAGTGAGGAATACAATCTTGCCGTTGCACTACGGCAAAGTGCGATCGGCGGCCTGTTGAGCTGGATTTTCTACGCGCCGCTCGCACTCCTCGGCATGGCGTGGGAGCAGTTTGCAGTCTGCTACGCACTCAATCTGGTATATCAGTTTTGGATTCATACGCGGGCTATTCATCGGCTCCCCGAATGGGTCGAGGCGTTCCTGAATACGCCATCGCACCACCGCGTCCATCACGGCGTGAATCCAGAGTACCAAGATCGAAACTATGCCGGCGTGTTCATTGTGTGGGATCGTTGGTTCGGGACGTTCACGCCGGAGCAGGCGGAACCCGTATACGGCATCACCCTACCGTTGCGGAGTTGGAATCCGCTCTGGGTACAGTGGCATCAGTACGTACGGATTGCGCGCAACGTTCGACAGGCTACGTCGTGGCGCGACCGGTGGCGTAGCATTTTCGGTGCACCCGGGTGGAGCGCAAGCGCTGCGCGTGACGTCGCCATCAGCGCCCACCAAGCGCCACCCGCAGCGGCGCCTGCTATGGCACGCCCACTCCCGTATGATTCGGACGTGCCGGTCGCCTTATCGCGATATGCCGTAACGCACTTTGCGCTCACGATTCCTGTTGCGCTCTGGTTGCTCACCGCGGCGGAGCGCCTTGCGGTACTCCCGTTGGCGGCGGGAGCCTTCTACGTGGTGCTCGCGCTCACCAACGTGGGTGGGGTACTCGAAGGGCGGCGGTGGGCGCTTACGGCCGAGCAGGCCCGCCTTGGCGCGCTCGGCGCTGCTGCGGTGGGGCTCCTCGCGTTCAACGACGCACCGCGTGTCGTCAGCGTGACCCTGCTACTCGGGTGTACCGTGAGCGCATTGTTCCTGTGGCAGCACCGCGGCGCTTTCATCCGCTCCAGTGACGAACGAATGGATCACGACCACCACCACCACCCAGTCCGCTTCGGCTAAACCTCAACGCCCAGCAATCGACGGGCGCGGCGGACCGCCCCACGAGCGGCATCAACCTCGTCGGCGCGCACCGTGGCACCGGGAACCGCGCTCTTCAAGCGCTGCTCGAGACGCTTGCGCACCAAAGAGCCTTTGGAAAGCAATCCACCCGCCAAGGCAACGGGAATGGCCGCGCGTTCGTCCATGAAGCAACGGCGGGCCAGCGTCCGCACGTGAAGCGATAACTCCTCCACGCAAAAGCTGATCAGCGCATTGGACCGCAGGTCACCCGTTGCTGCAACTTTGGCTACCACGGGGGCTAGGGTGGCATAGTCGCCGGGCGATGCCTTTGCAGCCCAGGGTATCAGGTCGTCAAGCGACTCCAGCTCCAGGGCCGTCAAAATTGCACCAGCCAACGCCGTGTCCGGTTCGCGACCGTCGTGGGCTGCGGTGATCACGCTCAAGGCACGGCGGCCAAGCCAGGCACCGCTCCCTTCATCACCGATATTGGGGCCCCACCCCCCACACCGCTCCAGTCGCCCGTCAGGTGCCCGGGAGTAGGCCACCGATCCAGTGCCCGATATCAACAACACACCGGCGGAGTCCCCAAAGGCGTCATCCATAGCTATCGTGGCATCGGCCTGCACCGACACATCGTCGGCGACCCGACGGGACGCGAGGGCAGACCAGAGTGCTTGCGCAGCGCGCTCTTGCCCGGCACCGGCCACGCCCACCACGCACACCGCCGGACGCGTTTCGCTCCGGTCGGCCGAAGCCAGCACGTCGGCAATCAAGGACTTAATGAGGTCGGCCGCCACGCTTTCCTGCCCTGGCAGCAACGCCGTCCCCCCGCCTTCCACGCGTGCGAGCACGAGTCCCGTTGCATCAGCGAGCACAACACGGGTGTGACTACCACCACCATCAACACCAACAACAAGTGGTGTCGGGTCAAGAGGTCCGGCACTCATCAACGACTCCCCAGAGATGAACGCACGGCCGCGGCAGGCGGGTGCGTGTACGACGACAAAAGTCCAGTACCGAAGGTAAGCGTGGTACCGATCAGCACGAACCACGGCCACGCAATCGCCGCGAATGGGGCCAGCGTTGGCGCCATCGACGGGAACCACCCGCTCAGCGCCTTGGCGAAGACGATAAACGACATCGTGCCGATACCGACCGTCATACCGAGGATGGCATCGCGTTGAATCGCCCGCGGCACCAGCATCGCCAAGAAGAATGCGCCAAGGAGGCCGCCATATGTAAATGAGGCCACCGAGAGGGCGATCGTCACCACAGGGGTCCCCTCATCCTTGTACAAGAGCGCGCCGCCAATCAATATCGCCGACCAGAGCAGCGTGAATCCCTTGCTCACGCGAAGTAGCCCCGGATCATCCGCCCGGCGCTTACTGAATGGGAGATACAAGTCGTGCAGCGTCGCGGCGGCCAGTGAATTGACGGACCCACTTACCGTGCTCATGGCGGCGGCCAGAATTGCGGCAATCACCAGTCCGGTCAGACCTGCCGGCATCACGTCGACGATGAACCGCGGAAAGATGGCGTCGGGGCGGGGGAATGGTGTTCCCTGATAAAAGGCGAACAATCCAACGCCGATCAGCAGGAACATGATGAACTGTGCCATGACGACGAAGCCGCTGCCGATGAGCGAGAGACGAGCCTCGCGTAGGTTCCCGGACGCGAGAAGTCGTTGCACGATTAATTGGTCGGCTCCATGCGAGGCCATGCTGAGGAACGTCCCGCCGATCAGCCCCGCCCAAAGCGTGTGCGGGCGGTCAACCCCCGTATACAGATCAAGGACGCGCAGCTGACCGCGGGCACTCGCCCCATCGAGAATCGCGCTCCAACCGCCGCTCACCCCGGTGCCAATGATCCACATCGCCGCCAGTCCGCCCACGAGATACACCCCCGTCTGCAAGACATCCGTCCAGACCACCGCCCGCATCCCACCGTGGTAGGTATACAGCACGGTAAAGGCACCAAGAATCAGAATCGAGAGCGGCCCAACATACTCCGGCGGAACAATCGGACCGATGATCAGCCCCACCGGGATCGCCGTCGCGAACACGCGGACGGAATCGCCGAAGGCACGCGTGGCCATGAACACGATGGACGCAAATCGCCGAGTCCCAAGTCCGAAGCGCTGCTCGAGCAACGCGTACGCCGTAACCAACTCACCATCGTAGTAGCGCGGAAGCAAGGTGTACGCGATGACGATACGTCCCACGATGTAACCGGCCGCAACCTGAAGGAATGAGAGGTTGCCGACGTAGGCGAGCCCCGGAATGGAGATGAACGTCAGCGCACTCGTTTCCGTGGCCACCACGGAGAAAAGAATCGCCCACCACGGGATGGCCTTCCCGGCTACGAAGTAGTCACGCGCGTCTTTCTGTCCACGTCCCAACCACACCCCAAGCAGCGTGGTGCCAACGAGGTACAGAAGCAAAACTCCCCAGTCGAGTGCCGTGAAGTTGTTGGTCACAAACCCGGCCCTTTCTCACGCAATGACATACGCCTCCATGGCGAAGTATTCGGCAAGGCCGAGTTGGTCGAGTTGGCCTGAGGTGGCCTTGTTCCGCTGTTCCACACGCTGCCAAAACTCCCGTGCATCCTGACCCGGAAACGGGGCGGAGTCCTTCTGCGATTGATGTTTGAAAATAGCTTGAATCTTGAGTGTCAGCTCTTCCTGGGACAGCGGCACGAGCACCGACGCCTCGGTAATCGGCCATTCCTGCCACGCGCCACGATAGAGCCATACCTGCGGAGGTGGAGGCGCGTCATCGGTGCCGTATACCTCAAGCAGCGCACGGTCAATCGCCTCTTTGCACATCCGGTGCGTCCCATGCGGATCCGACAGGTCGCCCGCCACGAAGACGATCTCCGGCTGCACAGTGCGCAACAACGCCGCCACGATGGCTACGTCGGCCGGTCCGATTGGATCCTTGCGGACTTTCCCGGTCTGGTAGAAGGGAAGATTGAGAAAGCGGGCATGATCACGCGTCAGTCCCATCACCTCAATACCGCTCACCGCCTCCGATTCGCGGATGATACGCTTGATGTCTTGCACCTCAGCGATATCCACCTGTCCCGGTTGCTTCGCGTCGAGAAACGCATGCACGGTGTTGGCAAGCGAGCGAACCGCAGTACCCTCACCAATCCGCTCCTGATCCAGGCGAACCAGAAAATCCATGTACCGGCGGACATCGTGATCAAACACCGCAATGTTGCCGCTGGTCATATACGCGACGGTGACCTCGTTCTCATTCTCCACGAACTTGCGGAGAATTCCACCCATGGAGATCACATCGTCGTCCGGGTGTGGGGAGAAACACAGGGTCTTCTTGCCGCGTGGCAGCTTGCTTTTGCCGCGGATTTTGGCGCCAAGCACGTTAAACACCAGCCCATTCACCGCCCCTGGCGAGCCGTGGCGGGCCACCAACGACAGCAGCGAGTTCTCCGCGTAGTCGTATTGCGTCAGCTTGAGGATGGCCTTATCGCACCGACCCGCCAACCACGTCACGGCACGCACCGCTAAGCTGTCATCCCAGCGCACCTCATCAATCAGCCATGGGGTGGCAACACGGGTGAGTTCCGCCGCCGCCGCATCGTCCACGTAAAACGTGGTATTGGGATGACGTTGCAAAAACGTCGCGGCTACGGCACGGTCGATGTCCCCCTCAACAGAACGCCGTACGATCCCCGCCTTATGTTCACCGGTCGCGAGAATCACGATCTCACGCGCCTGCAAAATCGTGGCGATACCCATCGTGATCGCCTCACGCGGGACATTGTCTTCACCAAAGAAATCCGCGGCCGCGTCGCGTCGGGTGACCGCATCGAGGTGCACCATACGGGTCCGGCTATGCTCGCCAGACCCGGGCTCGTTGAAGCCGATGTGGCCCGTTTTGCCAATCCCGAGAAGCTGAAAGTCAATGCCACCGGCCGCCACGATCGCGGCCTCATACGCCGCGCAGGCGTCATCAACGCCCGCCCGATCCAGCGACCCGTTGGGGATATGCACATTCGCCGCATCGATATCGACGTGCGCGAACAGATTCTCCCACATGAAGCGGTGGTACGAGTGAATGCTCTCTGCCGACATCGGATAGTACTCGTCCAAATTGAACGAAACCACATGGCGGAAGCTGAGCCCCTCGTCGCGATGCAAACGGATCAGTTCGCGATAGACACCGATTGGCGTCGAACCAGTCGCAAGGCCAAGCACAACCGGGCGACCCGCGGCGGTGCGTTCGCGTATCAGGGTGGCGATGCGTCCCGCCACAAGGCGAGCCATCGCTTCGTGCTCATCAATGATGATCGTCGGGATGCGCTCGCGGATCGTCTCATTGACGTCGGGATGCATGAAGACCGTGCCACCAATGCGCGCAGGCCCGCCGCTCATCACGAGCGTACGGGCCTGCAAACCATCAGTGGCCACCGCGGTATCGGAGGCCAGAGTCATAGCGAAAAATCGAATGGGGTCGGATCAGGCGGAGAACGAACTGCCGCAACCGCAGCCGCCCGTTGAGTTCGGATTCTTGAAGGTGAAGCCGGAACCCTGCATTGAGGTGACGTAGTCAATCGTCGTGCCGCTCAGGTACTGCGCCGAGAACGGATCGACAAACAGCTTGATCCCCTCGAGCTCGAAGATCGTATCGTCTTCGGCGCTCTTGTCCTCGATCACCAATCCGTACTTGAAGCCGCTGCATCCGCCCGGCATGACCGACACGCGAAGCCCACCCTGCTCAGGTGTGACGCCTTCCGCTTCCATAAACTTGCGGACTTCCGTCGCGGCCGTGGACGTAAGAACCACCATAACATCCGGCTGCTGCATCGTGCTCATTGCTGCCCTCCGAAGCGGCCGTCAGATATCCCGGCCTGATGAAGCGCGCTGCCCGCATCCAATCGCACTCGCGATTGACACCCCGCACAGCGTCGCGACTAGCTACCCAAACAATAGCGAGTGAATCGCTCCCGTTCAAGAACGATACCCCAACTCCCCCTTACCGTTTCCCCTCGTCCTCGAGCGCCCCCACGGCCGCGTCCGCTAGAGCGGTGCGTACCCCGCCGATCTTTCGGTTCTCCCGGGTCGGATTCACCCGATTGGTGAGCAGGAGCACGAAGAGCCCCTTTGATGGATCCATCCAAAGCGAGGTCCCGGTGAACCCCGTATGCCCAAAGGCCACCGGTGACAGCCGCGTCCCCGCCGAATTGCCCCCGGTCGGTGTTTCCCATCCGAGTGCCCGCCGCGACACGGTAGAATCCTGCAGGCGGGTAAAGGTGGCCACCGCCGACGAGTCAAAAACCCGCACGCCGTCGAGGATGCCGTAGCGCAAATACATCCGCGCGAAGCGTGCGAGATCCCGACCGGTTGAGAACAACCCTGCGTGCCCCGACACGCCACCCAGGCGCACCGCATTCTCGTCGTGCACTTCGCCCCGCACTTTCCGCTGCCGCCACGGGTCGATCTCGGTGGGCGCAATGCGCGGGAGCAGGGCCGCCGGCGGCAGGTAGCGGGTGTCGTGCATCCCAAGCGGCGCAAAGACATGGGCCGAGTCGTACGCCGCCAGGCGCTCGCCGCTCACGCGCTCAATCAGCTTGCCCAGCAGAATGAAACCGAGGTCACTGTAGACATACCGAACCCCGGCGGTCGTATCCGGCGACGTCGCAAAGAGCTGCTGCTCCGCCTCGAGGGGCGTCGCCGCCTCTTTATAGAGCGCTCGCCACGCCGGCAGCCCCGACGAATGCGACAGAAGATGGCGCACGGTAATCCGCTCGGCTCCAGTCGCCCGCCACTCCGGTACATAGCGCACGACGGGTGAATCAAGGGCTACGCGCCCCGACCCCACCAGCTGCAGCATCGCGCTGGTGGTCCCGATCACCTTGGTCAGCGACGCCAGGTCCCATATGGTTGTGGCCGTGGGGCGGGTGTCGTCCGCCGCATCGAGACGACCCACGCCGTATTCAACAATCACCCCGTCAGCGGTACCGACCGCTGCGTAGGCGCCCGGAAAGGCCCCGTCCGCCATCGCCCGTGACAGAACCGCCCGCACGCTGTCCCCGAGTCGCAGCGCCTGCGAGCGCGACACACCCGGCGTCGATGGGAGGTCGCGGGAACGAAGAGGGGACCGAGCGCATCCACCGGCAATGCCCCACGACACCCCTAGGACGAACGTGAGCCCCGCGTACCGCTTGAGAAACCTGCCGTTTCGTGCGTTCATGCAGACAGTCCCGCGGCGGGATGGGCCGGTAAGTTCAACAAGTCGGTAGGGATCCGGTCGGGTCATGTGTTCGCGGTTGGACGGATTGCTGCGCCAGAGTGAGCGCAGCAGGATCTTCTGGAGGTGTCGCGTGAAGGCCATCAAATCGCTCCTGCTACTCTCGTTGGTGTCGGTCGGGACCCTCGTCTCGGGCTGCGCTCGCGGAGGCGCGCCCGAAACAGCACCATCACCGGACGACGTCGCCGATGGAATGCCGATCGGGAACCGAATCCGCAAGGTCCGCCCCGGTATTTCCGTGCTGTTGGACGATAGCATCAAGCTGATCGCCGGCAAGCGCGTGGCCCTCGTAACCAACCAGACGGGTGTCGATGAGCGGGGACGGCGTTCCATCGATCTGCTGGCCACGGACCCACGCGCCCAACGGGCGGGGGTTCGGCTTATCCGGCTCTTCGCGCCTGAGCACGGCGCCGCAGGAACCGCTGATCGTCCCAACCTCGCCGACGAATCCGACGTCAAGACGGGGCTCACCATCCACTCGCTCTACCAGAACCGCACCATCGCGCCCCCCGACAGTCTGCTCACGGATGTCGACGTGTTGGTCGTTGACCTGCAGGATATCGGGACGAGAACCTGGACGTACGTCGGGGTGATGCTGTATGCCATGCAGGCGGGCGCGCGGCGTGGCATTCCTGTGCTCGTGCTGGACCGGCCGAATCCGATCACGGGCGCCCGGGCCGAAGGGGCGTTGCTGGATTCCGCGTTGGCCAATGCGGACATGCCGACGGCCGGGAATCGCACGAATGGATTCGCCCTCTATCCCATGCCGCTGCGGCACGGACTCACGATGGCGGAGATGGCACGCCTGTTTCAGGCGCAGTTCAAGCTTGGGACCCGTCTCACCGTCATCCCCATGAAGAACTGGCGTCGGGGCATGTGGTTTGAGGATACCGAGTTGCCCTGGGTGCGCCCGTCACCGAACATGCCCAATATCACCAGCGCGCTCCTCTATCCGGCGCTCGTGCCCTTCGAGGCCAGTAACCTGTCGGTCGGGCGAGGCACCGAGGAGCCGTTTCAGCGATTCGGCGCATCATGGCTCCGTGCCGATTCCGTCGTGCGCTTACTCGAAGATCTCTCCCTCACCGGGGTGACCTTCAAGGCCGAGCGGTTCACCCCCAACAAGCCCGGAGACGGCAAATTTGCAGGGAAGGCCATCCCGGGGGTCCGCATCCAGGTCACCGATCGCGAGCGTCTACAGCCCGCGCGCGTCGGAGCGGCCATCCTGTGGGCACTCTCCCGCGTCCACAAAGACTCGCTCCGGGTAACCCCAGCCGGATTCGACCTCCGCATGGGGTCCTCCCGTGCACGCGAGGCGCTGGTGGGCGGCGCCGACCCCGACGCCGTGATGGATCGCCAACTGCCGGCGGTGATCGCCTTTGAGAAAGACGCCAGACGCTTTTATCTCTACCGTTGATGCAAGTGGGGTTCTAGCTTCCTACGGCTAGATCCTTACTCGACCTTCATCACGACCGAGATGCCGTCACTCTGGAGCGCCATTCAGCGCGGATACCTGCGAGTCATCGCCCCTGTGGCCGACTGGCTGGTCGCGCGTCGGGTGCGCCCCAACACCATCACCACCATCGGTACGATTTGTACCTGTTCGGCCGGGGTCATTTTCGCCTCCGGTCACATCAGCGCTGGCGGCTGGTTTCTTGGGCTCACCGCCCTCTTTGATGTACTCGATGGGAACGTGGCCCGACGGACTGGGCAAAGCACCGTCTTCGGTGCCTTCTACGATTCCACCTTGGATCGCGTGGCGGATGGGTTCCTGCTGGGCGGACTGCTGGTGTTCTATGCCACGCACCCCGTCCACGCCAGTCAACCCATGGTCATGGTCACGTTGGCCGCGCTCATTGCCACGTTCCTCACGTCGTACACGCGTGCCCGCGCTGAAGGCCTTGGCCTCGATGCGAAGGTGGGTATGCTGCAGCGAGCCGAGCGTATCACGCTGCTCTCTGCGCCCCAGGCGTTCTTCGGCTTAGCCCTGAATGGCTGGGTACTCGCGGGGATTGTCATTCTGTTGGCGGTCACCGCGTGGATCACTGTGTTTCAACGTATCAACTTCGTGTATCGCACGACCACCTCCCCCGGAGAATAGACGTAGTGTCCGACTCGACTCGCGGCAATCCCGCGTCCCCAGCCCCGGCAACGGGGAAGCTCGCCATTTTTACGCCAGGTCTCGGTGCGGTGGCGACCACGTTCATTGCCGGTGTCGAGCGCGTGCGCCGCGGACTCTCGGTCCCCATTGGATCCCTGTCGCAGATGGCGACCATTCGCCTCGGCAAACGCACCGATGGGCGGAGTCCGCTGATCAAAGACTTTGTGCCCTTAGCCACACTCGACGACATCGTCTTTGGCGCCTGGGATCCCATTCCCGATTCCGCCTACGAGTCTGCCGTGAATGCCGGTGTGCTTGAAAAGTCGGACATCGAGCCCATTGCGGATTTCCTGAAAGCGATCAAGCCGATGCCGGCCGTCTTTGAAAGCCGGTACGTAACCCGCATCACGCGCGCCACGAACGTCAAAACGGGCAAGAACAAGCGCGACCTCGCTGAGCAGATTCGGGCGGACATTCGCCACGTCATGCAAAGCAACGGGGCAACGCGCGGGGTCATGGTGTGGACAGGATCCACTGAGACCTACATCAAGGCTGGTCCGCAGCATCAGACCATTGAAGCCTTCGAACAGGCCATGGAAGACAACGACGATTCCATCGCGCCCAGCATGCTGTACGCCTATGCGGCCATCATGGAAGGGATCCCCTATTGCAACGGTGCTCCGAACCTGTCGGCAGATTTCCCGGCGTTGCTGGATCTCGCGTTGGCCAAGGGCGTGCCGGTCTCTGGGAAGGATTTCAAAACCGGCCAGACCTGGATGAAAACGATCATCGCGCCAGGGCTGAAAGCGCGTATGCTCGGGCTTGAAGGCTGGTACTCTACCAATATCCTCGGGAACCGCGACGGCGAAGTCCTCGACGATCCCGCCTCGTTCAAAACCAAGGAAGAGTCCAAGCTGTCGGTGCTGGACACCATTCTGCAGCCCGATGTCTACCCGGAGCTGTACAAGGATTTCTCGCACGTGGTGCGGATCAACTACTACCCACCGCGTGGCGACAATAAAGAAGGGTGGGACAACATCGACATTAAGGGGTGGCTCGGCTACCCGATGCAGATCAAGATCAACTTCCTGTGCCGCGATTCCATCCTCGCCGCGCCGATGGTGCTCGATCTGGCCCTCTTCTCGGATTTCGCGATGCGTGCCGGCATGAAGGGCATTCAGGAATGGTTAAGCTTCTATTACAAATCGCCGCAGACCGCGCCGGGGCTACAGCCCGAGCATGATCTTTTCATTCAACAAACCAAGTTGAAGAACACGCTCCGCCACCTCATGGGTGAGGAGCAGATCACCCATCTCGGTCTGGAATACTATCAATGATCGCACAGCGCACGCGTCGTCTTTATCGGGTGGTGGCGCTCGCGGCAGCCGGCCTCGTTCTGGCCGGCTGCGCGGGTGAGGCGAGTCCGCCTCCGTCCACGGAGCTGCGGTTCAAAACCGATGATTTTGTCATTCGGGTTGCTCCGGAAACCAAGCCGACGCGTGCGCTGGAACCGATTTACTGGCGCGTGATGGTGCACGACGCCGAAAGTGGACTCCCTATCCAAGGTGGCGAAGGACGCATCTTTGGCACCAACCGCGATCGGAAAACCGTCTCCAATGGCCTCGCCGCAACAGAGGAACTTGGGACCTATCGGAGCAATCTGATGTTTGTCACGGCCGGGATGTGGGCCATGGCCATTCAGTTCCGTCGCGATTCCACCAAAGTGCTGCAAAAAACGCAGGATTGGACTCAGGATATTCTGGCTGCGGAAGAGCCCGGCGATTTCTCTCCGCCTTCCTCATCACGTCCTCCTGAACCCCCTCCGGGCCCCGCTCCCGACACTACGCGCAAGGAACCGTAGCATGCGCCATTTCCATCGGACCTCGCTCGCGCCGGATGTCGTGCTCGAGACGGCCGATCGCTTTTTCGACGCGCTCGGGCTGAGCCGTGGCAGCCATGCCGCCCGTGCGCGGGCTTTTGCCGGTGTGCTCGGCCAGCTGGCACTCACGGTCAAGATGGATGGTGGACACTACACCGTGGTCGAAGTGCACACCGACCAGGTGGGAGAGAGTCGCCTCGACAAAAACGTCAAGAAGTTCTTCGTCGCCTTGCATCGCCGTGCGGATCCGCGCCACGCCATCGAGGCGGGCTACTGATGGGCGACGCGGTAAACGGTCTCGAATCGGTCCCTTCGGCGCGTCCCAGTGACGCGCTGTCGCGCGAGCAAAAGTGTGAGTTGTACTACTGGATGAAGCTCACCCGGCAACTCGAAGAACGCTTGGTGAATCTCTACCGCCAGACCAAGGTGGTCGGTGGCCTCTTTCGGTCGCTGGGGCAAGAAGCGGACGCGGTGGGGAGTTGTTTTGCGCTTGAGCAGCGCGATGTCATGTCGCCGCTCATCCGGAACCTTGGCGCGATGCTCGTGAAGGGCGCAACGCCACTGGAAGTGCTCAAGCAATACATGGCGAAGGCCGACTCCCCAACGCGTGGGCGGGAGCTCAACATCCATTTTGGAGATATCGGGCCGGCCGGGAGTACCCGCGGGTTTCTCGGGCAGATCTCACCGCTCGGCGATATGGTCCCCGTGATGACCGGCGTCACGATGTCATTCAAAATGCGTCGGGAAGATCGGGTTGGCCTCGTATACGTCGGAGACGGCGCAACGAGTACGGGAGCCTTCCACGAGGGCATTAACTTCGCGGCGGTGCAGAAATGTCCGCTTGTCGTCGTGGTCGAGAACAACGGCTACGCGTACTCGACGCCCACCGAGAAGCAGTGTGCGGCACGCTTCTTCGTTGATAAAGCCGTTGGGTATGGTGTCCTTGGCCTGCAAGCCGATGGGAATGATGTGCTGGCCACGTATGACGTGACGCGCCAGGCCGTTGATTACGCGCGCGCCGGGCACGGGGTAGCCTTGGTAGAGCTGCTGACCTATCGGCGTCGGGGCCACGCGGAGCACGACAATCAGTCCTACGTCCCCGCCGGTGAGATTGAACGCTGGGCCGCGGAAAACGACCCCATCGACCGCTATGTGCGCGTCATGAAAACCGAGCTGGGGGTGACCGACGAGGAGATCGCGGCCATCGACGAGCGGATTCGCGGGGAGATTGACGCAGCCACTGATCTCGCCGAGTTGTCCGGCACGCCGGACGCGCGTGAAGCGCTGCTTGGGGTGTACGCCGACCCCCCGTCAGAAAAACCGCTCTGGTTCCGGCGTGATGCCGCTGCCGATGCCTACGGACAAGAGCGCCCGGAAAGCTGGGGCACTTGGAACGCCGACGGAGCGAAGCGCGCATGAGCGAGATCACCTACCTCGAGGCCATTCGCGAAGCACTGTTTGAGGAAATGGCGCGCGACGAGCACGTGTTCTGCATGGGTGAGGATATCGGGGCCTTCGGCGGTGCGTTCAAGGTGACCGAGGGGCTCATGGCGAAGTTCGGCGAATCGCGGGTCATTGATTCCCCGATCAGCGAGATCGCACTCGTTGGGGCCGCCGCGGGTGCCGCGCACATGGGCATGCGACCTGTCGTCGAAATGCAGTTCATCGATTTCATCGCGAACGCCTACGACATGCTCACGAACTATGTGGCCACCGCACGCTATCGCGCCTTTCTGCCATGCCCAATGGTGGTGCGGGGGCCCAGTGGTGGATACGTACGCGGTGGGCCGTTTCACTCGCAAAACCCGGAAGCCGGCTTCCTGCATACGCCAGGCCTGAAAATCGTCTATCCCTCCACGGCCATGGATGCGAAAGGGCTGATGAAAGCCGCCATCCGTGATGATGACTGTGTGCTCTTCTTCGAGCACAAGTACCTGTATCGTCGTGTGAAAGATGTCATGCCAGACGGTGATCATGTGGTACCGATTGGCAAAGCACGCGTGGCTCGCGAAGGCAGTGATGTGTCTATTGTGACGTATGCCGCTACCGTCTGGAAGGCACTTGAGGCGGCTGAACTGCTGGCCGCTGAAGGGATTTCCGTTGAGGTCCTCGATCTTCGCTCCTTGGCCCCCATGGACGATGAAGCCATCTACCGTACGGTGAAGAAAACCAACCGGTTGCTG
>CANHTA010000060.1 GCA_947463135.1 Gemmatimonadota bacterium
CGTGGCGCATCGCTACACGGCGATCGGTTACTACATAGTGCCCGTTTACCAGTTGGACGCGGGCGTACTCAGGATAGGCCTGCAGCGCCGTGCCGCCGCACGTGACGAAATCGATCACCCAGTCGAACTCTGTGTCGGTGAGCAACCGATACGCTCTGGTGGAGCGCAGCTCTTCCAGGACCGCAGTGCGGGTAAAGCCACCACCCAGCGCCAGCGTTACGAGGTGTTGCGCCAGCAGATCGAGTGGACGATCCAGCGGTTCGCGACTTTCGATGGCGCCGGCACGCAGGGCATCGCGCGCGGCGGCCACCTCCACCAGTTCGAACGCATGCGTCGGTACGCACACCACGCGTGATGCCTTTCCGGGGGCGTGGCCCGACCGCCCCGCCCGCTGCATGAGGCGCGCTACACCTTTCGGGCTGCCGATCTGCATCACGAGATCGACCGGCGAGAAGTCAACGCCCAGATCCAGCGAACTGGTGGCCACCACCACACGATAGCGACCGGTTTTGAGTCCGTCTTCCACATCTTCCCGCTGCTGGCGCGACAGCGAGCCGTGATGAATGGCGGTGAACTCGAACCACGCGGGATTGGCGGCGATGATGGACTGAAACCAGATCTCGCACTGCGCGCGCGTATTGGTGAATACAATGGCGCTTTGGGCGGCCTCGAGTTGCTGCATCACCCCGGGGAGCAGCTTGGTGTTCAGATGCCCGGCCCAGGGAAAGCGGTCCATCGTGTCGGGGGTGAGCGCTTCTATCTGCGTGTCTTTCGCCACCATGCCGCGCACAAGTTGCCGTGGCTGTGGCGTGCCGTCGGCCCGGTAGCCCAGCAAGGTGTCGGCGGCGGTCTCGAGGTTGCCGAGCGTGGCGGAGACGCCCCAGATGCGCAGCGGTGGACAGATGCGTCGCAGGCGGGCGAGGGCGAGCTCCACCTGCGCGCCACGTTTGGTGGAGAGCAGCTCGTGCCACTCGTCCACCACGACGCAGCGCAGGTCGGCGAAAATCGCTGCGTGATCCTTGCGGCACAGCAACAGCGAGAGCGACTCCGGTGTGGTGACCAGAGCGGAGGGGAGGCGGTCGCGCTGACGGGCACGCCGTGCCGCCGTGGTATCGCCGGTGCGCGACTCCACCGTCCACGGAAGCCCCAGCGCCTCGATGGGCTCACGCAACGCCTGTTCGGTGTCGGAGGCGAGCGCACGCAGCGGCGTGACCCACAACACGCGCAACGGCGCGGCGTCGGCACGTCGGCGCAGCGCGCGCGGCGCCTCGTGCTCGGCCAGTGCTTCGAGCACCGGCCCCATCCAGGCAGCGTACGTTTTCCCGGTGCCGGTCGCGGCGTGAATGAGCCCTGAGTCGCCGTTGGCGTAGGCCGCCCACACCTCCCGCTGAAAGGGGAAGGGACGCCATCCACGCGTGGCGAACCACTGTTCCATGCGCAGCGCGGCGTTACTTGTGGCATTACTCACCGCGATCCGCCGGCGTGAGCAGCGCCTTCACGGTAGGCAGCGTGTCCGCCTCGCTGGCGGGTTTATCTACGCGCCATCGTGCAATGCGCGGGAAGCGCACGGCGATGCCGCTCTTGTGCCGCGTACTGCGCTGAATCCCCTCGAACGCCAGCTCGAAGACGAGCTCCGGCTTCACGGTGCGCACCGGACCGAACTTCTCCACGGTATTGCGACGAATGAACGCGTCCACCTGACGGATTTCGGCGTCAGTGAGGCCCGAGTAGGCCTTGGCGAAGGGCACGAGCGCCTCGCCGTCCCAGATCGCGAATGTGAAGTCGGTGTACAGTCCTGCGCGTCGACCGTGACCCGCTTGCGCGTACACAAGCACGGCATCAACGGTGAGCGGATTCACCTTCCACTTCCACCAGTCACCCACTTTGCGACCCACCCCGTACGGCGATGCCCGCCGCTTCAGCATGAGTCCTTCAGCGGACATCCCGCGCGACTGCTCACGGGCGGCGCGGGCGTCATCCCAGGTGGTCACGTTGAGCACGGGCGAGAGCCCCATCGACGCACCGCCCGGGAGCTGCGACACGATGGTTTCCGCCAGCGCACGCCGCTCCTGCATGGGACGATCGCGCACATCGACGCCCTCATACTCGAGACAGTCATACACCAGCAGGTGACAGGGGACATCGGCCAGCAGCTTCTTGCCCACGGTTTTGCGACCGATGCGCCGCTGCAGTTCGCTGAAGGGCAGCGGCGTGCCATGGCGCCACGCCAACAGTTCGCCATCAATCACGGTACCATCGGGTAACCACGCAGCGCTCGCTTCCACTTCCGGAAAGCGATCCGCGAGCAGTTCTTCACCGCGACTCCATAGGAACGTCCGCCCACGACGTCGCACCAGCTGCGCGCGAATACCGTCCCACTTCCACTCCAGTTGCCAGTCGCTCGCCGCACCGAGGGCGTTGAGTTCAGCGTCGAGCGGATGCGCGAGGTAGAACGGATACGGACGGCTCCAGTCGGCGTCGGTGGTTTCCGTAGACACGAGCTGCGCATACCACGCGGCACTGGGCTCCCACGCACCCATGAGACGGTGCGCGATGGATTCGGCGCTGATGCCACTCACCTGCGACAGTGCGCGCACAACGAGGCCGTCGGACACGCCCACGCGAAAGCCGCCGGTGAGCAGCTTGTTGAAGAGACAGCGCGAAGTGCCGCCCAGTTGCTGCCACGCGTTGAGCAATGAGGTGCGCTGCGCATGTGGTGCCATGCGCGCCAGTGGCAGCAACCGGTCTTCCACCCACCACGCAACGCGGTCGTGGTTGGGCAACGCCCCATGATGCTCCGGTTCGGGAACCAGCAGCGAAATCGTTTCGGCGAGATCACCCGCCTGCGTGTAGCACTCCTCGAACAGCCACGTGGGCACGTTGGCCGCTTCCGCTGCCCACGCACGCAGATCCGGCGCTCGCACCAAGCGCTTGGGGCGCCGTCCCACCAGAAATGACACCACCCACGCTGCGTCGGCGGCGGGGGCATCGCGGAAATACGTCACCAGTGCCGCGACCTTCACGGTGGTGGCGGTGGTAGCATCGATGGCGTCGTACAACGTCGCGAACTGCCTCACGCTGTTTCCATCGCGACATCCACCGCTGCGTCGTCACGCTCCCCCTCGTACCGCGTGGGAATCGCCTGCGCATCGCGTCCCGTGTCGCGCAGCCACTGCACCACCGGTGCGGTGAAGCCGTGGGTGACCCACACCCGCTCGGCGCCGGTGGCATCGATGGCACTGAGCAGCTGCGGCCAGTCCACGTGATCACTGAGTGTGAAGCCGGCGTCCACACCGCGCCGTCGGCGCGCACCACGCACGCGCATCCATCCGCTGGCAAAGGCGGCGCGTGTATTGCCAAAGCGTCGGGCCCACGTGGACCCATCGGTGCTGGGCGGTGCCACGACAATTGCCCGGGCCCACGCGGGCGATCTGTTCGCGGTGAGCGCGTAGGTGGTGTCGGGCATGCGGATGCCGCCGTCGCGATACACCTGCGTCATACGCTCCACGGCTCCGTGCGTGAGAATGGGGCCGATGGATGGCTCGAGTCCGGCGAGCAGGCGTTGCGCCTTGCCGAGGGCGTAGCCGTACAGCAGCGATACGTATCCGTCGTTCGCGTTGCGTGTCCACCACGCGTTGATGTCGGCGAACAGCTGCTGCTGTGACGGCCAGCGATAAATCGGCAGCCCGAAGGTGCTTTCGGTGATGAAGGTGTGGCAACGCACGGGCTCCCACGGCGTGCAGGTGGGATCGGGGTCGGTTTTGTAATCGCCCGACACCACCCACACCTCGCCCTCGTGCTCAAGCCGGATTTGGGCCGAGCCGAGAATGTGTCCGGCCGGGTGAAATGACACCGTCACGCCATTGATGCGGCGTGTTTCCCCGTACGGGATGGCTTCAAGCCCAGCTGCCCATTGTCCCAGCCGTTCACGCGAGACCCCCTCGCCCTCGGCCGACACCAGGTAGCGCTCACACCCCCACGTGAGGTGGTCACCGTGCGCATGCGTGATGAGCGCGCGGGGGACCGGGGCCCATGGATCGATGTAGCAATCGGCGGCGGCGCAGTAGAGCCCGCGGGGAGTCTGGGTGAGCAGGGACATCCCCCTCTCAGTGTTTCGTGACGGCTGCGGGTTCCCTGAGCGCGACGTGTGGCGGCCGCTGGTTACGCGAAGCGGAGTCCGCTCTCCCGGAAGGGGAGAAAGTCGGCGGCGTTATTGGTTGCGAGGGCGGCATCAGCGACGATGGCCGTAGCGGCGATCATGGCGTCAACGCGGGTGCTGCGCTTGCGGGCCGCCGCGTTAAACAGGTTCGCAGCGACGATGGCCTGCGGCTCGTCGAACGGCGTCAGCTCGTGGAGAAAGGCGCGCATGGTGTGGACCTGTACTTCGGTAACCGGCCCACAGAGGAACTCGAACCACACCAAGGACGGTGCCACCAATTGCTCGCCGGCGGCAACCCATGCGGCGAGCTCACGGCTTTCTCGGCTCCCCGCGACCAAGCCCAGAATCAGATAGTTGGTATCGAGACATATCACGCGCCTCTCCAGCTTTTGCGGTCCTCACGGACGGTTGTGAGGTATGACTCGGCGTCGGCGGCCGTGAGTCCTTCGCCGGCACGGTGCAGCGCATTCAGCATCGCCACGGGATCGGGGTGTGTTGCCGCGTCACTTTGGGCGACGACGCGGCGGATCACCTCGGCTTGCGACACCTGCCACTGCGCGGCCAAACGACGGATGCGCGTCACGGTCGCGTCGTCCAGGGCAAAGGTGGTTCGATGTGTCATGATAGCCATACCATAATACATACCATAACCGGGTCGACGGTCAACTGCCGACCGCGGCCGCTGGTTACGCTTCGTGCTTGATGAACGTGCCCTCGCGCAGCTCGCGCATGGCGTGCTGTAGTTCGGCCTGCGTGTTCATCACGATGGGACCGTACCACGCCACGGGCTCCTTAATGGGGGCGCCGGACACCAGCAGGAAGCGAATACCCTGCTCGCCGGCCCGCACCACGACCTCGTCCCCGCTGTCGAAGAGCACCAGCGAGCGATTGCCCGACATGTCCCGCACGAGATCGTCGTCGTTACCCGCCGTGCGCTCGGTGAGCACGCCCATGGGGTCGGAGGCATGACGGAAGCTCCCCGAGCCCTCGAAGATGTAGGCGAAAGTGCTGCGGTAGGCGTCCACCGGCAGCGACTTGGTGCGACCAGCCGGTACGAACACGTCGAGGTAGGAGGGATCGGCGGCGATGCCGTCCACCGGACCCCGCTTGCCCCAGAACTCGCCGCAGATGACGCGCACGGTGGTGCCGTCATCGTCGATAATCTCGGCGATCTCTTTCGACTGCACATCCTGGTAGCGCGGCGCGGTCATCTTAAGCGACGAGGGGAGGTTGGCCCACAGCTGGAAGCCGTGCATGCGTCCCTGCGCATCGCCCTGCGGCATTTCGTGGTGCACGATGCCGCTGCCGGCGGTCATCCACTGCACGTCGCCGGCACCCAGCATGCCGCGATTGCCCAATGAGTCGGCGTGCTCCACGTTGCCGGCGAGCACGTAGGTGATGGTCTCGATGCCGCGGTGCGGGTGCCACGGGAAGCCCGCTTGGTACTGGCGGGGGACGTCGTTCCGGAAGTCGTCGAACAGCAGGAACGGGTCGGTTTCGGCCGTTTCACCGAAGCCGAAGGCGCGATGCAGGTGCACGCCGGCGCCTTCCATGGTGGGCTGGGCCTGCACGATGCGCTTGACGGGACGGATGGACATGAGATTGGCTCGGCGTTGGGATACCCGTAAAGTATCTCAGTAATAAGAGAAAAACAAGCGGCGGCGCTAGAGCATCAACAGGTCGGCGCCGGCGTCGGGGGGGCGCGGGAGCGGCGGCGTTGGCGCGTCGCCGAAGATGTCGATGGACCGGAGTGCCGCGTCGATCGCCCCGAGCGCCGCCTGCAGCTCGGCCTCAGCCTTCCGGATTTCCCAGCGGTAGAGCGGGCCGGCTGTCGCCATCACGGTGACACCACCAACCAGGAGACCGGCGAGCGCGAGCCCGCCGATGGCGGCAACACCGGTGAGGAGCAGCGCCTTCACGGCGATGAGGGCGCCGGAGAGACCACCCATGCTACAGGCCGAGGCTGCGACAAAGGCGTGCGAGGCCAGGCTGGACGTGAGCCCCTTGCGGAGGTCGATCTCGAAGGTGACGTCGCAGGCCCGGCTGTTGGCCGCGGCCAGCGAGACGCGGATCTCCGGGGCGTACAAACCGTAGCGCGTCCAGCTCCACTTGTAGATGTAATCCGACATCGGGGGAATGTCGAACACCAACACGCCACCATCGAGAGGGTGTCCCCCCAGTGTATCGCGAAGTGACAGTGACCATGGGGCTGCCTGCAGCGATCGCCCCAGCGCCAGCAACACGGCCCGCGGGGCGACGGCGAAGCGCCGGGTAACGGAGACGGTGTGCTGCGTTGTTCCGAAGAGCCGAGTGGCGAGGGTTTCCTTCCATGGTGGAATGGACTGCGCGCGGAGGATCGCGTTGGGGTCCGCCCGGAGCTCGTCGAGGGCCAGAGCGACATAGCGCTGGGAGATGCCTGCCTCGACCGCGGCGGCCTCCACATCACGCATCCGATACGCGTCTGTACTTAATGGCTCGTCCATGACCCTTTGCTGGCCTAAAGACGTCGCGTCATTCGGTCCGTTGCTCGACGACATCGAGGTGGCGACCAGCTGCTTCGTTCCGCCGACCGCCCGCATTCGCGACTCCAACCGCGCGGCTGCCTCCGCCTGCAGCTCGGCGGCACGACGCCAAATCAGCATGGCGTCATCGCTGGACAGCGCGGTTTGGCCGGTCTCGTCGCGGGCGGCGCTTTCCACCGCTTGGAGCGCTTTACCCAGCGCATCGGCCAGCTCTTCGCCGTTGGCGAAGCGGTCGTCGGCCCGTTTGCGGAGGCACTGATCGATCACCGCGGCCAGCGCCGGCGGCACCGATGGCGCCACCGATCGCAGCAACGGTGGCTCCTTGGTGGCGTGCGCCACCAGAATCGCCTGCGGCGCTGATCCCTCGAAGGGCAGCCGTCCGCTGAGCGCGAGGAAGCCGATACAGCCCAGCGCATACAGGTCGCTGCGGCCATCGAGCGGCTCGCCACTGGCCTGCTCAGGGCTCATGAAATGGACGGTGCCCAGCACATAGCCGTCTTGGGTGAGCGCCGGGTTGAAGTCCGAGCGGGCGATCCCGAAATCAGTGACGACCGACCGGCCACTGCCGCGTTCGAGCAGAATGTTGTCGGGCTTCACATCGCGGTGCACGATGCCACGGGCGTGCGCGTAGGCGAGCGCCCAGGCCACCTCGCGCAGCACCCGGACCACATCGGCGGCGGGGAGTGCCCCTCGGTCACGGATCCGCTCGCCCAGCGTTTCGCCGTCCACGAACCCCATGGCGAAGAATGCCAACCCGTTGATCTCATCGGCGCGGTACACCGGCACGATGTTCGGGTGCGACAGCTGGGCGGCCATTCGCGCTTCCCGCAGAAAGCGCTCCTTGGTTTCTGCGTGCTCGGCCAACTGTGGCGGCAGCACCTTGAGGGCCACCAGCCGGTCGAGGCGTTCGTCGCGGGCCAGCAGTACGATGCCCATGCCGCCCCGACCGAGCTCGCGGTGGATTTCGTATTGGCCGGAGAGGGCGGCGCGAACCGGCGTGACGTCGCTGGGGACGGAATCGGTGGGTGATGACATATGCGCAAAAATACGAGGGCGCGCGCATGTGGGTTGCAGGCGCGCCAGGGATGAAACGGTGGGCGATGCCCGCTCCGCACGCACTGAGGTGTTCGCCCGCACCACGCGTAGACACGATGCCGGGTTAATGATATACTCTTCCCGTTATCATCCCACCATTCACCGACGATCTTGTGCTCTCTCTTCGCGCCGTCGCGCTATTCCCTACGCGCGTTCGCTGTATCGCCCTCCTGACGCTGGCAACCACGACCACCGTTGCCCACGCCCAGACCACCCCGGCCACCCAAACGGCGCCCGTCTCGGCGTTGCAGCTTCGCGGACGCATCAGGGGCCCCAACGGGGATCCGATTGTGTCCGCAACGGTCACCGCGACCGACCCCAATGGACGGCTGGCCATGGGGCGTACCGGAACCGATGGCCGGTTCGTTGTTGAGGTGGCTGGCGCCGGGCACTACGTCCTGCAGGTGCGCGCCGTTGGCTATGCGCCGTTGACGCAGGAACTGCTCGCCCGGTCGGGAGCGGCTGAGCTCTCGCTGCTGCTGACCGCGCAATCACAACTGGCGCCCGTGCAGGTCATTGGCGCACCCCGTGGGCCCGTCGAACTCCATCCCGGTGCCGATGCACTCCTTGGCGCGGTGTCCGTGCTTGGTGGTGATCAGATCGCCCGCGAAAACGTGGCCTTCGCGCAGGAACTCCTCCGGAAGGTTCCAGGCGTCTATCGCGCCGAGTTCAATCAAGGGATCGTGTCAGGTGACATCGGGATTCGCGGCTTCAACACCGAAAGCGAAATCGCGAGCACCAAACTGCTGATTGATGGGATTCCAGCCAATCTCAACAGCGGGGTCAGCGAGATGAACGCCCTCTTCCCGCTTGAGATATCACGAATGGATGTGGTGCGCGGTACCCATGATCCCCGGTTTGGCCTGTTTAATCTGGCCGGTAACGTATCGGTGCATACGACGCGCGGAAGCGGGAATTCGGTCACCTCGCGTTTGCAGGGTGGTTCCTTCGGTGCGCAGGAAGCCCAAGTGCTTGGCAGTGTTGAAGCCGGCGGGTTCACCCAGACGATCTTCGCCGGGGCACGGCGAAGCGACGGATACCGCGAGCAGTCAGCGGCGGACAAGTGGAGCGCCTCGGGGAAATGGTTCTACACCAGCGATAGCGCTCGGGTGAGCGTGGGCCTCATTGCCCGTGCCCACCGGCTGAATACCGACGCGCCCGGCTATCTCACCAATGCGCAGTCGCGAAGCACCCCCCGGTCCTCGCCAACTTTTTCGAACACTGACGGGGGCAGTGTGGAAAGTGATCATGGGAGCTTGCATCTCGATGTGAAGCAAACGGCCACGCTGGCCTGGTCACTGAAGGCCTACACGCAGCGCTTTGATCGTGTACGCTATGTGCGGTTTACCGCGGCTGGTGCTCAACAGGAGCGCATCGAGGATGAGCGGCAAACGGGCGCGATCGCCGCGGTCACATGGCGTCCGTCGCGATTTGCGGCGCAGCAGCTGGTGGTAACGGGCGGTGCGGATATCCAGCAGCAGCGCAACGAACAGTTTCGTTTCCGCACTGCGGAGCGCGTGCGGCAGCTCACGTTGCGGGACTATGACTTTTCGCTTGATAACACGGGTGGATTCCTGCAGGCCAGCGCCGCGCCGACTTCCTGGCTTACCCTGACGGCCGGTTTGCGAGCCGATCGGTTTGCTGGCGATTTCGTGAATAATCTGCCGGCTCCCAAGACCGTCCCGGTGCTGGACTACGGCACCATCACGCAGCCAAAGCTCAGCGCCGGGTTGCGTTTGCATGACCGCCTCAGTGCGTATGCGAACTACGGCCGTGGCTTCCAGATTGGCAGTGGCCTTGCCTCGTACGGCACAACGCCGCTGCGTGCGTCGGTGAATAACGGCGGCGAGGTGGGTTTGGTGAGCGAGCCGCTGCGCGGATGGACGCTTCGCGCCGGCTACTGGGAGCAGCGCGCCTCCGACGAGGTGCGGTTACGCTTTGACAATTCCGGTGATTCGGAGAATGTGGGTCGTACCAAGCGTACCGGCGTTGACGTGGAAAGCACTCTGCGTTTGCCGCACGCGGTCCAACTCTGGGTGGCGGCCACGTCGCAACGTGCGTTACTGGTTGAGCCGGGACGTACCAATGCCGCCATTGCCGGCAACGTGCTGAATCATGTGCCCGATTGGACCGCCAAGTACGGGGCCGAGTGGTCGCCGCGAACGGGCTTTACGGTGTCGGCCTGGGCCTATGCGCAGGGCCGGTATCAGCTCACGCCGCAGAATAGCCAGGGACGTTGGGGCGATATGCACACGGTGAACACCGATATCTCCTGGCGGTGGCGCGCGGCGGCGGTTGGCGTTGGTGTCACGAACCTCTTCGACCGGTACATGGAGTATGTCTGGTGGGATGGCAGCCAAACATTGCACTCACCAGCGTCGTCACGGGCCCTGTTCCTTACACTCACACTTGACCGCTAAGTGACCACCGGTCGGGAACGGCCCCGTGTAGACGGGATCGATGCGCTTCGAGGATTGGTGATTGTCGCGATGATGATCGACCACGCCCGCGACTATGCCCGTGCGCCCGGCGTGGCCGATCCGATGCAGCTCGATTCGGTGACGCCACTGCTGTTCTGGATGCGATGGCTGGCGCACTTCTGCGCACCCGTGTTCACGTTGATGGCGGGTGTTTCGGCAGGGCTGCAATCACGCGGTGACACCCACCCCGCACCGTGGAGCTGGCATCTTCTCTCGCGGGGTGCCGTGCTCGTGCTGATGGAGTTTACGATCATCCACTTCGCGTGGACCTTTTCCTTGGTGTGGCCGATGCGCTACGCGCAGGTGATCTGGGGAATCGGTGTAAGCATGATGGTTTTAGGCCTGCTGCAACGGGTTCGGCCAACCGTGCGCACGGCGTTGGGGGTGCTCATCATTGCCGGCCACAACATGCTTGATGGCTGGCATCCCATCACGCCGACGTGGTTGCACTGGAGCTGGGCGGTGTTGCACGATCGCCAGGTCATGCCGTTGTGGGGTGACCTCACGGTACGCACGTCGTATCCGGTGTTGCCGATGATTGGCCTTGTGCTTGCCGGTGATGGCCTTGGGCGCTGGTTGCGCGATACCCCATCGGCGCTCCGCCGTGTCTGGTTGGTGCGTGGTGGCGTGCTGTGCCTGTCGTTGTTTTTCATACTTCGTGTGGGCAACGGATATGGTGATCCGCATCCTGCGCTCTACACCGGTTCGTTTCCGCACGATGTGATGAGCATGCTGAACGTCACGAAGTACCCGATGTCGCTGTCGTTCGTGTGCATGACGATCGGGCCGGCGTTGTTGCTGCTTGCATGGTGGAATGCGCACACGCCAGGGTGGGCCGCACCGCTTCGTACCTTCGGTCAGGTCCCCATGTTCATGTATATCGGGCACCTGTATCTCTTGCACGCGCTGATGTTGCTGTTGGCGCTCTTGGTCGGGTATCCGTTTTCCGCCTTCGACTTTCGTGCCCGTATCACGGGGTTGCCTGAGGGCTTTGGCATTGCGCTCTGGCAGACCATTCCGGTGGTGTTGATGATGCTCGTTGTGCTCTATCCACCCGCTGTCTGGTACGCGCGACTACGTGCCTCCAAGCGCACGTGGGTGACCCGCTATTTGTAAGCGGCTGCGGCACGTCACCTGCGCGGTGATCATGAGGTCGGTACATAAACAACGAGGCAGGGACAATGTCCCTGCCTCGTTGTTTACGTGTGCAGCAGCCGTCTACTTGTCGGTGTCGAGCATCGCCTTGATTTGATCGCGCGCGTCCATGAGGTGAGCGCGTGAGGTGCGGTCACTGGTGCGACCCACCGCTGCGGCGAGCTCCCGGTCGAGCGTCCGCATCTCGTCCTTGAGGAGCGGGCGGAAATCCCGGGTATTCACCAGCGCCTGACCGAACGCCGCGGCGAGCGCCGCTTCCTGCGGATTCGGAGCCGGCGGCTTGATCTTGGAGGCCATCGCTTCGAGATAGGTGGCCTGCAAGCGGCGACGATAGGCGTCGATGGGTGCACCGGCGTAGATCTCCTTCCAGAGACCACGACGCAGATCGGTGAGCATTTCACCCAGCGTGTAGACGGTGGCCTTGTTGGTGGCGAGGGCTTCGTACTCCACCATGCGCTGGAGCTTGGCGTTGGCCACGAGCGAGCCGAGTACGCGGCCTTGTGCGCCGGTGATGCGGTTGATGTTGCCGTCAGACTCCAACTTGGCGAGGATGTCCGTTTTGATCATCGCCGTGGGCGTGCTGAACACCGCCTCGTTGAGGAAGGCAACGGCTTCCTTCTGACGCGCCCGCGGCACCGGCGTCCACACCGGGCCACTCTGACTCACCGCTTTTTCCTGCTTGTTCAGGCCGCCCACGATCTTGGTGACGTGGTTGGCTTCGGTGGCCCACTGACCGAGGACACCACTGTAGGTGGCGCGCAGCAGCGAGTAGTCGGCGGTTTTGTCGTTGGTGGATGCCGGCACCACCAGATTCACGATGCGCTCGAGGTTTTTGAAGCCGAGGCGCGTGGAGCGCACGGCGTCGGCGTCACCGATGGCTTCCGACTGCTCGCCCGGGTCTGCGCCGCCGGCACCGCCGTCACCCGCAAACCGGTACCACGGAATCGAATCCTGCATGCGGGCCCATGTATCAAGCGTGGACTTTTCGTCGTCCGACGTCTTGGCGCCCGCGATGGGCTTGTATCCCCACATCACGGCGAATCGGTCATACGGACCAACCTTGGGCACGAGATCGCCCAAGGCGATGCCGTCCTCCGGTTGCGCGATGTAGTTGAAGCGCGCGTAGTCCATGATTGATGGCGAATGGCCCATTTTCGCCACCCACGTTTTGCTGCGGATGGAGTCAACTGGATACATGGAGCTACCCTTGAAGTTGTGCGGGAAGCCCAGGGTATGTCCCACTTCATGTGCCACGACAAACTGCACAAGCCGTCCCATGAGCGAATCCGGGAACGGGAACGTTTGCGCGCGCTTATCGAGGTGGCCGACCTGCGAGAAGTACCAGTTGCGCTGCAGGTCCATGATGTTGTGGTACATCTGCACGTCGGCGTCGATGATTTCGCCGGTGCGCGGATCGGTGGTGCTTGGTCCGACGGCGTTGGCCACCGGAGACGGGAGCCAGCGCACCATGGCTACGGCGGCGTCTTCACCGGAGAAGTCGGGATCGTTGGGCGCGGTGCCGGCAACGATGCCTTTGGCGAAGCCGGCCTGTTCAAAGGCGGGCTGCCATTCCTCAATGCCAGCGCGGACCCACGGGATCAACCACGCCGGGGTGGCCGGGTCCACGTAGTACGTGATGGGCTTCTTCGGCGCGCAGAGGTTGCCCACCTTCTGGTCGGAGCATTCAAGGCGCCAGCGCGCGATATAGCGGCGCGGCAACACGCGCTGCTCGGCTGATCCGAAGTCCGACTTCGACTCGCCGAAGTATCCCACGCGGGCATCGAGGAGGCGGGGCATCATGGGATCATCCGGCAAGCGGACAATCGAGAAGGTGTACGCTTCCGTGGTGGCGCTGCCGCCGCCGAGGTTGAGTCCCGGAATACCCGGCAGGCCGCCGGCACCCCCCTGTGCAGTGAACGTCTGTGTGGCGGTGACGTTCACGTTGCGTGTGAAGGCGGCAAACTTGTCGATGTACGACCGCGATGCGTCCACGGTGGCGCGCCGGCCACCAGCGGTGAACTCCTGAATGCCGCCCGTGAACATGCGCGTCACTTCCACAACGGCCGCGCTGTCCTTGCCGTAGGCTTCCACGTTGAGCGACGCGATGATGGGGTAGAACTCAATCAGCGACATCGCGCGGCGCGTGGACAGCGTGCTGTCCGTAGCGACGTTGTTGTAGTTGATGTCGCGCACGAGCACGCGATTGTCGCGGCGCTCGAAGCGGATGACGCGGTCCGGCCCCAGCGTTCCGTTGATCCCGATGCCGGCGGGTGTGCCGGCCAGCACGGTGGTGATGACGAAATCCTTGCCGATCTGCGCGGTTGGGATTTCGAAATACAAGCGCGAGCCAACCTGGTGCACGCCGAACACGCCCGTTTTGGTTTTGGCGCGCGGCGTGATCACCGTGGCGTAGGGGCGCGGGGCCGGCTCGGCGCCTCCACCGGCGATTCCGGCGAGTCCAGCGGGCAGCCCAGCCGGCAACCCACCGGCCGGGGGTTGACCCGGGGCGGGTTGCCCTGGTGTGGGCTGTCCGGCTGTGGGGGTGCCGTTTTGGCCTGCGGGGCGAGCGGCCGGCGTCGGCGTGGGCGTCGGCTTTTTGGCCGGCTGACACGCAGCGAACGCAAGCCCTGCCGCGAGCAGCGGGAGAGAGCGAAGGCGCATTGGACCTGATCGAAAAAGGAAGGAGAGGCCCGCGCAGTCGGCAGGCCTCTCCTTCAGTTTACGATGCTCCCCGCTCAGAGGCGAGGTGCCCGGCCAAGCTTAGCGCTTTGGATCGAGCATATTGGCGATGAGGTCGCGCGCGTCTTCGAGATGGGCTTTGCTCATGCGATCGCCGGTTTTGGCGATGGCGGTGGCCAAATCGGCGTCGAGGGCGCGCATTTCACTTTTCAGGATCGGGCGGAAGTCGGCGGTGGTGACCGGCGCCACGGCGCCACGGGCGCCGGCCGGTGCCTGCGGGGCGGCCGCGGACGCGGGCGGGTTGATCTTGCCGGCCATCGCTTCGAGGTACACGCGCTGCAGGCGACGGCGGAAGGCATCGATTGGCGCACCGGTTTCGATTTCCTTCCAGAGTCCGCGGCGCAGATCGGTGAGCATGTCCGCCACGGGATATACGTCGCTCTTCGACCCTGCCATCGCTTCGAGTTCGATCATGCGGGCGAGGCGCTCGTTGCTGACCACCGACGCCAGCGAGCGGGCCTGCGCGTTGCCGACACGGTTCAAGCTGCCGTTGGACTCGATGTTGCGCAGGATGCGCTCATCGAGCAGCCAGGTGGGCGTGGTGTAGGCGTTGTCGAGCAGGAACTGCAGCGCGTCCTTCTGGCGCTTGGGTTCCACATTCTGCCAGACGACGCCCTTTTGGCCCACCAGCTTCTCCTGCTTGTAGGCCGAGCCGATGATGCGGGCCACGTGACCCATTTCGGTGGCCCATTGCCCCACCGTGCGCCCGTAGATCTCTTCGAGATCGTCGTACGTGCTGCCGTCCTTCCACGCCGTGGCCGACTCCAGAATCGCCATGGTGCGCTTGAGGTTCTTCACGCCGAGCGCGGTGGCCTTCACGGCGTCGGCATCGCCCACGGCTTCCGACTGCTCACCAGGATCGGCACCCTGTGCGCCGCCGTCGTTGGCGAAGCGGTACCAGGGGATGGTGTCCTGCATCTTGGCCCACCGGTTGAGCGTGGCCTTTTCCGCCTCGGGGGTGGTGGCGTTCGGAATGGGCGAGTAGCCCCACATCACGGCGTACTTGTCGTACGGGCCGACCTTCGGAATGAGGTCGTCGAGGGCGATCCCGTCTTCCGGCTGCGCGACGTAGTTGAAGCGCGAGTAGTCCATGAGGGTGGGCGTATGACCATTCTTGGCCACCCACGTCTTCGAGCGCACCGAGTCCACGGGGTACATGGAGCTGGCTTTGAAGTTGTGCGGGAAGCCCAGCGTGTGTCCGACTTCGTGCGCCGTGACGTACTCCAGCAGACGACCAGCGAGGGAATCGGGGAAGGGGAACTTCTGCGCCCGCTTGTCGAGATGACCGACCTGCGTGAAGTACCACGAGCGCCCGAGGTTCATGACGTTGAGATAGGTCTGCACGTCGGCGTCAATGATTTCCCCGGTGCGCGGATCCTTGAGACTCGGGCCAACCGCATTCTCGGTGGCCGACGGGAGCCAGCGCACCATGGCCACGGTGGCATCTTCGCCGGAAAAATCGGGATCGTTGGTTGGGGCATCGGCTGCGATGATCCCTTTGTAGAAGCCGGCGGCCTCGAAGGCCACCTGCCAGTCTTCAATGCCCTTGCGGATCCACGGCTTGATCCAGGCCGGTGTGGCGGGATCGAGGTAGTAGGTGATGGGCTTCTTGGGCACGCAGAGGTTCCCGACCTTCTTGTCGGAGCACTCGAGACGCCAGCGCGAGATGTAGCGCTTGGTTTCCACGCGCTGGGTGGCGCCGGAGAAATCGCGCTGACTCACACCGAAGTAGCCCACGCGGTCATCGAGCAGGCGTGGCTGCATGGGGACGTCGGGGAGCTTGGCAATCGAGAACGTGTACTTCTCGGTGGTGGGCGCCGTGGCCGCCGCTGCGGCACCGCCGCCGCCACCCGGTGCGCCACCTTGCGGGGTAAAGCTCTGCACGGCCGTCACGTTCACGTTGCGCGAGTACGCCGCGAAGCGCTCCACGTAGGACCGTGCGGCATCGACGGTGGCACGGCGGCCCAGGGCGGTGTATTCCGGCACGCCGCCGGTGAACATGCGCGTGACTTCCACGACGGCCGAACTGTCGGGGCCGTACGCTTCGATGTTGAGTGCGGCGAGAATTTTCGTGACGCCGATGAGTTCGGCGGCCATGCGCTGCGACGACGCGGTATCGGCAATGACGTCGCGGTAGTCAGCTTCGCGCACGAAGAGGCGGTTTTCGCGACGTTCAAAGCGCACGAGGTTATTGCCGCCTTGCGTGCCACGAATGCCGATTTCATCGGGGGTGCCAGCCAGCGTGGAGACGATGACGTAGTCCCGGCCGAGTTCCGCGCGCGGAATTTCGAAGTAGAGACGGCTGCCGACGGAGTGGACCTTGAACACGCCGCTCTTGGTGACGGCGCGCGGCGTGATGACACTCGCGTAGGGGCGCGGCTGCGGGTCTTGCGCGGCGTTGGCGCCACCGGGGGCGGCGGGCTGACCGCCCTGCGCGCCACCTTGTCCGCCGCCCTGGGGGGCGCCTGCGGAGCGGCCGAGTGGTGTTGCGGCCGGTGCGCTGGGCGCGGGCGTTGGAGCCGGCGCTGGGGTGCTCCGGACGCAGGCGCCGAGCACGAGCCCGGCGGCGGCGAACGACAGTGACGCGTGTCGCATGTAGTGGGGGGCTTGTGGGAGGGGCTTCCGGACAGCGGGGGGGCGAGCCGGTTGACACACAATAACGCGCTGTGGTGGTGGGGTGCTGGCGGGTGGTCGCGGGAACGGCCAACAGCTTAGGAGGCA
>CANHTA010000061.1 GCA_947463135.1 Gemmatimonadota bacterium
CAATCCGCTCACCTTTCGCTGGCGCGACGGCATGTCGCTCAAGTATCCGGCGTATGTCATGGCGCAGTCGGCCACACAGTACCGCGAGTCTATCCGACACTGGAGCAAATGGGTGAAATTGCTGCGCGGTGGCGTGGACGTGCGTCATGCTGCAGCCACGGTGGTCTATCGTGGGCGCGAAGCGTTCCGCGGCATTGCCCGCGATGCGGGTCGGATGGTGGGGGCTCCCGCCGCCGAGGATATCGGGACCGAATTGCACACGATGGTGCGGCGCGGCGTGCGCGTGCGGTTCATCTTTTCCGAGGGAGATCCCGGCGAGCACGTGTTGCGAACAGGCGCCGGGCGCGCCCTCACGCGCCTGCTTGGCAAGGGACAGGTCACGCTGTCCCACCTCCCGGGGTGCGATCACAGTCTCTCCGCCGGGTGGATGCGCGAAGTGCTGTGGCGCGAACTGCACCGCACCCTCGCGGCGTGATGGTGTGAGCGCGCAAGTAACGGCACAAACCGAGCGCATCGCGGGGTTGCGCACGCTCCGCCTCTGCACGGGGACGCCAGCGATCAGTGTGGTGATGCTCCATGGCCGCACCATGGAGCCCGAGGCGCTCGCCCCCTTTGCCACGTCGCTGGGTATCGCCGCCGACGTCTTCGTCCCGCAAGGGCCGGTGACCGATGCACCGGGCTTTGCCTGGTGGCCCACCGACCACGCACGGCGTCGCGCTCAGCTGGCCGCGGGGCCGCGCGATTTGCACGACGACGCGCCAGCGGGAGTACCGGCTGCGCGGGCGCTGCTGCTGGCGCTGCTGGAGTCCGTGCGGGGAGAGGCGCCGGAACGTCCCGTGGCGGTCCTTGGCTTCTCGCAGGGGGGCATGCTCGCCTGCGACGCCCTGCTCCGCGACCACGCGCCGATCAACGCTCTGGGACTGCTCTCCAGCTCACGCATAACGGCGGCGCAGTGGGAGCCCCGATTGGCCCCACTGCGGGGACTGCCCGTGTTGGTAAGCCACGGTCGCGACGATGAGGAGCTTTCCTTCGCCGCCGGCGAGGGGCTACGCGACCTGTGCGCACGCGGCGGGGCCACGGTAACGTGGGTGCCCTTTGACGGCGGTCATGAGATCCCGCTCGTGGTGTGGCGCGCCATTCGTCGCCTGCTTCGTGCCCTCACGCCGTAACGCACGCCACCGGCAGACGCAAATCGAGGGTGGTCGCGGTTAGAACTCCGCGCGCGTGGCGGTATCGGGCACCACCGTGGCACAGCCACGCCACGTCATGTCGCCGCGGGTGAGGAGCGCGCTGCCGGGATATCGGTCCTGCGACGTGCTGTCGCGGCACTCGCCGCGCTCGATAATCAGCGTGAGCAGCGGGTCATTGCCGTAGCGTTTGGCACGGTACACCATCCGGCCCTCGGCATCGACATCCGGCGGCGCGTACGGATACGCGACACTGTCCGACGGCTGCTCCCGGAAAAGCAGGCGGTCGGTGCGGACCTCAACCGACCAAAACGGCGACTGACCACGCGCCACCGTCTGCACCACCGGAACGGAGCGCTCACGGGTACACGCGCTGAGCGCAACCGTGCTTGCGGCCAAACCGCCACCAACGAGAAAAAACCGAAGAGATACCAGAGAGAAGGACATGGCAGGAAGTCTAGCGACCGCGCACCGTTGCACGTACCGGGACGCACCGGGACGTACCGGTGGACATGCCGTTGATCCAGAGGGACAAGCCGTTCGTCACAACGAACAGCTGGGGCGGACTCCCGTTTCCGATGTCACGTGCCGATACTCGGTGCAACCGTGCGGTATCGCTCTTCACGTTTTTCACGGCACCGAACCTATGTGGAACGACCTCTGCGATGACGCCCACGAGGCGCACGCGATGACAGTTATTCACCGCGCCATTGTCACGATCGCCGTCTGCTTTCTTGGCTTCGGCGGGTTTGCCATGGCCACCCGCCTTGGTGCGGACGTCCCGCCGAGCTCGGTGAGCTACGGCAGCGAGCAGGCACAGAAGGACGCCGCGGTTTTCGGCGACTGAACCGTTCGCAGTTTGGGTAGCACAGATCCCCGCCACGGTGTGCTCGCACACGGTGAGCGGGGATTCTTGCGTCGGCCCACGCCGGTGTGAGCGCGCCGTATATCACAGCGCGGCCTCCAGGCGCTCACACGGTATCCGGCGCCTCGTCGAGTCGCTCCAGCAAGACCGCTAACCTGGCTTGCTGCTCCGCGTGTAACGCGTCGCGGTCAATGCCAAAGAGGGCGGCCTCGTCGAGCACGGTTTCCTCGTCATCATCCTGATCCATCAGCGGCATGGTACGCCACGCCGTGAGCGCCGCCTCCAGCGTCTCTTCGCCGTTGAGATAGGCGTACAGCACCTGCATACAGGCGCGGGTGGAATCGGGGAGGTTGTCATGCACAGGGATGCTCCAGCGGTCGCGGCGGAGGCATAGTCGCGATCGAGCATGCCGGTACCCGCCTTCCCCGTAACTATGCACGCGGCGCCAACGGCAACCTGTCAGCAAAACCCGCACACCGCGTCAGCGTATTGTGCGCACCGCGACGCCGTGGCGACGCCGCTACCGTTGGCGTCTCACCGGTCTGGGCTTGGCCACATACAGCGTGTGCATGGGCCCCTTGGTGTCATGCGCACGCACACGCAGCGTTTCCACCAGAAGGCCGCTTGCGCGCAGCGCATGCGCGAACGCGGGATCATCCCCCACCGACCAGTAGGCAATCACGCCCGGCGGACGGAGTGCCGCCACCGTGGTGGCGATACCGCGCTGAGCGTACAGCCGCGCGTTCTCCGACATGATCATGCCGTCTGGACCGTTATCCGTGTCCAACATAATGGCGTCAAACTGACCGGCGTGATCGCGCAGCACATGCACGATGTCGTCGTGGACCACGCGCACCCGTGGGTCCTTGAGCGTCTCCACCGAAATCCCGTACTCGGGATTGGCATTCCACGCGATCACCTCAGCCAGGAACTCCGCCACCACCACCTCGGCGTCATCGGCCAGCTCCTTGAGCGCTGCGCGCAGCGTGAAGCCGAGTCCGAGGCCGCCAATCAGCACGCGCACGCCGGGCTTGTCCTTGAGCCCCACACAGGCGACTTCGGCCAGGCGGTCTTCAGAGAGATGCCGGCGCTGCGACATCAGCTCAATACCGTTGGCGCGAATGAGATACGAGCCGTCGTGCCGGAATAGCTCCAGCAGCGAGCCATCGGGGGTGCGGGCGTTGCCAAGACGTTCGAAAGGCTTCATGCGAACTTTAGGGTGCGGGTGCCGGGAGAGACGGAACGACGATGGCCGACACAATGGAATCGAGCGCCGGAAACCACTTGTCGAGATACGTGTGACCGCGCGACATGATGCGGGACTGCACGGGATCTTCACCGTACTCGAAGTTCAAGCGTTCGAGCACCTCCATGCCCTCCACGACCACGCCAATGGGCGCGAACAGCTTCTGCCGGTCGAGCTTGGCCGCGTTATCGGCCAGATTGATGTACAGCTGCACCATACGACTGTCCTCGTCGGCGGTCGTGAACGCCACCGTCCCCCGCGTATTGCTCAAACGCATGGGTTCATCGGGCATGGCCGACTGCGCCCACTTCGCATTCACTGCCGGATTGCCATGAATGCCGAACTGCACCACAAATCCCGGCACCATGCGGAAAAACCGCGTGCCCGCATAGTAGCCAATGGTCACCAGTTCGTAGAACCGGTCGGCACCGCGTGGCGCGAGGGCGCGCGTCACCTCAATAGTGAACGGGCCTTTACTGGTACTCATGCGTACGCGGTACCTGTCGGGGCTGCGTATGGGCGTCGCGGACGGTCCGGGAATCACGCGGGGCGCGGCCCTCTGCGCCGGCGCGCGCGACTCAGCCGAGCAACCCGCCAGCGTGGCCGCGCTCAATGCCAGTAGTACCCGGGTGGTGGACCAGCAGCTCGCCATCAGTCCCTACGTGAATAGTGCGTACACGGAAACCCGCGCGGTTCACGCGGAGCGCGGCGAAAGCACGGCGAAAGCACGAGAAGACAATCTATCGTGAGGTGACTTGCTCACGTCGCGCCTACCACCGGCACTTGTCGGAAGTCACGGGGAGCGATAATTTCAACTGGTCCTCAACCAGTTGATCATATGGAATCCATTGCCGCCTTCGACGCCAAAACCCGGCTGAGCGAGCTACTCGATCGGGCGGCAAAGGGCGAAACCTTCGAGATCACCAAGCACGGGCGCCCTGTCGGCAAGCTGGGACCCCCAGACGCTGTTCGCGATCCGCGCGTGGTGGCCGAGGCCGTGGCGCGCCTCAAATCGTACCGCGGTGCCTTGAAGTCGCTCCAAACGGCCGACGTGCTGGCGCTGAAGCACGAAGGACACCGCTACTGATGGCCGTAGTGCCCGATGTCTCGGCGATTCTCGCGCAGGCACTTAATGATGAGGACGCCACGTTCGCCGAGGCAGTGATCGAGTACATCGCGGAGCACGAGGCCATCGTGCCGACCCTGTTCTGGTACGAAATTCGGAACGTACTCGTGATGGCCGAACGCCGTAAACGCATCTCGGCCGTGCGCACCGCCGCATTCTTGTCTGACCTGGCGCTCTTGCCATTTTTGGTGGATGATCTTCCGCGCGAAGGGTCCGTGCTCGACCTCGCGCGGCGGCGCTCGCTGACCGTATACGACGCGACCTACCTCGAGCTCGCGCAGCGGCGCGGTGTGCCGCTGGCGACGCTCGATCAGGCACTGGCAGCGGCGGCGAAAAAAGAGGGCGTGGCGCTCTTCAGGCCGAGGAAGGCGTAGCCGGGGAGCTGCCTCCTCCCGTAAGAATCCCGGAAGCGAGTCTACCGCGCCACCGGCAATCCGGAACGCGATCAACAGCACGGTGACCGCCACCCTACACACGACGATGGTCCGTTGTCGGGGCAACGGTCACGAAATGTCCGATACGACCTGAATTCCAATCCTGTCCTCGGCATCCTTCACCCACGGATTGCCAGCGTGGCGCAACGCGAACCGCAAGGCCACCAGGTCGCCGCCGGCAAGAATCACCTGCGTCGCACTGAAGGCCGCCCACGACAGGCGGCCCGTGACCATGGCATAGAGCCACGAGCATAGCCCGAGGACGATCACGGGAAGCACGATGGCCACGAGGTACCCGCGCAACCGAAGCGGGGCGGTGCACCCACAGAAAAAACCGACCTGCGAATCGACGCCGAAGCGGATCTGTTCACGCGGCGCGCCCGCCATTCGGAACCCGAGGTAGTGCAGCGACTCGTGTATGGGAATGCAGGCAAGGGCTGCCAAGGGCACGAGGAACGGCGCCCACCAGTCGACACCTGTTAGGGCCGCCCGCACTGATGCAACACCCCAGACGAGTAGAAACGAGGCGAGAACGATCACGGCCCCCGTCGTTCCGAGCAGCACCGCCATGCGTTGGGCGGTACGCACGTCAGCGACTGAGGGAGAGAGTCGTGTGCTGCCTCGGGAATCAGAACCGGACGTCATGCCGCCACGCGCTGGCGCTCAAAGGCGCGGAATAGGGAGTTCAATCGGGGTGGGGTCAGTATAGGCTCCGGTGGCCTGCCTGGCGAGCACTCGGCGAGTTGCTGCGGGTGGGTCGGAAGCCGCCGTCGGTGCCGAGGCGCTGCAGATGCGGATGCCCGTTGGCGCGGAAGATTTGCGATTACATTCGCCATATGCCGCTTCTGTTCCTGCTCGCCGCGTTGGCTGCGCTGATGGCTTGTGCGAGGCCGATCCCCTCGCGTCGCGAATCGACCGCTACGTCGGCACCGCACACCACGGTCCTCATTTCGCTCGATGGCTATCACGCGGACTATCTCCAACGACCGAATGCGGTGCGGCTGCGCGAACTGGCCGCGCGCGGCACGCGACTGGAGCGCCTGGTGCCGGTCTTCCCGACCAAGACCTTTCCGAATCACTACACCATTGTCACGGGACTGTATCCGGAGCATCACGGCATCATCGCGAACACCATGTACGACCGCGACATTGGGGCGACGTTCACGCTCAGCGACACGCTGGTCGCCCGCGATCCTCGCTGGTGGGGCGGCGAACCAATCTGGAACACCGCCGAGCGTCAGGGGGTGAAGACCGCGGCGATGTTCTGGCCCGGCAGTGATTACGAGATCAACGGGCGGCGACCATCGTGGTATACGCCGTTCAACAATCGCTATCCCGATGCCGAGCGCATCACGCAGGTGCTGTCGTGGCTCGACCTGCCCGCCGGGACCGGACCGCGCTTCATCACGCTGTACTACAGCACCACCGACGACGCCGGGCACAGTCATGGCCCGGCATCGCCGCAGGTCGATACCGCCATTGGCCACGTTGACCGCCTGCTCGGCACGCTCATCGACGGCATCGCCGCGCGCGGCCTCACCGATCGGGTGAATCTGCTCGTCGTCTCCGACCATGGCATGGTGGACGTCGATACCTCACGCCTCGTGTTCATCGACGACGTGATCAACGTGGCGGACGCCGAGATCGTGGACTGGTCGCCCGTCACCGCCGTGACGCCCGAGCCGGGGAAGCTCGAGGCGGTGTCCGCGGGATTGCGTCGCGCACCGCACGTGGCGGTGTACCGGAAGGACAGTGTGCCGGCGCGCTTTCACTATCGCGCGCATCCGCGCATTACGCCGCTGGTGCTCGTGGCCGACGAAGGCTGGACGATGCGGTCTTGCGGCGCTAGCGGCGATCGGAGTGCGCCCAGAAGGACTACTTGAGCCCCTTCACGAACGCCTCGAACGCCGCCCGTTGCGCTTCCGCCGCTGCGATGGGACCGTAGCACTGCACGAACAGGCTACCCTTCGGCGTCTCGATGATCGCCGCCAACAACAGATGGTTGGGCCGGGCCGCATCAGCACTCGACCCGGCCCCTGTCCCACGCGCGTAGGTGCCGCGGAACTCCGAGTACGTAATCGGGAAGGCGCCGGTCTTGTCCGTCGTCACCTTGGCGTGCACCGGCGATCCATCCGGGTTGCTGAACTGGCGCTCCCAGCGGTCGATGTTCGCTGCGGGATCGCCCCCCTGCCCCGGACCGAAGAAGTACACCACCACCTCCACCGGAGTCGCCCCCGCGTTTGCCGGCACCCGGTACTCGGCCAATCGCATGCTGGAGCTGGGCGTCGCGCTCACCCACGCGTGCGGCACCGTGGTGGTGTAGCCGAGAAACGTCCCCGATTGCGCCATCAGCGGCGTGGAGCCACACAGGGCGATCACAAGAGCGGCCGTGCTGGCAACGTGGCGAATCATGGAGCCTTGGCGCTGAGGGGAGAGTCGCGGTATACTGCTGGCGTACGAGGACAGCCGGAGCATGGCGGTGAAGTGGCGCGCGTTCAAGGGCTGTACATCATCCGGCCGCCCACCACGGTCTGCACGATTGCGATGTCTTTGATCGTCTCCGGCGCCACGGTGTGCGGGTCGTCGGCAAGCATCACGTAGTCGGCGAGCTTGCCGGCCATGATCGAACCCTTGTCCTTCTCTTCGTGCGCGGCATACGCGCCGTGCAGCGTGTTCACGAGAATCGCCTCGCTGACGCTGATGCGTTGATTCGCCCCCCACGTCGTGCCATCCCACCCGGTGCGCGTGACCATCCCCTGAATGCCCATCAGGGCCGCAAACGGACCGGGGCTGAAGTCGGAGCCCGCAGCCGCCTTGATGCCGCTGTCGAGCATCGAGCGGAAGGCCATGCTGCGCTTCATCAGCGGTTCACCGTAGAAGGGGAACTTGTCGGTGTTGTAGTACGCGTAGGTCGTGAACATCGCCGGCACCGCGTCGAGGGCCTTCATGCGCCGCAGAAGACTGTCGGTGACCAACGTGCAGTGCGTGATCTTGGGACGGGCGTCGGCGCGCGGCGCCTTTTGCTGCGCCCGTTCGAACGCCGTCAGATACATGTCAATCGCCACGTCGCCGTTGGCATGACAGTTCACCTGAATACCGGCGCGATGGACCTTCTCCACCCACGCATCAAGCTCCGCCTGCTGCTCGGTCACGTTGCCGGTGTAGGTTGTGCCGGGATAGGGCTGACTCAGCGCCATCGTGCGCTCGGAGAACGACCCATCCACCGTGTGCTCTGACGTGGCGCCGAAGCGAATCCAGTCATCACCGAACCCGGAGCGGATCCCATTGGCGATCATCGCGTCGAGCACCCGTCCCTGCGGCTCGTAGCTCACCCGGTGACGCAGGTCGCCGCGCGCATGCACATCCTGAATCGCCGCCAGATCCCCGCCCTCGTGGTGCACCGTCGTGAGTCCGTAGCGCACGAACTCCTTCGAAATGTGCGCGATGCCATCGCGCTCGCGTCGGTCCCGCTCGGCCTCGCTGAACTGCGGACGACTCCCCGCAGCGTTGAGCATCCCCATCGCCCGGTCGGTGACCCGCCCCGACAGTTCGCCCGTCGCGTCCTTGTCGAAGGTCCCACCCGCCGGCGCCGGCGTGTCCTTGGTGACCTTCGCCATCTCGAAGGCCTTGCTGTTGTAGAAGCTCGTGTGCCCCCCGCGATGCCGCACCACAACGGGATGCGTCGTGCTGACCTGATCGAGGTCGGCACGCGTGAGCTGGCGCTTGTCCTTGAGCTTCGTATCGTCGTGAAAAAAGCCCGACACCCACGTGCCAGGCGGCGTCTGCTGCGCGCGCGCTTTCAGCTTGTCGATGATGCTCTGAATCGTGACAAACTCAACCTCGAACGGATTGCCGACGAGCACCTCGTACAGCAGCGTCGTGCCACCGGCGTGATTGTGCGCGTCGATGAAGCCGGGGAGCACGGTCATCCCTTTGGCATCCACCACGCGGGTGCCGCGCCCGGCCAGGCTCCGTATCTGCGCCGAGGTTCCGACGGCCACAAAGCGCCCCGCGTGAATCGCAAACGCCTGGGCCGTGGGCATCGCCGATTCCATCGTGTACACCTTGGCGTTCACAACCACAACGTCAGGGTCCACCGCCAGCGTTCGCGGGACCGCGGCGCGCAACCAGGACGGCGACAACGCGCCGGCCGCGCCGGCCAGGGAGAAACCCATGAATTCGCGGCGGGATCGCAAGGACATCGAAAGAGAGCTCCGGATGGGGATGCTCAGAAAGTGCAGCCGGCGGGCGGGGATGGCGAGATCCACGCCACCAACAGCTCAGTCCTCATCCTCCACCCACAGCACCGCCGTCACCCCATCGCCCACGCACACGATCCCGGCATCGAGCGCCGATTCTGTGAGCGGATCGAAGCAGGCGCTAAGGCTGGCACCTCGCCGACGTGCGTCTGGCGGTTGTGGTGGCCGGCGTGCCGCCGCGCGCCGATCTTGACAGGATCGGAGACCACACCAATACTCTCACGCGTCATATGCAATGCGTCATCGTTTTCGCTCTTCACCAAGGAGTATCGATGAGAATGCGCGTCTCGAAGTGGATGGGAGTTGTTGCCGCTGGCATCGCGTTGTCCGCGTGTTCGGCTGATGCGCCCGTAGCCCCCCCCCAGAGGCGCTGAACGCGTCCGCTCACCGCGCGCTGGGAGACGCGAATGGCGCAGCTGTTGGCACCTTACGTGGTGCACGATCACCGGGACTCCCCTTTGGCTTGGCCCTGACGGCGAGCAATCGCGATCGCTGCTTGGAACGCACGGCGGTCCGGGATGCACAGGGGCGCGTGGCGAGCTGGGCGCAGCGGTCATGGCAGGAACGCCCTGGGTTCGGCAAACGGGCATCGCGAGCGGATGCCGTGCTGGGCGGCTACTCCGCCTTGCGCTTTGTTCGCGGGAGCCACGAGCGCGTGAGTCAAACCGACTGTGTGCTTCCCGTTGGAGCGGAAGCGCTGCCATTCATGCGGAAGCGCTTCGCGGACCGTCAACACTCCGACGCGATGCCAAGATTGGGGATGGTCGCGTCTGCAGCGTTTACGGGGCACTTCACCTGCTACTGGGACCAAGGAGCGAATACGTTGGATTGTGGCGGAGTGCAATGCCGCGCGGGTTCGTCGTTGCGCGCGGTGTCGTCGGCAGGTGCGATGGTGAATGCTGACGGTGGGTCATTCTCCGGCGTGTACACGTGCGACAATGGCTGCACCATCACGGCGCTCGTCGACGGCTCTGGAGGCTGGGACTGCGGGCCGGACGAGTGGTGGAGCCGCGGCAATGGTGGGGGGGGGGAGCGGCGGCGGAGGGGGCGGAGGAAGTGGTGGTGGCACGCAGGAGACTCCTTGTGAACTCGGTTACGTGCGCGAGTTGGGGGCGTGCGTCGAGGATCTCGAAACGGTCCCAGATGGCTGGGACGCTGCGGACTGGGCTGGGTTAACTCCTGGGGAGAAGAGGTTGGTATTTTCGAGTTGGGAGAACTTCACGAAGTGGAAAGCTCGTTACCAGCAAATGAAGGATATCAGGGCGGCGGCGTGGGCCGGATCACTTGACATCATGAAGCTCGCGGAACGCGACGACGACTCCCAGCAGAACGCCTACCAACACGCCATCTGGAACGCTGACATGACTAGGGCCTTTGGCTTCACCGACGCGAAAGCCTGGGCGGATGCGCACGAGGACATCGGCCGCCCTCTAAATGTCAACGAAACGCGAGCGAAGAACATGGACCTGCACAACAATGCTGTTGGCCGCAATGCTGCTGGGTCCAGTGGTGCGAGCGGAAGTGGCAAGGAAGATGTGCGGCTGTTCGCGCAAAAGCTTTGCTGGATAAAGGGTTCGAAGGCCTCAGCGTCGTGCGGGTAGCCCAATGCAGCCCCCATTTCGGCGCTACGGGAACATCGATCCGCTGCTCATCGCTCACCTTCGGGCGCGCATTCATGACTGCCTTGGCCGTCAACGAAGGCACGCTTTTCGTATTTCGCTGTCTCTGGGCCTGCTGGGCTGCGGCGGGACCGAAAAGCTCGAGGGTCGGATTTTTGCCGAAGCGGTTGGTGACCCAACCCTGGCAGGTCTCGTGTTTCCAAGTCGCCTTTCAACCATAGCCAGAATGCGCGAGTCAGCACGTCGAGAAAACCATGGCTTGAGCGAGGAGGTTGGCGCGGCTCGCGTCGAATATTATGGTGAGCAAGGCGAGTCAAGTGAGCCAGTCGATATAGAGTCGGTTGTAATTTCCGTTCGAGTCACGTGGGACCCGCAGTCGGACACCCTCGCTTCGGTTGCCTGGCATGAACGAAGCCGAGCGGTCCATGCTGTATTGAACGTTGCCCCGCAGTGCTTCCTCTGGCACGGCGAGCCGCAATCTTCCCGACTTGCCGTGTGGCCTCATGGGAGAGGGAGCGTTTACGTGATTCAGCGATCCGCGAACAACTCTGACAACAGGCCTCCGAGCCTGGACGTAGCTTGGACACTGGATTCAACGCGCCTCCGTCCTCTCTACACCTCGTCGCGTCAGACGGCTTGCGAGGCAGCGCTATCCGCGCCTGTTCGCCAGTAGCTCACCATCCGGAAAGGACCGTTGATCTTCACGGGCCTCAACCGGCCCTTATGCAGTCGGTTCGACTGGTTGTCCGTTTGTCGTGCAGGATAGGCATTTCGATTGGGGTCTGTCGAGTAAACGACGCGATCGCCGACCGCCCGAGCACCGTCTGGCGGGCGGCGGCGTGCCTGCCGACTCGTTCGTGCACCTCGCGGGCCGTGGGAACGGCGGTCATCGTGGGGGGCGCGAGGCCGGCGGAGACCCATCCGTCGCGCCGGTGGGACAGCCGCCCCCACCGACGGTACCCGCGTGGTGGCGGAGCGTCGGCAGGACGGGCACGCGAGGGGATCGACTTCGAAGATCTGCTGCAGGAGGGCGACGCCAGGCGGCGCCGGTAAAGACCGTACGCGCGCAACCGCTTGGGGATGGTGAGCACCACCTGCCATCGCGGCACGTGCACGAGACATGCCGACCACTGTCGCGTGCGACTCGCCGGACGGGAACGTTTCCACGGCCAGCCCGACGAGTTTCCGACGGCCCCGATCGGATTTGCTATACCGACCGAAGGCCCTTCCTCATGGATTGCTGCGGTTGTCGACGACTACCGCGGCAGCGCGACGTCATCGCCGCTCGCGGTGTCATTCCCAGCCGTTGGGGCAGCGCTCGGCGTGGTTTCCGGTGTCATCGTGCCGAGAAACGCCGGCAGCTCCACGCCGGCCACGGTACGGAGGACGTCCATCATCGGCGGCATGCTCTTCGCCATGTTCTGGATGAAGCCCGCCGTGCCGCTCAAGCCACCGTTCGCGTTCCCGTTGCCGCCCTCCCAGACAACGACCTTGTCGAACTTGATGTTCGAAATGGCCTTGGCCGCCGACTCGGCGAGCAGAGGAATCTGATCGACCATCAGCAACTGGAACGCCTCGCGCGCGCCACCGGATTTCTCCACAAGCTGTCCCAGTGCCTCTGCGCGCTTTGACAGCACCTCATACTCACCGCGCGCCTGAGCATCGAGCTTCGCAAAAATCGCGGCGGCTTCCGCCGTGGCGTGGATGCGCTGGCGTTCGGCGTCTGCTTCCGCCTCTACGATCGTGCGCGCCTTCTCGGCCTTCGCCGGTGCCTCGAGTTTCGCGCGCTGCTCGGCTTCCACGCGCTCCGCGTCGGCGAGCGCTGCACGCGTCTGCGCACGATTTCCGGCTTCGACCACGGCCGCCTCCGCTTCGCGCTTCTTCGTCTCCACCATCTGATACGCTTCCGCCTGACGCACCGAGAGCTGCGCCTGCGTGGCCACGATCATTGCCTGCGACTCCGCTTCACCCGCGATGGCGCGGGCATCCGCGTCGGCCACGGAAACACGCTTCCGCTGTTCAGCCTCCTTCACCATCGCGTCGCGTTCGAAGATCGCGGTCTGCTCGCCGATGCGCTGTTCCTTGTCGAACTGCGCGATGCGGACCGCTTGGAGACGTTGCGCGTCTTTCACCTGCGTGTCGCGATCGAACACCGCCATCTGCTCACCGACCTGGCGCTCCTTGTCCAGCTCTGCGAGCCGTACCGCTCGTTCGCGGTCGGCGAGGGCCAGGCCGATCTCCCGGTCCTTCGATGCATTGGCCACGAGCACCATCTTCTCCCGCTCGGCCTCGGCCACGCGCACTTCACCCATCCGCTCCTGATCGGCCACATCACCGCGCGCCTGCTGGACGGCGGTCGCCGCAGCCTTGCGGCCGATGGCTTCGATGTAGCCGCTCTCGTCACGCAAATCGTGAATGTTCACGTTGATGAGCACGAGACCGATCTTGCGCAGTTCCGGCTCGAGGGAGAGCTGGATCTTGTGCAGGAATCCGTCACGGTCGCGGTTGATCTGATCGATCGTCATCGACGCGATCACCTGGCGCAACTGTCCGAAGATGATGTCCTGCGCGTCTTTCATGATCGCGTCCTGCAAACGGCCGAGCAGACGCATCGCGGCGTTCTGTCGCACCTCAGCTTCGGAGCCAACAGCCACCGTGAACACACTCGGTACCGCGACGCGGATATTCTCGAACGACAGCGCGTCCCTGAGCGGGATATTGATCTGCATCGGCTCGAGCGACAGATACGCGAACTCCTGAATCACCGGCCACACGAACACACCGCCACCGGAGATGCATCGGGCGGCCTCGTTGCCACCCACACGGCCGGAGATCACGAGGACGCGATTTGCCGGACAGCGCTTGTAACGCGTGACGAACAGGATGACGAGACTGACAAACAGGAGGAGCGCGAAGGCCGCTCCCGCCAACGCGATTGTTGTGCTAGTCAGAAGGTCCACTGTGCCAAACTGCAACAGCGGGAACATGGCAAATCCGTGCATTTACTGAACTCCGTCGACTGAAGAGAGAAGAACCACTTCGAGGGTGTCATCATCACGTATCCCCACGACGACCACGGGAGCACCGGTGGGGAGCACGCTCCCCTCCAGTGTGACCGCCTGAAACTCCACCGTGCGCCCCTGCACGGCCAGCGTCACCTTACCGACTCCGCCGAGGGCGCCGGGCACCGGCACATACACCGCGCCAATCTTGCCCAACGCGTTCTGAATGTCGAGCGTCGCGTCGCGCTGCAGGCCGAGCATCGCCCGCATCGTTACGGCGACCCCGAACATCCCCATGGCGCCGAGTAAGGCCGCCGCGATGATCACGAGTGGCGTTGCCGCGCCCAGCGAGATCGCGCCGAGCCCACCGATCCCGAAGAACGCAACGGCGGCGGTGAGGGCGCGTACGCTGAGCAGCTGAAGGCCGCCGCTGGTCTCGTGTGCAGTCTGGTGCAGGTGCGCGAGCGCTCCATCGTGGGCGCTGCCCACCGCCCCGTCGTGCATCGCCGTATCGTGCTCGGCGCCAAGTGCGCCGCCGACAAGCTGCGCGATGAGGAGCACACCGCCAACGAGCGCGCAGGTCAAGAAGAAGGTAGTCACGGGACTCCATACGAAGCAGGGCGGAGGATGTTACAACGGGGCGTCATCGTCATCTCGCCTGTGGCGCATCGATCGACGGCGGACACCCCGCCAACGCAGGCGTGGCGCGAGGGTGCCGCGTCGGTGCCTGCCGTCGGGCCGTCCGACTTGTCGAACCGATACGTCACCGCCTTCGATGACGCCACCAACAGCTCAGTCCTCATCCTCCACCCACAGCACCGCCGTCACCCCATCGCCCACGCACACGATCCCGGCATCGAGCGCCGATGCCGTGAGCGGATCGAAGCTGAAGCCGTTCGCGTGCGGCGACTCCTCGCCGAACACCTCGGCCCAGTCGCCGTTGGTGTAGCAGCTGAACGGCTCCGGCACCATCGCCAAGAGGTCGTTTACCAACGCCTCGGCGTCCCCAGCCGGGATGATCACCGCGTTGGTTGCGAGATCGCGGCCGAGCACCCCCGCCGCAATGCGGAGCGCATCGCTCTCGCTCACCTCCAGCCAGCCCTCGCCGAGCGCGCCCAGGCCGAGGCTCTTTACGGCCTCATCAGCGAGCAGACGCGGCTTGGCCCACTGTGGCTGCGGGACGAGTGCGCAGGTGACGCGTCCACGTGTCCGGCGCGCGATGATGGTGTCAGTCAGCATGAGGGGTGGGGTGAGGGTGTACGCAATATGTCACCGGGATTGGACGGCGGGCGCCGCACCACCGAGATTGGAGGAATCCGCACCTCTCCCCGCACCATGGACATGCCAATGGTTCGCTCCGCTCTACTCGCCGCCCTGTCGTTCGCGGCGGTGGCTTCCCCGCTCGCGTCGTCGCTCTCAGCGCAGGCCCCCGACGCCATCCCGGCGAAGTACGCCACCATCGCCAACCGCATCATTGCCGCCGCTCAAGCCGACTCGGCTGGCGCCTGGAACCGGATCGCCGAACTCAGCGACCGCTTTGGCCACCGCCTGTCGGGCTCCAAGGCACTCGAAGATGCGATTCGTTGGACGGCCGCCACCATGGAGCAGGACGGCCTCGTCAACGTGAAGCGCGAGAAGGTGATGGTTCCGCATTGGGTGCGCGGTGCCGAGTCGCTGGAGCTGGTGGCGCCACGTCGCCAGCTGCTGCCCATGCTGGGTCTTGGCGGCAGCATCGCCACGCCGGCAGGTGGCATCACGGCCGAGGTGATGGTGGTGGCCAGCTTCGAGGAGCTCGCACAACGCGCCAGTGAAGCGAAGGGTAAAATCGTGCTGTACGATGCCGAGTGGCGCGACTACGGCTACAACGGCGCATTCCGCCGCACCGGTGCCATCGCGGCGGCGAAAGCGGGTGCCGTGGCATCGCTCGCGCGCGCAGCCGGTCCGTACAGCATGCGCACGCCGCACACCGGCAACATGAGCTACGACAGCACCGTCACGAAGATTCCGCACGCCAGCGTGACGTCGGAAGACGCCATGATGATCCGTCGCATGATTAACCGCGGTGAAACGGTGCGCGTGACGCTCACGATGAGTGCGCAGATGCTCCCCGATGCCGAGAGCCACAACGTGATGGGGGAATTGCGTGGCCGTGAAAAGCCCGACGAGATCGTGGTGATGGGCGGGCACATCGATTCGTGGGACGTGGGGCAAGGCGCGATGGACGATGCCGGTGGCGTGGTGGTGGCATGGGAAGCGATCCGGTTGCTCAAGAAGTTGGGCCTCACCCCGCGCCGCACGATCCGCGCGGTGGGATGGACGAACGAAGAGAACGGCGGACGCGGCGGGCCGGCGTATCGCGATGCGCACCGCAATGAAGTGCACCAGCTGGCCATCGAATCGGATGGCGGCGTGTTCTCACCGCTGGGCTTCGGCTTCACCGGATCACCCGCGGCGCGCGCGATCATCACGTCCATCGCATCGCTGCTCAACCCCATCAACGCCGGGAAAATCGAAGCCTCCGGTGGCGGCGCCGACATTGCGGCGATCATGGCCACCGGCGTGCCGGGGATGGGGCTGAATGTGGACGGCACACGCTACTTCTGGTTCCACCACACCGACGCCGATACCCCCGACAAGCTCAACCCGGCCGAAGTGCAGCGCTGCGTGGCCGTGATGGCGGTTATGGCCTATATCGCGGCGGATATAGAGCAGGCGCTGCCGAGGTAAACTGCCAACTGCTTAGGAAGCAGGGAGGAGGGTGTCAGGGTGGAGTATGCAGGGGCACGACGCTGCTGTCCTGCTTCCTCCCTCCTGACACCCTCCTTCCTGCTTCCTTGTATGTCTCCACGGTCCGCCGTTTCGCGTGCATCTTCAGGGTCGCGGCAGCTCGTTGCTTCCCAGGGCCCGTCGAGCCCGTTGCCTAGTTCGAGCGCCGCGTCACTGATCGCCACCAGCCCGAACCGCTACTTGGGGTTCGACC
>CANHTA010000062.1 GCA_947463135.1 Gemmatimonadota bacterium
GATCGTGTCTTCGCCGCCATCGACGCGGCCACCGATGAAATGGTCGACTTCACGGCGGAGATGATTCGTATCCCCACGGTGAATCCACCGGGCGATGCGTATGAAGAGTGCGCACGTTTCATCGGTCAGCGCCTCGACGACTGCGGCTTCACGGTGGAGTATCTCACCGCTGAGGGACACCCGGATCACACGCCGGCGCATCCGCGCATGAATGTGGTGGGATTGCGCGAAGGCGTGACGAAACGTCCGCTGGTGCATCTGAACGGTCATTTCGATGTTGTGCCGGCTGGTGCCGGCTGGACGGTCGATCCCTTCGGTGGCGTGGTACGCGACGGTCGCATTTACGGACGCGGCGCCTGCGACATGAAGGCCGGTATTACGGCGGCCATCTACGCCGCCGAGGCGATCCGGCGCGCCGGCATCAAGCTGGTCGGCTCGGTGGAAGTGAGCGGCACGGTCGACGAAGAAAGCGGCGGCTTCGCTGGTATGGCGTGGCTTGCCCAACAGGGACGCCTCAGCGCCGATCGCACCGACGCCGTCATCATTACCGAACCCACCAACACCGATCGCATCTACACCGGGCATCGCGGCGTGTACTGGTTCGAAGTCACCACGCGAGGGCGTATCGCCCACGGCTGCATGCCCTTTCTGGGGGTGAGCGCTATTGAGCACATGGGCGTCATTCTCGACCAGATCCGCCGTGAACTGATGCCCGCGCTGGGCTCGCGCACCACGGCCGTGCCGGTCAAGCCGGACGGTGCGCGTCATGCTACGCTCAACATCAATGGCATCGCCGGCGGGCAGCCCATTGACGGCATTCAAACGCCCTGCGTGGCCGATTTGTGTCGCGCCGTGTTCGACCGCCGCTTCCTCGTAGAGGAAGGATTCGCCGCCACGCGTGGCGAAATCGTGGAGCTGCTCGAGCGCGCCGCCCGCGAGACGCCACACCTGATCTATGAACTCCGCGACCTGATGGTGGTGCACCCCGTGCGCACCCCCGATGGCGCCTCGGTGGTGTCCTCGCTCGAGCACTCCATTCAGCAGGTGCTCGGACGCCCCGCCACGCTGGCGGCGAGCCCGGGGACCTACGACCACAAGCATGTCGACCGCATCGCCGGGGTGCCCAACTGCGTCGCCTACGGCCCGGGAATTCTGGATCTGGCGCACCAGCCGGACGAATACTGCGTCATCGAGGACTTGGTGCAGTCTACGAAGGTGCTCGCGCTGTCGCTGCTGGAGTTAACCGGGAGCGCGTGAGAAGGTGGTGAGAGCTGGTTGTGGGTGTGTGCAGGTATCCGTTTCCCTTTCTTAAGGTAGAGTCCTGATGATACGTCGCTGCCGATGGCTGGCCGCGCTCCTGCCCTTCGCGGCCGGGGTCTTGCCCGCCGCCCCCCTCCATGCCCAAGGAACGGGCACGGTCGCCGGGCGGGTCACTGATGAGCGCACTGGGGTGTCGCTCGCCAATGTGCAGGTATTCGCCGACGCCAACCTGCTACGGGTGGCGCGAACCGACGCCACCGGGCGCTATCGGTTAACGGATGTGCCCGTGGGGGCACGCTCGCTCAACTTCCGGCAGATCGGGTACGCCTCGAAGGTCGTGGCCGTCACCATCGTAACCGGGCAGACCGCCACCGTGAACGCGGCGCTGGCCTCGCGACCCATGGACCTGGACGCCGTGGTCGTGACCGGACAGGGCGGTGAAATCTCGAAGCGACGGATCGCCACCACCGTGGACGTGGTGGGAGCGGACAAGATCGAAGCGTCGCCGGCCCGGCGACTGGACGAACTGCTGCAGACCAACCTCCCTGCGGCGCAAATCCGACTGACGTCTGGTCAGCCGGGAACCACGTCCATCATGCGCACACGCGGCATCACGTCGGTGAGCAACAACGGCACCCCGGTGATTTATGTGGACGGCGTGCGCATGGACAACCTCAACACCATCGCCGCCCTCGGCATGAACGTGTCGGGGGTGCGGGCGCAGGGCGCAGCAACCAGCGCCATCGCGGACCTGCCGATGGACAACATCGAACGGATCGAGTTCATCCCCGGCGGCGCGGCAACGACGCTGTACGGGTCGGACGCGGCAAACGGTGTGCTGCAGATCTTTACCAAGCGCGGCACGGCGGGCGGAACCAAGGGCTACTTCGAAACCCGGACCGGGTTTGATACGCCACAAACTCAGTTCCTCTTCTTCGACCGCACCGACGACCTGCTCTACCGCCGTGGGCTCACGCAGCAGTACGCGGCCGGCATCGAGGGGGGCAACAGCGCCGTCACGTACAGCCTGTCGGGGAACCTGCGGGCCAGCGAGAGTCACCGCGTGTACGGGGATAACCGGGCGTTCGGGTTCCGGAACGCGATCGGCGCAAACATTGGGTCGAAGGGTCGCTACCAAGGGTCGCTGTCCTACAACGAAACCGACAACCCGCGCTTCCGGAACGGCAACGCGGGCGGTTACACGTCACTGTGGGTGCTCGAAGCGGGACGCTCATCGGCGTTCGGTTTCAACAACGACATCGACGCACTGGGAGCGGCCGGCTACGACAGCTTGCGGACGTTCGTGGACAACGCCGAGCGACTGCAAAACAACCGCGTGTTTACGCGGGCATGGCAGACGTCGCACCGCGTGGACTTCAACCCCACGCCGTCAATCAAAACCAACGTCCTCTTCGGGCTGAACAACCGGTTCAGCCGCGAGAAGTCGGTGGTGACCAACGAGTTCCTGATCGCCACGCGGGCATTCCCGGCGGGGACCACCGATCGCGGAACGATCCAGAACTTTGAGCGGACATTCACCGGGTTCACCTTCAGCGCCGGAGCACAGCACAGCGCGACGGTGGGGTCGGAGCTGTCGGTGGTGTCGTCGGTGGGGGCGCAGCTGTTCCGAAACGACGACGTACAGGTGGCATACACGGCAACCAACGTCCGCGACGGGCAGTTAACGCTGCAGGGCGCAGGGGTGTCGCAGAGCACCGACCTGGCGTTCCGGGTGGCAAACTACGGACTCTTCGGGCAGAGCAACATCAGCTGGCGCGAGAAGTACACCGTCGAACTGGGGCTGCGCGCGGACAAGAACACCGCATTCGGCGCCAACACCGGGGCGCAGTTGTACCCCAAAGTCGGGCTGGTGTGGGCGCTGGGCAGTGAGGGGTGGCTGCGGAAGCTGGTATCGGAAGAGGTGCTCTCCGACATCCGGCTGCGTGGCGCCTACGGGGTGGCGGGGCAGTTCCCGCAGCCGTTCGCGAACGACCGGACGGTGGCGATCAACCCCTTCCTGGGCCAGCAGGCGGCAACGTTCGGACAGCCCGGAAACATCAACCTGAAGCCGGAGCGCACCGGCACCACCGAAGTGGGCGCCGACCTGTCGTTCCTGCAGGAGAAGCTCACGCTGGGACTCGGGTGGTACTCAGCCCGGACGGTGGACGCGCTGATTAACGCGCCGCCGGCGCCGTCCACCGGCGAAGTGAGTCAGGTCACCAATGTGGGCGAAATCTCCAACAAGGGGATGGAGCTGCGGGCAACGGCCACGCCGGTGAGCACGCCGACGTGGAGACTGTCGCTGAACGCCTCGTTCAACACGCTGCAGAACAAGGTGCTGCGCCTGGGCGGGACGCCGCCCTTCGCCATCAGCGGGTATGGGGCGAGCACCGTGCAGGGCATCGTGCAGGAAGGGTTTCCGGTGGGCTACCTGCGCGGGGCGCAGGCGGTGTTCGACGCGAACGGCGCGATCACCCAGATCCGCGAACTGCAGTTCCTGGGGAAGCCGATGCCGGACAAGTTCGGCAGCTTCGGGGCGTCGGTCGGGATCGGCTCACGGCTCACCATCAGCACCAGCGCCGACTACCAGTTCGGGGCGCAGGCGCAATCGTTTGACAAGGCGTTCCGCTACCTCTACGGCGTGCCGGGCACCGACGGCTACGTGCCGGCGGCGGCGCTGGCGCAGGCGCCGTACAACGGCAGCCGGGCAGCCATCTGGCAGCGGGTGATGAACTTGTGGGTGGAGAACACCGACTACGTCGCGCTGCGCACGCTTTCGGCGGACTACCGGATGCCGGAACGCCTGTTGCCGCGCGGGGCGAAGGACCTGCGGGTGGCGTTCCAGGTCGTGAATCCGTGGCGGTGGGCGTCATCGAGCTTTGACCCCGAGACCGACCTGTCGTCGGCCGGGACGCAGGGGGGTGCCGCAGTTGGTGGCTTTAACTACGCCACCGAGGTGAACCCCCGCAGCTTCCTCCTCACCCTCCGCTTCGGGTTCTGACCATGCGCCGACCGATCCATTTGCGCACCGCCGCCCGCCTGCCGATGCTGGCAGTTGCCGCGGCCCTCGCGGCCTCCGGGTGCGACAGCTTCAAGCCGACCGAGGTGCGCAACCCCAACCTCACCGACCAGCAGTTCCTGGGTACCCCGGCCTCCGGAGCCGCCTGGCTCCGGGGAACGCAGCGGCAGTTCCTGCTCACGCTCAACACCGTGGTGCTCAACGCCGAGATCGCCTCGGACAACTACTTCAACAACTACACCACGAACAACCAGCAGCTGGATGCGCCGAACATCCTGTACATCGACCCCGAGGTCACCTCGGTCCAGAACAGCATCGCGCGGCTGCGCTACATGGCCACGTTCGGACTGGACAGCGTGTTCACGCGTGACCCGCTGGTAACCGCAAACGACCGGGCGCAGTTGCACTACCTGCGGGGAACAGCGCAGCTGTTTGCCGGAGAGATGTACGTGGGGCTGCCGGCGGTACCCAACGGCCCCGTGGTGGAGTGGGGAGCGCACCTGAACGGGGCCGTCACCGACCTCATCCAGGCGCGCACGCTGTCCACCGACGCCACGCTCCGGAACGCCATTACGCTGCTGCTGGCGCGCACGTACCACCGGCTGGGCAACAAGGCGAAAGCAACGGAGGAAGCGGCGGCGGCGCTGGCCGCCAGCCCAACGCTGCTGTTCAACGCCAACTTCGACCCGGTGAACGGGCCGGCCAACGGCATGGTGGGCGTGCTCACCAGCGGCGTAAACAACTTGCAGCCGTTGCCGCGGCTGGACTTCCTGGATCCCAAGCACCCCAACCGGGGAGCCAACATCCAGACACCGATCGCGTTCGCAAAGGCAGAGGAGGCACACCTCATTCTGGCCGAAGCAGCGGTGGCGGACAACAACCTGGCTGGCGCACGCGACCGGTTGAAGGCCCTCCTCACGCTGGTCGCGACGCGCCCGGTGGAGACGATTGACAACCGGGTGCAGCAGCGCGGGCGTGCCGGCGGCAAGATCATCTACCCCAACAGCGCCGCGCACACCGTGGCCTTTGCTGCCGGGCAGCCGCAGCTATCCGGCTACGTGCTGGACCGCAACGCCACCACGCGCGTGCCCACCGTATCGGGAACCTCGGTCACGGCGGCCGCCATCGACGCGGCGGCCACGGGCGACGAGCTGTTGTATCTGGTGTACCTGATGCGGCAGGAGATCTTCATTGCTGAAGGACGGCGGCTGGCCGACCTTGGAATCCGGCTCCCGGTGGCGTGGACGGAAATCATCGCCAACCCCAACACCAAGGAGGGGGAGCCGTACACGCAGCCCCAAGTGCCCTCGTTCATCCCACGGGCTTTCGAGATGGACGCGTTCACCTACGACGTCACAGCGCGCACGGCAATCATGCGCCACGACATGAACCGCGTGCTGGTCCAGAACAAGGCCTCGGCCGCCGTCCTTCCTTTCCACTAGAGCGCGGGGCAGATGACGCATCACATGAAACGGGTCACGTCGGGGGCGGTCGCGCTCCTGGCGGCGGCCGCGGTGGCGGGGGCGCAGCCCCCCGCCCCGCCGGGACGGGTAACCGTGGTGGGGCCGGGCCCCACGAACTCCATCACCGACGTCCCGGGCATCAAGGTGGGGCACCATACCCGGTCGGACAGCGGCTACCGTTCCGGCACCACGGTAATCCGCACCGAGCAAGGGGCCACGGCGGGATACTCACAGATGGGCGGAGCGCCGGGAACGAAGGAAACCGACCTCCTCAAGCCCGGCGGGCAGGTGCGCGCCGTGCAGGCCATTGTGCTCAGCGGCGGGAGCGCCTTCGGGCTGGATGCCGCCACCGGCGTGATGCAGTGGATGGAGGAGCGCAACTTCGGCGTGCGCGTGGCGGGCGGCGTGGTGCCCATTGTTCCGGCCGCCATCCTGATGGACCTGGGGCGCGGCGGGGATTTCAAGAAGCGCCCCGACGCCTCCTTCGGGTACAAAGCGGCTGACGCAGCCACCTCCAACCCGGTGAAGAGCGGACGCATTGGCATGGGGATGGGCGCCGGTTGGGGCATGGGTACCGCCAGCGTCAAGCTCTCCAACGGCTACACCGTGGCAGCCATCGTCGGGCTCAACCCAGCCGGGTCACCGCTGGATCCGCGTACCTGCCTCCCGTATGGCTACTTTCTTGAGCTTGGTGATGAGTTCAACCTCGTGCAGCCCAAGTCCGAGGAATGCACGGCGGCGGCTACCGGCCGCGGCGGCCCGAACGATGGCTCAGACAACGCCCCGCGCAACACCACCATCGCCCTCATAGCCACCGATGCCCCGCTGTTCGATCTGGAGGCCGGGCGCATGGCGGAGATCGCCAACGCCGGGCTGGCGCGGAGCATCCGCCCCATCCACGGCATCGGCGACGGCGACACCGTGTTCGGCATGGCCACCACCCCGCCCGACAAGCAGCTGGGAAACGCAGACCTGCAGGCCATCTTTAACGCGGCGGCCGACGCGCTGGGGCGTGCGGTGGTCCACGCGGTGCTCGAATCGGACAAGGTGGGAAACAGTCGGCTGGGCTACTGCCAGCAGTATCCCAGCGCCTGCGTAAAGCGCACCGGCGCCAAAAAGTAGCCTCGCCCCAATCGCCATCAAACGCCCGCGCGCGCTTTTCTCCTCACGACTCCACCGATGACCGTCCCATCCCGTCACGATCCCGCGCTCGATGCGCAGTGGATGCCCTTCACGGCCAACAAGGCGTTCAAAGCCCGCCCCAGGTTGCTCGTGAGCGCCAAGGATATGCACTACCAGTCCGATGACGGGCGCGCCATTCTCGACGGAACGGCAGGGCTCTGGTGCGTCAACGCCGGGCACTGCCGCCCCTCCATCATTGAGGCCATCAGCCGCACCGCGGCCTCGCTCGACTTTGCCCCAAGCTTTCAAATGGGGCATCCGCTGTCATTTGCCTTCGCCGACAAGCTCGTTCCGCTGCTGCCGGACGGCATGCGTCACGTCTTCTTTTCCAACTCCGGTAGTGAAGCGGTAGACAGTGCCCTCAAAATCGCCCTCGCCTACCATCAGGCGCGCGGCGAACCGGAGCGCCGCATGTTCATTGGGCGCACGCGCGGCTATCATGGCGTGGGCTGGGGTGGCATTTCCGTGGGCGGTATTGAAGCGAATCGCAAAACGTTCGCGGCGCAGCTCATGCCGCACGTGGATCATCTGCCGCATACCCACGACCTCGCGCACAACGCCTTCTCCAAGGGACAGCCGCTCTGGGGGGCCCATCTCGCCGACGCCCTCGAGACCATGGTGGCCACCCACGGGGCCGATCGCATCGCCGCCGTCATCGTGGAGCCGCTGTCAGGATCCACCGGTGTGCTCGTGCCACCCGTGGGCTATCTGGAGCGGCTGCGCGCCCTGTGTACACAACACGGCATCCTGCTCATCTTCGATGAAGTGATCAGCGGATTCGGACGGTTGGGAGCCCCGTTTGCGGCGCAGTACTTCGGCGTGACCCCGGACATCATGGCCATGGCCAAGGGACTCACCAACGCCGCTGTGCCCATGGGCGCCACCACCGTGCTGGGATCTATTCACGACACCGTGGTGCAAGCCGCCCCACGCGGCATCGAGTTCTTCCACGGCTATACCTACAGCGGACATCCGTTGGCCGCGGCCGCTGGTATCGCCACACTCGAGGTGTACCAGCAGGAAGGACTCTTCGCACGCGCGCACGCCCTCTCCCCCGTGTGGGAAGCGGCCGTACACAGTTTGTGCGACGCGCCATTCGTTATCGATGTCCGCAACCTGGGGTTGGTTGCCGGCATCGAACTCGAGCCCCGCCCCGGACTTCCCGGTGCCCGTGCCTTCGACGCCTTCGTCAACTGCTTTCATGAGCAGGATGCCCTGATTCGCGTCACGGGCGACATCATTGCCCTCTCCCCACCGCTCACCATCAGTGAAGAGCAGATCCACGAACTCGTGGCCAAGGTACGACGGGCACTGGAGTCCATCGCGTAAACCGTGGTGCCAGCGTCACCCAAGCACCACACAGCACGGGGCGTGATCTCTGCAGAGATCACGCCCCGTGCCGCACTGATGCCTCACCACCACCACGTGCCTAGTAGCGGTAGTGCTCCGACTTGAACGGGCCCATCGGATTCACGCCGAGGTAGTCAGCCTGCTCCGTGTTCAGCGTCGTCAGCTTCACGCCCAGCTTGTCGAGGTGCAACCGCGCGACCTTCTCGTCGAGATGCTTCGGCAGCACGAACACCGTCTTGCCGTACTTCTCGGCGTTGGCGTGCAGTTCGAGCTGCGCCAGCACCTGGTTCGTGAAGCTCGCCGACATCACGAAGCTCGGGTGACCCGTCGCGCAGCCAAGGTTCATCAAGCGGCCTTCGGCCAGAATCAGAATGGAGCGGCCGTTCGGCAACACAAACTCATCGTACTGCGGCTTGATATTGATCCGCTTCATCCCTTCGACCTTCTTGAGACCGGCCATGTCGATCTCGTTGTCGAAGTGGCCGATGTTTGCCACGATCGCCTTGTCCTTCATCCGGCCCATGTGCTCGACCGTGATCACGTTCTTGTTGCCCGTCGCCGAGATGAAGATGTCGGCGACGTCCACGATGTCTTCGAGCGTCGTCACCTGATACCCTTCCAGCGCCGCTTGCAGGGCGCAGATGGGATCGATTTCGGTGATGATCACGCGCGCACCCTGACCCTTGAGCGCCTGCGCACATCCCTTGCCCACATCGCCGTACCCCATCACCACGGCAATCTTGCCGGCGAGCATGACGTCGGTCGCGCGGTTCAGACCATCGATGATCGAGTGACGGCAGCCGTACAGGTTGTCAAACTTCGACTTGGTCACGGCGTCGTTCACATTGATGGCCGGGAAGGCCAGCGTGCCCGCGCGCTCCATTTCGTACAAACGGTGCACGCCCGTGGTGGTCTCTTCGCTCACGCCACGGATGCCCGCCAACACCTTCGTCCAACGCCCCGGGTTCTTCGCCTGCTCGGCGCGCAGCAGATCAAGAATCACGCCCCACTCTTCCGGTTCGTTGTCGCTGTCGAAGCCCGGGATCACGCCGCTCTTCTCGTACTCGGTGCCCTTATGCACCAGCAACGTGGCGTCGCCACCGTCATCCAGCAGCAGGTTCGGGCCCGTGCCGTCGCTCCACATGAGCGCCTGCTCGGTGCACCACCAGTACTCCTCGAGCGTCTCACCCTTCCACGCAAACACCGGCGTGCCCTTGGGCTGCTCCACCGTGCCATGCGGACCCACGGCCACGGCCGCCGCCGCATGATCCTGCGTGCTGAAAATGTTGCACGACACCCAGCGCACATCGGCGCCGAGTGCCACCAGCGTTTCGATGAGCACGGCCGTCTGCACCGTCATGTGCAACGAGCCCATGATCTTCGCACCCTTCAGCGGATGCTGGCCCGCGTACTCCGCGCGCAACGCCATCAACCCCGGCATCTCGAATTCCGCGAGACGGATTTCCTTGCGACCCCATTCGGCAAGCGTGAGATCACGCACGGCGAACTGCGGACGGGTGAGCGACGCCAACGGAGCAGCGCCCTGTTCAGTCACAACGACGGTAGACATTTACTGAGGATTCCTGAGAGAGGAGGCGGAAGGGACATCCACCGCACAACGTGCGGTGGCGGAGAACAGCGCGGGGCCGGTGGCTTCGGGATCCACCGGGACCGGGACATACCGCACCGCGGTAAATCCGGCCGCATGTAACCATGCGGTGAGTTCACGCGAGTCAAAGCCGAGCCAGACATGGCCCATCTGCTCGCGGTACTGCTCGTGGGTGTGCGGACGCATGTCCGCAATCAGTAATCGCCCGCTGGGGCGCAACACGCGACGCACATCACGCAGCGCGCGCAGCGGATCCGCCACGTGATGCAGCACCAGCATGAGCACCGCCGCATCAAGCGAGGCATCGGCCAACGGCAGCGCCTCAAGCGTCCCTTCGCTGAGGGTCACATTGGGACAGGCCGCGAGCCGCGACGAGGCCGCCGACAACATCGCCGGCGACGCGTCAATCGCGTACACATGCGCCACATGCGGCGCCAGCGCCGCCGTCAGCCCGCCGGTGCCGCAGCCGAGGTCGCCCACGACGAGCGACTCGTCAAGCAGCGCCAGCGCGGTGCTCAGCTCCGCCCGTGCGCCAAACAGCGTGGTACGCAGCGCATCCCATTCCGCGCTGGCCGTGGCAAAAAAGGCCTGCGTGCCGGCGCGTCGGGCCGCGATCACCGCATCAATGCGCGCCGCATCCTGAAGCGCCGCGGGGGTGCGGTGCAGTGCCGCACGCACCAGCTCCCACAACGCGGACGACTCGGCATCGCGCATCGCCGTGCCCCGATACCAACGGCTCGCCCCCTCCGCCCGCGACGCGATCCAATCCTGATCGGCCAGAATCTTCAGATGCCGGCTCACCGTGCTCTGTGGCAACTGCAGCGCGCTCGCCAGCTCACCCACGGTGAGCGTCTGCCGCTCCAACGCCAACAGCAGCCGACACCGAGTGGCATCAGCGAGCTCGACCATACGGTCGTGAATGGCAAGGCGTGGCGAGGTCATGTGCTGTATATGTATCCGGATATCCGGATGAAAGGATAGCCCCAAGCAGCCCCGCCGTCAATCGCCAACAACTCCGGTCGGGGATTTGCCCCTCCCGTCGGGCCCGATCCGTGCTACCATTGCCTGTCATGCTTGATCTCCCTCTCGCGCTGGACCTGATCGTCGCGGCACTGGTTGGCCTGGCGGTGGGCGTGGAACGGGAGTGGTCGGGCCATTCCGCCGGCCCTGACGGCCGCTTCGCCGGTATCCGCACCTTTACGCTCCTCGGTGTCATGGGTGGCTTCGGCGGGTGGTTCGCCCGCACCGGCCAGCCGGAGTTGGCCGCGGTCGTCATCGGCGCGGGGGTCCTGTTTCCCATAGCCGCCTACGTCGCCACCCTCCGCCGATCCGGCACCACCACCGACGGGACCACCGAGGTCGCCGCCATCGTCGTCGTGGCCATTGGGGCCGCCTCCGCCCTGGGCCATCGCACCTTGGCCAGCGCCGCGGCCGTGCTCGGGGTGCTCCTCCTCGCCGAAAAATCCACGCTCCAACACGCACTCCGTCAGGTTGCGGCGCACGAGCTCCGCGCCGCGCTGCAGTTTGCCGTGTTGGCGTTGGTCATTTTGCCGTTACTGCCCTCCGGCGCCTACGGGCCCTTTGGCGCGTTCCAGCCCCGGGCGCTGTGGATCGTGGTGCTGCTCTTTTCCGGGCTGAATTTTGCCGGGTACATCGCGCGACGCGTAATTGGCGAAACGCGTGGGCTCACCGTCACAGGGTTGCTGGGCGGGGTGGTGTCTTCAACCGCCGTCTCGCTCACCTTCAGTCGCCGAAGCCGCGCCGAACCCGAGGTCGCGCTGCCACTGGCCCTCGGCGTGGTGGCCGCCTGCACGGTGCTTGTGCCACGACTGCTCACCATCGCGTGGATGCTGCAACCGGCCGTCGCCACCGCCGCTGCGCGCATCCTCCTGCTGCCGTTTCTGGTGGGGGTGGCACTGGTGGCCACCGCCATGTGGCGGGAGCGCGGCACGCAGCAATCGCCGCACACCGTCAATGGGGGGGCGCTGGCCGGACAGAACCCGCTGGCGCTCGCCACCTCGCTGCAAATGGCGCTGGCCTTCCAAGTGGTGCTCTTCGCCATCGCGTGGGTGCAGACCACCGTGGGATCCACCGGTGTCCTCCTTTCAGCCACGCTCCTCGGGCTTACCGACGTAGACGCGCTCACGGTGTCCATGACCCGCTACGGCGCGGACGCGTCCCATGTGCGCGTGGCGGCGGCCGCGATCGGCATTGGGGTGTTGTCGAATACCCTGCTCAAGATGGTGCTCGTGGTCTCTATTGGTGGACCACGATTCCGGCTGCGCGCGGCGGTGGGGCTGCTGGCGTTGGCCGCGGCCACAGGCGCGGGCCTCAGCCTGGGATGGCCATGACTGCCCCCACCCCATCATCTAGCGCCATCCACCAGCGCATCAGCGCCTTGGGGCGTGGCACCCGATCGTTCTTCAACCAGATTGGTGCCGGCGCCCGGTTTGTCATCGGTACCATCCAAGCGCTGCGCGCCACAAGCGACTGGATCCCGGAGTTCAGCACGCATGCGCGCATTCTCGGCGTGGAGTCGCTCCCCATCGGCGTCTTCATTGCCCTCTTCACCGGTATCGTGCTGGCGCTGCTGGCCAGCTATTCCGTTGGCGATCTCGTCCCCCCGTACTTCGTGGGGACGCTGGTGCAAAAAACCATCACGCTCGAACTGGCCCCGGTGCTCACCGGACTGGCCCTCGCGGGACGGGTCGGCGCCAACATTGCCGCCGAGTTGGGCACGATGCGCGTCACGGAACAGATTGATGCCCTCGAAACGCTCACCTTTGACCCCATGAGTCATCTGGTGGTGCCGCGCGTGCTCGCTTCAACGGTGATGTTTCCCGTGGTGGTGGCCGTGGCCATGTTGGTGGGGCTGCTGTCGGGATGGGTGGCGTCGCTCGCATTGCTCGACATCACCACGCCGCAATTTCTCAAAGGGGTGCGCATTTTCTTCACCGACTTTGATGTGCGCTATGGCCTTGTGAAATCGGCCAGCTTTGGCGCCGCGGTGGCACTCATCGGATGCCGCGCCGGGCTCACCACACAAGGCGGCGCACAAGGCGTTGGACGTGGCGCCACCCGCGCCGTGGTGATTTCCGCCGTCATGATTCTCGTGCTCGACGCCTTCTGGGCACTCGTCTGGCTCACGGGCCGAACTATTCGCTAGCCTATGCACCCCTTCTCTCTCCCGCCCCGTTTATGACCACGCCCAAACGTGTCAGCGACTTTGTGGTCGGCGCCACCGTGTTGGTGGTCACAATCGTGGTGGTCGGTACGGTGCTTTGGCTCAAGCAAGCCGACCTCAGTGGCAAGACGCGCCATTTGCTGGTGCGCACCCGCGACGTGGGCGGCGTTGCCCTCGGAAATCCGGTGGTCATTCGCGGCGTGCGCTCGGGGCAAATCGAGTCAATTGCGCTGGGCGAGCGCGGCTGGGTGGTACTCAAGCTCGGTATCGATCGTGGTGTTCCGCTCCCCTCCGATCCGGTGGTGCTGCTGGCCGCCGCCAGTCTCTTCGGTGAATGGCAGGCCACCATCACCGAAGCCACCGCGTTGCCGGCTGACCGTGAATTGCGTGCCGCGATTAACGAATCGCGCACCAGCAGCGACACATTGCCTGGCGCCGTGCTTCCCGACATCGCGCAACTCACCACCGTGGCTGGTCGCATCGCGGGTGATGTGGCGAAAGTGGCAGACCGCGTTCAAGTCGCCTTCGATGATCAAGCGGCCCGTGAGCTGCGCGCATCCATCCGCAACTTCTCCCGGCTCTCCGAACAGCTTGCTTCCACCGTACAGTTGCAATCCAAAAACCTCGATCGGATCAGCAGTGACGTGCAACGCGGCCTCACCAGAATTAATGCCGCCGCCGCGAACCTGAATGCGTTTTCCTCGCGCGTTGATTCGGCAACGAGTGGCCGTGAATTGCAGCTCATCATGGCCAATTCACAAGCGGCGGCGAAGGAGTTACTGGCGGCCACCACTCATCTGCGCGAAGTCGCGGAGAAACTCGATCGCACCGAGGGACGACTCTCCAGCGCCGTATCACAGGCGGACTCGATCTTCGGCAAAGTGAACGCCGGTCGGGGCACCCTTGGCATGCTGGTGAACGACCCGGCGTTGTTTGTGCAGAGTGATTCGCTGGTACGTGAACTGCGCGCCCTGGTGGCCGATGTGCAGCGCAACCCCAAGCGCTATATCAACGTGCGCGTGTTCTAGACGGGCATGCCCTGACTCCTCTGCACCCAGGGCGGATCACACTGAGGGCACAGCCAGCACGCTGCACCGTGCCGAGCGCAGCACACGCGTTGCCACCGAGCCAACAATGAGCCGCTCAAGCACGCTGTGACGCTGTGTCCCGACGGCGATGAGATCACACTGTGTCTGCTGTGCCATCGACAGCAGTGATGCCGCGGGATCACCGCGCACGGTAATCGTTTCAACCAACACGCCGTCCTGCGGGTTGAGCTGCGTACGCACCTGATCGAAGAGCGGCGGCAGCGTGCGTGCGTATTCGGCATCCCACGCCTGCCAGTCAGCCGACGGATGTTCAAACCGGGGTTGCACATGCAGCAGCGTGAGTCGGCCATTTGGGGCCACCACGCGTGCTGCAAGATGCGCAGCCTGTACGCTGGCGGTGCTGAAATCGAGACCAACGACGGCGTGCAGAGGATCGGTGCCAAAGTTGGACGCGACCGCCAACACCGGCACCCGCGATTCCCGCAGCGTGGCGATAGTTGTTTCGGTACCGAATGATCGATCGAGCGGATGGTGTCGACCAATACCCATCACAATCACCAAGGCCTGCCGTCGCATGGCTTCGGCGGCTAATTCGCGTGGCGGAGATCCCAACCGCACCGACACCGGCCACGACGGATCTCCAGCCGGTGAGATCGACAGGGCCCGTTGGATATCCTGTTGCATCGCGAGGCAGCGCGCCGCGTCCAACTCCGCTGAAACCGGCACGACATCCATGTCCGCTGCCAGCCCCGGCGTGGGCTGGCATACGCCGAGCACCTGTAATGCACCACCCAATGCGCTCGCGGCGAGCCGGGCCGCGGTAAACAGCGCATCTCCCGATGCCGGTGTACCATCGCAGGCAACCAGCACCACGCCATGGTGACTGAGCAACGAAGACGCCGATGACATAACGAACTCGTGAGCGATGACGAAGGAGGGAGGGACCCACGTGCAGTGACGGTCGCCGTGGTGCGTGCACCAACGTGGCGAAAGGGAGAGTCATACCGGAGCGCACGCGGTTCCATCGGGAACTCCGGTCCTCCTCGTCAGGGAATCCCGCACACGGTGCGTATGCGCGTACCGGTAGACCGTTACAGCGCCCAGCGCAGCATTCTCGCCACCGCGTCGATTACGCGGTGCGTCACCGTCCGTTGGCGCCACGCCTCAAGCGTCACTTCGTGACTCGACACGAGATCCTCACGAAACTGCTGCTCCAGCGCGGTGCCGCACGCATCATCAAACAGGAGCACATTGCATTCGGCATTCAGCCACAGTGACCGGAAGTCCAGATTGGAGGAACCGATCAGCGAGGCGTGTCCGTCCACCACCAACGTTTTCGCGTGCAGCGTGGCCCGTTGGTATTCGAAAATGCGCACACCGGCGCGAAGCAGGGGAGCGTAGGCACCATGTGCCGCATGACGCACCATCGGGACGTCAGTGCGCGCGCTTGGTAACAGCAGGCGGACATCAACCCCTCGGCGCGCGGCAGACGCGAGCAGCGTCAGCGCGCGCGTGGGCGGCGCGAAGTATGGCGTGGTAATCCATAACCGCTCGCGCGCACCACCCAACAGCGCCGACAGCACGCCAACCATTTGCCGCTGCCCACGCCCCGGGCGTGGATCCAGCACGATCACGGCGCGATCCTCGGGCAGCGCCGCCGAAACCACACGTTTCACCCGACGGCCGCGTCGGCGATCGCGCTGACGACCCAATGACCGTTGCAGCGTCCGGCGGAGCGCGTACTGCCACTGACGCAACGCGTCGGCAGTAGGCGCCATCGCCACGTCAACATCACCCCAGCTCACATACTCAAGCCCGGGCAACGCGGGGCCATGCGCACGGTCCCACCCCTCCGCAAACACCGCCGCCAGCTCGCGGGCAACCGACCCCTCAACCTGCACGAACGTGTCGCGCCACGCGCTGTCGTGATACCGGAGCGATGACCCGTACTCCTCTCCGATATTCATGCCGCCGGTAAAAGCCACGCACCGGTCGCACACCAGCAATTTTCGATGGTCGCGACGCAAGGCTTCAAAGGGATGCTGCCGCAACAGGTGGAACAGGCGCACGGTCACGCCCTCATCGCGGAGCCCCTGCCAGAACGCATCGGCTGTGCCTATGGA
>CANHTA010000063.1 GCA_947463135.1 Gemmatimonadota bacterium
ACTAGGCAACGGGCTCGACGGGCCCTGGGAAGCAACGAGCTGCCGCGACCCTGAAGATGCACGCGAAACGGCGGACCGTGGAGACATACAAGGAAGCAGGAAGGAGGGTGTCAGGAGGGAGGAAGCAGGTGAACCGCGCGTGGTTCCTGCCTCCTCCTCCCCGACACCCTCCTTCCTGCTTCCTAGGCTGTTGGCTGTTTACAGCCTAGTGCTTCATCCCGGAGCCGGCGCACGCTTCCAGCAGGTCAAAGCGGTCATGCAGCCCCTTGAGGGCGGCCTTGAGGGCGGCATCACCGGCCTTCGCCGTGACCATGGCCGCCACCTGCTCCGTCTGCGCCGGCAACTCCGCCTGCGCCTTGATCAGCTCCGGCTTCTGGCAGGCCATGGGCCCCTTGGACGCCGCCACGAGCTTGGCCGAGGCCACCATCTCCGCGGCCTTGGCACGGATCGGCGCGAGGTCGTTCTTGTCCTTCGCCGGGTGCCAGGTGGCCATCATGAGCATGTGGTAGGCATCAAGCTCCTTCCACCCGTTGGCCGACGCGGTGCCATGCTCAGCCTTGGCATGATCCATCATTTTCGAATGATCCATCATTTTCGAGTGGTCCATCTCGGCCGGAGGCTTCGCCACGGGGGGCTTCGCCTGTGCGGCCAGCGGGGCTGTGGTGAGGAGGCACGCCAGTACGGCGGCCGAGGCGGTGCGTGAAATTGAAGGCATAGGACAGGGGCAGAAGACGCACAACGGGTTATGAAGGGAGCCACTCCCTCCTCATACCCCAAAGCTGACTGAACAGATCGAGCCGGACAATGAGTTGCCCAACGCCGGACCGTGCCCCATCGTATGGCTGATGGCTCCCCGTGCGGGAGCATCCGGCAGCCGACTCCGCCTGCCCCAACATCCTCGCCACCCGTCCCTCGCATGATCAGCCTGCGTCGTGTCACCCGGCTTTCCTCCGCGATACTGCTCGCGGCGACCTTGCCGGCCACGCTCCCGGCTCAGCCGCGCCTCACGTCACCCAAGGAATTCTTCGGGCATGACATCGGCGCCGACTACGAGCTCCCCAACTACACCAAGCTGCACGCCTTCTTCGCCACCATCGCGAAGCAAAGCGACCGTGTCATCCTCGACACGATCGGCATGACCGAGGAAGGACGGCCGCAGATCATGGCCATCGTGTCCTCGCCCGCGAACCTGAAGAATCTGGCCCGCTATAAGGAGATCTCGAACCGGCTGGCCATGGCCGACGGTCTCGACTCCGCCGAAGCGGCGAAGCTCGCGAAGGAAGGCAAGGTGGTGTTCTGGATTGACGGCGGCCTGCATGCCACCGAGGTGCTTGGTGCGCAGCAGCTCATGGAGTCGTTCTATCAGCTCACCAGCCGCACCGACGACGAGACGATGCGGATCCTGAACGACTGCATCATTCTCATGGCGCATGCGAATCCGGACGGCATGGAGCTCGTGGCCAACTGGTACATGCAGGAACCCGACAAGCTGCGCCGCAACACGAACATTCCGCGCCTGTACGAGAAGTATGCGGGTCACGACAACAACCGTGACGCCTACATGAATGCGCTGGCCGAAACGCGCAACATGTCGCAGCAGCTGTTCGTGGAATGGAACCCGCAGATCATGTACAACCACCACCAGACCGGCCCGACCGGCACGGTCATGGCCGCGCCGCCGTACCGCGATCCGGCCAACTACTGGTTTCACCCGGCCATGATCACGGGCCTCGACCTGGTCGGTGCCGCGCTCAACCATCGCTTCGTGCTGGAGCACAAGCCGGGGCTCACGTTCCGCGCCGGCTCGAACTACAGCACCTGGTGGAACGGTGGCATGCGCACCGTGGGCTACTTCCACAATCAGATCGGCATTCTCACCGAGACGATCGGCAATCCGACGCCGATCCGCGTCTCGCTCGTGCCCGATCGCCAGCTGCGCTCGGCTGGCTTGCCGATGCCAATTGCGCCGCAGGAATGGCATTTCCGGCAGTCGATCGATTACTCGGTCTCGGCGAACTACGCGTTCCTCGATCTCGCCTCGCGCTATCGTGAAACGTTCCTGTTCAATCGCTGGGTGATGGGGACCGACCAGATCAAGAACGGGTCGAAGGACAACTGGACGATCTCGCCCAAGCGTGTGGATGCGATGATCGCGCAGATCACGAAGGATCGTGCGCCGGCGAGCTCCGAAGCGAACCGTGCCGGTGGAGCGCGCGGCGGCGCGGCAGCGAACGTCGGCAGTGCGGTCACCAACGATCGCTACATGGCCGAACTCAGGAAGCCGGAGAACCGTGACCCGCGCGCGTATATCCTGAGCAGCGCGCAGAACGATTTTCCGACGGCGACCAAGTTCATCAAGGCGCTGCAGTACTCCGGCATTCAGGTGCATCGGGCCACCGCGGCGTTCAATGCCAACGGCAAGGCGTTCCCGGCCGGCTCGTGGGTGGTGATGACCAATCAGGCGTTCCGCTCGCACGTGCTCGACATGTTCGAACCGCAGGATCACCCGAATGACTTCCGGTATCCGGGCGGTCCGCCGATTGCGCCGTACGACAATGCCGGCTGGACGCTCGCGTTCCAGATGGGCATCCAGTTCGAGCGCGTGCTCGACGGCCTCACGGGCCCGTTCGAAAAGGTGAACGGCGTCACGACGATGCCGATGGGCACGGTCGCGAAGGGTAAGGCCGGCTACTTCGTTCGTCCGGAAGTGAACGACGCCGCGACGGTGGCGAATCGTCTCGCCGGCGCGAAGGTGAAGGCCTCGCGTCTGCCCACGTCCTTCACCGATGGCGGCACCACGTGGCCGGCCGGCACGTGGTTCATTCCCGCCGGTGGGGCGGCCGACAAGGTCGTGTCGCAGGCCGCGAAGGATCTCGGCGTGAACTTCGCCGCCGCGAACAGCAAGCCGGGCTCGGCCCAGCCGGTGCAGCCGCTGCGTATCGCGCTCATTGATCGGTACGGCGGCAGCATGCCGACTGGCTGGACGCGCTTGCTGCTGGAGAAGTTCGAGTTCGCGTTCTCGACGATCTATCCGCAGGATGTCGACGCCGGCAATCTCAAGGCGAAGTACGATGTAATCGTGGTAACCGACGGCATGTTCTCCGAAGCGGGCGCGGGTCGCGGCTTCGGTGGGTCACCCGACACCACGCTCATCCCGGCGGAGTTCCGCCGCACCATCGGCCGTATCAGCCCGGAGAAGTCGGTGCCGGCGCTCAAGGCCTTCGTGGAAGCGGGTGGCCGCATCGTCGCCATCGGATCATCCATCGGCCTTGGCAAGGCGATGGGGCTGCCCATCGAGAATTACCTGACGGAAGCGAATGGGCGTCCGTACGCGGGCGAGAAGTACTACATCCCCGGTTCGCTGCTCGAAGTGGCCATCGACACGTCGACCACCATCGCCACGGGCATGAACCCGCGCCCGAGCGTGATGTTTGACAACAGCCCGGTGATGAAGCTGGGCCCCGATGCCGCGGCCAAGGGTGTGCGCGTGCTCGCCACGTTCGATACCGACAAGCCGCTCACCAGCGGCTGGGCGTGGGGACAGGAGCTGCTCAAGGGCGGCGTCGCGATGGCCGAAGCCAAGATGGGCAAGGGCACAATGTGGCTGTTCGGACCGGAGATTCTCTTCCGCACGCAGCCGCACGGCACGTACAAGCTGTTCCTGAACGCGCTTGATGGCGGATTCCAGCGTCCCGCGAAGCCGTTGCAGTAGTGCATCGGAGGGTACGGAACGGCCCCGGCGTACGTCGCGCCGGGGCCGTTCTGTTGTTGTGGGGTATATTCGAAGCATGTCTCCCACCTTCAAGCGTGCCGCCACCGGACTCGCGCGTGCCGCCGGCATCGCCGTGCCGCTGGTGGCGGGCATTGCGATCGGCCGGCTGGCCACGCCGTATCTGCCGGGTTTTTCTGCCTGGGTCCAAACCCTCGGGATCTGGGCCCCTCTGGCGTTCGTTGCCGCCTACGTTGGCGTGGTGCTGTTCCTGCTGCCGGCGTTCCTGCTGACCATGGCCGGTGGCGCCGTATTCGGCGTGGTGAAGGGGAGTGCGCTGGTGCTCCTTGGCGCCACCATTGGCGGGACGTTGGCGTTTCTGCTGGGCCGTCATGTGCTGCGCGCCGGCGTGGCGAAGCGGGTTGCGGCGCATCCAACACTCTCCACCGTTGATCGCGTGATTGGAGACGACGGGCTCCGCCTGATGTTGTTGTTGCGGCTGTCGCCGGCGATCCCCTTTGTGCTCTCCAATTACGCCCTTGGCGTCACGCGCGTGCGCACGCGCGATTTTGTGTTGGCCATGCCCGGTATGCTCCCCATTATCGCGTCGTATGCGGCCTTCGGTGCGGCGGGCGCCAGCGCGGCGCAGGGCAAAGGCGCCCTCCCGTTGCCGGTGCTGGCGCTCGGGGTCGTGGCCACTGTAGTGCTCGGGTTGCTCTTTGCACGCCTCACGCAGCGTGCGCTTCGCGAGGCCGAATCGGGTCGCACCGCCTGAGAGGCGACGCGTCAGGTCGGCGATGCCGACTGGCTGCCGTCATCATTCCGACATCGGGCGTTTAGCAACACATCACGGAGTGTTTGGCATTCCGTCATGTTGCCGTCATGAAGGCCTCATGCGGCCATCCCACTGTGCAGGAGGACTGAGCGGCTATCCGATCCTACTTCATGGAGGCAGGCATGTTGCAGACCTTGATTGAATCGCGGGCCACCCGTACCCCGTCGTTGGGGGAATCCATGCTCTCGGTGGTCATGCACGCCGGTATCGTTGGGGCGTTGATCGTGGCAACCACCCACGCCACCGTGGCTCATGTCACGGAAGCGCGCGAAAGGGCGATCACGTTTACGCCAGCGCCACCTCCACCGATCGCGCCAGCCATGCCCACGGTGTTTACGGCCACCCCCATCGCCAAGGGGTTTACCGTGCTGCGCGCCCCGATCGACATTCCCACCTCGATACCAACGGTGGACGTGAGCCTCCCCCCAACGGACCCTGCCAATTTCACCGGCATCGGAAAACCGGGTGGCCTTGGGAATGGGCTGGAAGGGGCCACCGGCGTGGCACCAAGCCCTGACGGCGTGTTTCTCGCCACTCAGGTCGATCGGCCCGTGGTGATGCTGCCAGGGAGCGCAGGGCAGGCCTATCCCGAAAGCCTGCGCGCGGCGGGGATCGACGGGTCGGTCACGGCGCAGTTCGTCGTAGACTCGACGGGTCGGGTGGATCTCGCCCGCCTTACCATACTGGAGAGCCAGCATCCGCTGTTTAGCGCCGCCGTGCGTACGGCGCTGGCCCGCATGCGCTATCTCCCCGCCGAAGCCGGTGGCGCCCGCGTCGCGCAACTCGTGCAGCAAACGTTTCAGTTCACGGTACGCCCGCATTGAGCGTTAGCCGGGCGTGAACCAGCGGGCGGGGCGTTTGGAGCGTAAGCTGTGGGGGATCACCGTACACCTGCTGGTTCGCCTCTTTCGGGACGCTCCCCATGTCCGCTTGGCCGATGATGCGCCGCTCGCCTACCGCGGGCGCGTTCCTGCTGATTGCCGTATTCGCCGGTGGCTGCGCGGGCACCGCGCCTTCGGGGCGCGGTGAAGCCCCTCCGGTTGGTGCCCGCTCCACGCCATCCGTGGGCCCGCGCACGGGATCGGTGATGGTGGTGGGCGGAGGCCAGCAGGGCCCGGAGGTGTTTGCCAAATTTCTTGAACTCGCCGGTGGCCCCGACGCCCTCATCGTGGACGTCCCCACCGCCGGCGGGGACTCCATCGACACGTCCGATGGCGGGCGGGGACTGCGCAATGCGGGCGCCCGCAATGTGGTGGTGTATCACACCACCAGTCGTGCGGTCGCCGATGCCGACAGCTTTGTGGCGAAAATCGCCAACGCGCGCGGGGTGTGGTTTGGCGGAGGACGCCACTTCCGCTTAGTGAATGCCTACGCGGGAACGCAATCGGAGCGGGCCTTTCAGGCCGTCCTTGATCGCGGCGGCGTGGTGGGCGGTTCTTCGGCCGGCGCGTCCATTCTGGGCGACTACCTCGTGCGCGGCGCCCCATCGAATGACAACCGCCTGTTCAATCATCCGCAGTTTCTCAAGGGCTTCGGGTATCTGCGTGGCGTTGCCATCGATCAGCATGTCGTGGCCCGCGAGCGACTCCCTGATATGCACGACTCGCTCACGTCGCGGCGTCCCGACCTCCTTGGCATCTCCGAGGACGAGGGCACGGTGTGGGTGGTGCGCGGCGACAGCGCGGAGATCATCGGTCGCAACAAGGCGTTTGTGTACAATGGCCGCGATGCCAATGATGTTGGCAAACCGTTCCTGACCCTGCATCCCGGGGACCGGTACCACTTAGCGGCGCGCCGCGTGCTCTCGCGGGCGATCAACGCCACGCCGCTCACGCAGACGTTTGTGGACCAACAGTTCGCGCGTTTTGGCGACGCCGCGCGCGGCGGGGCCACGGTGCTCGTCGCGCAGGGCGGGAAGGTGCTGGCCAACCGTGCCTACGGCATCGCGGTGCAGCGCCGCTTCACTCCCGAAACCGGAGCGCCCAATTTCGCGCTCGGCGGACTCTCCGCCGTGTTGAACGCGCTGCTCACCCCCGACAGCACCGGACGGATCCAGACGGCCGCCGTACGGCGTGTTGCCGGCACCGGCGGCGCGCAGCGGCTCACGTATGACAGCGCCACGGCGCAGTGGAGCGGCAGCGTGGACGACCTCTACCGCGTTGAGCAGGGACGTGCGGCACAACAGGGTGAGCCGAAGGGATTTCAGCGGGAGACCGCGGGCAACGACGTGGTCCAGCGCGTGTTCGGTACCAGCGACGGACACCGTGCGGCCTGGGTACGGTATCCGGGTCGCCACACCACGATCCTCATTCTCACCAACGACGATCGCTTCGACGCGAAGGCAGCGGCGGCGCAGATCGCCGAGCGGCTCTTCAGCCGGTAACGGAGTGCCGTTGGTTACTTCTTCTCGATAGCGTCCCGCACATCCAGCAGGATCTCGAAATACAGCTGCTCGCGGCGATATGCGAAATCCAGCGAGGCCATGGCGGCGGGATCGGCGGTTTCCTTGGCCCGCTCAAAGGCTTCGCGGTACATCTCTTCGAGATTGGTGAGGATCCGTTCACGGGAACGCGACATACGCAGGCCCTCAAGGGCTTGAAAGGTGAGACGTGGGGGGACATCACTAGGCATGGCCACACTCTCCTCGGTGTCGAGGAACTTGGTGAGCCGCTCGAAGATCATCCGACGACCGCGATCCGGAAGATTCACAGGAGGAGTGATGCCGGCCAGAGAAAAGTGAACCGCTTGGAGCTGTTCGCGCGCGATGAGCACCGCTGCGTGTACTGCGGAGTCGTGCAGGACGTGGCCGACCTCAGCGTCGACCATGTTCAACCGCGGGCACGCGGCGGAGACGGGTCCCACGGCAACGTAGTGACCGCCTGCAGGGGCTGCAACACGCTGAAGGCCAGCCGGTCGCTCGCGCACTATCTGGCAGAGCACCCAGAGGCCCGCCGGAACTTTTTCCAGTATGCCCGGTATGTCTATCCACGACATGTGCGAGCGGTGGCCGAGGAGCTGGCGCGCCGAGGCGTCGGTGACGTCTCAACGGAGCTCGTGGAGGGGATCCGGGGGCAGCGCCGCTCCGAGGCCATCGACACATGATGGTTCCAACGCATAAGGGGTATGGCGTAGAGGGTGCGGTGTACCGCGTACCCCCTACCCCCTACCCCTTTCCCTGTACGCTCTATTTTTCTCTCCATGAATAACGTCAAGGTGTTTGTGCTGATGGCCGGACTCACCGGCCTCGTGGTGGCTATCGGTGGGTCATTGGGTGGCGGTCAGGGTGCGCTGGTCGCGCTCTTCATGTCCGCCGCGATGAACCTGTTTATGTACTGGGGTTCCTCCACCATGGTGCTCCGGTCGTATGGGGCTCAGGTGGTTACCGCCCAGGAGGCGCCGGAGTTGTATGCCATGGTTGACCGGCTACGGCAGCGTGCCGGTTTGCCGATGCCCACGGTGGCCATTGCGCCGCATGACCAACCCAACGCCTTTGCCACCGGGCGCAACCCCGAGCACTCGGTGGTGTGTGTCACGCGTGGCATTATGCGAATGCTCTCCACGGACGAACTGGAAGGCGTGGTGGCGCACGAACTCGCGCACATCAAGAACCGGGATATGCTGCTGCAAACCATCGCCGCCACCATGGCGGGGGCGATCAGCAACATCGCGCAGTTTGCGTTCTTCTTCGGGGGTCGCAGCGACGACGAAGAGAGCAATCCGGTGGCGGGCATCCTCATGCTCATCGTTGCCCCCGTGGCGGCCATGCTAATCCAATTCGCCATCAGTCGTCAGCGCGAGTTCAAGGCCGATGCCGTTGGAGCCGAGATCTGCGGGCGTCCGTTGTCGCTGGCCGGTGCACTCACCAAGCTGGAAATGGGGGCGCGCCGCATTCCGATGCACGTCGCCCCAAGCGCGGCGCCGCTGGCCATTGTGAATCCATTGGCCGCATTCAGCCTGCGTGGCGCCGGGAAGCTGTTCAGCACCCACCCGCCCACTGAGGAACGGGTGGCGGCGCTGCAACGGCTAAGTACGGAGTAGGGAGTAGGGAGTAAGGAGTAGGGAGTAAGGAGTAGGGAGTAGGGGGTACTCCGTACTCCCGACTCCATACCCCCTACTCCGCCGTTATCTCACCATCCCCGCCATCACGATCTCGGCCACAATCAGCACCACGATCGCGATTTCGAGGGTTTCACTACGGGCCGCCTGCGCTTCGCTGTTCAGCATCGCATAGGTGTCGCGCAGGATGGACAGCTTCCGGTCGATGCCGGCGCGCCACGCGCGCCCCCGGAACAGTTCCAACGCGGCGGAATACACGCGCGCGAGATACACGTCATCGGTCACCTTGAGCGCGTTTTCTACGCGCTCCACCAGCTCCGTGGAGTCGGCCACCTGCGCTTGCAACCGCGAAAGCAGCGCGGCAAACCGGCGGCCGGGAAACACCGATCGACGCGCCCGGGCCGCTTCAATCGCGTCATACAGCCGCGGCAATTCAGCATCGAGCTGGGCGTCGTAGTAGCGCAACTCCAGCAGCTGCGCGTTGGCAAACTCCAGAATGTACTGGAGATCCGTATCCTGCTCCCCCGGTTCGATCACCAGGGCATTTTCCCATGTCAGAATGGCCAGATCGTCACCGTAATAGGTGAAACGATGCGGAAGCAGCTCCCGACGCGCGTCGGCGCTTAACCCGCGCGTTTCATTCAGCAAGAGTGGCGCAACCTCGAGCGCCGCCAGCAGCTCCGCGGTAGCGGGCACTCCGTCCCCATCAAGCAGCCGCGTCACGCGATAGACGGTATAGTCCTCGTGCACCGCCGCGATCGACGGGCGCTCAATGGCCACGTGCAGACGCGCCGTGAGGAGCCCCAAGTGCTGGCGCGCGATGGCATCGATGCCCGGATGGTGTTCAAGCTGTTGCCCGAACGCCGTGAACTGGTCCCACGTGTTGGTGCCGGGCAGGTGCACGCGCACCCGAATTGATACCACACCGAAATCGAAGATCCGGGCGGAGATCTCCACGTCGCGCGCGACCTCGTCCACCACGAGCACCGCACTGCCCAAGAGCACCGTGATGGGCGGGTTGCTGATCTGCAGCGCCTGTCCTTCACCATGTACCGGGCGGATGCGCTCCGGCGCGCTCGCGGCGAGCAAGTCCAGTGCTCGGTCAAGGTCGATGGCATAGCCGACATCGAAGAGGCGATACGCAATCGCGGATCCGAGTACGGTGAGCATACCGGAATGTACCCCAAACGCGGCATGGTGGTTGCCCCTCCCCCGCCGTGGCGTGAGTCGCTAGCCTCCATACATGTCTGCCATCACCTCTCTGCCCGGCCTCCCGGATCCGCGCGTTGCCGCCAAGGGCTACGCGCACCCCGAACGACTCGTCAGTACCGAGTGGCTCGCCGCTCATCTGGACCATCCGTCGGTGCGCCTGCTGGAATGCAACGAAGACGTGCTGTTGTATAGCGTGGAGCATATCCCCGGCGCACAAAAGCTCGACTGGCATATCGATCTCAACGATGCGGTGGAGCGCGACTATATCTCGCAGCCGGCGTTCGAGGCGCTCCTCCGGGCCAAGGGCATCGACGAACACACCACCGTGGTGTTCTACGGCGACAAGAACAATTGGTGGGCCACGTACGCGTTCTGGGTGTTTCAACTCTACGGCTTTGACAACGCCGTGGTGCTCGATGGTGGCCGCGCCAAATGGCTGGCGGAAGATCGGACCACCACCACGGACGTGCCCGCATTCGCGCCTACATCGTACGTGGCACCGGCGCGCAACGATGCCGCCATTCGCGCCTTTCTCCACGAGACCCGCGCGCACATGGACGCGGGCAAGCCCATGGTGGATGTGCGTTCGCCGCAGGAGTACACTGGCGAGAAGCTGCACATGCCCGACTATCCGCAGGAGGGCACGTTGCGCGGCGGACATATTCCGGGTGCCCGCAGCGTCCCGTGGGCGCGCGCAGCCGCGGCCGACGGATCGTTTAAGAGCGCGGCGGAGTTACGGGCCATTTACGAACAGGAAATCGGTCTCTCCCCTACCGATGAGATCGTGACCTACTGCCGTATTGGGGAACGCTCCTCACATACGTGGTTCGTGCTCACCTATTTGCTGGGCTTTCAACATGTTCGCAACTATGACGGGTCGTGGACGGAGTGGGGGAATGCCGTCCGCGCCCCAATTCGCCAAGGGGAGACTGCGTGATGAGTGAAGAGCAGCTGCAGCACACCGTCGCCGTACCGGCGGTTGGGAAGGCACCGGCCACCGTGCAGATCACGTGGACCGGTGATCACATCTTCGAAGGGGTGCGTCAGTCGGGTGGCCCGTCCATCACGATGGATTCCAGTGGCAAGGCCGGGCCGTCGCCGGTGGATACGCTGCTCTGCGCGTTGGCGGGATGTACCGGCGTTGATGTCGTTGACATTCTCGCCAAACGCCGCACACCCATCAGCGCGTTCTCGGTGGACGTGGTTGGTGAGCGCTTTGCCGGAACACCGGGACGTCTCACCAGCATCCATCTGGTGTATCACCTCATTGGCGCGGACATTGAACGCGTACACGCCGAGCGGGCGATTGAGCTGGCCGTCACCAAGTACTGCTCCGTGCGCGACTCGCTCGACCCGAACATGCCCGTCACGTGGAGATTGGAGTTGAACGGGTCGTACAGCTGACGGTGCGGGGTTGAGGGGCTGAAAACTGCCAACGGCTTAGGGGGCAGGGAGGAGGGTCTCAGGAGGGAGGACGCAGGACAGCGCACTCGCGCGGTTTCCCTGCTCACTCCTTCCTGACACCCTCCCTCCTGCCCCCTAAGCTGTTGGCAGTTCAAAGTGCCCCCTAAGCCGTTGGCCGTTAGCGATCCCTACTTAATCACCCACACCCGCTGATTCACCGGATACAACCACTCCACGCCGCGCTCCGTCACGATGGCGTCGTCTTCCAGTGGAATGCGAACCTTGGCGCCCCCCCAATCAGGATTGGGCGTCCACGCAAACAGCTCGATGGAAAACGGATTGTACGGCTTGATGGCAAACGTCATCTGCCGCGGATTGAAGGTCGCGATCGACGGGCCGGCGCCGTGGCCGCGATCGCCCACCGAGTGGCAGCCGAACATGACCTCCACCTGTCCGTCGTTCGTGACCTCATTGAAGGTGCCCTGCATCCGGAACCCTGATTTCGTGATCTCGGTTTTCAGCTGCTCGACCATGTCGCCAGCCGTCGGCCCCGGACGGATGGTGCGACGGATCACGTCGCGCACCTTGAGCGCGTTGTCGAACGCGGTCTGAATGCCCTTAGGCACCGTGGTCTCGCCGGGCTTGAGCACATACGCCATGCGCTTCACGTCGGTCCACACGTTCAGGTAGCCGACGCCCCAATCAATGATGAGCAGGTCGCCGCGCTGAATGATGCGATCGGTGCTCGTGGCCTCGATGCCTTTCGGGCCCGTGATGTACACCGACGGCATGTCGAACGATGACCCCAGCGCGCGCTGCTGCAGCTGATCCATCATCCACCAGGCCACATCCTCCAGCGTCGTCACGCCCGGCGTGATCACCTCGTTGCTGAGTGCGCGTTCGGCAATCCGGCGCGAGATCTCGCCAGCCTCACCCAGCGCCACCATCTGCGACGCGGTGAAGCCCGAGCGATAGTCGCTCACCACCTTCTCCGCCGACACCACGCGCGACGCGAACTCCGGTCCGATCTCCTTCACCAGGCGATCGTACGACGTTTTCGAGAGGCCGTCCGCCGCGCCGACTTCATCCGACATGTTGAGCGCGATTTTCTTCGGGTTCCGCTCGGCGATGAACGCCTTGAGCGGTGCGAAGCCGCGCACGATGTCGTACACCTTGCACTGTTCAAGCAGATATCCACTCACCCCGATCGCCGCGCGCTCAATGCGATCACCACCGCGGTCGGTGAAGATGTAATAGCCTACGCTGCCCACATAGCCGCGGCCGAGGTCCTCGTACATCGGATCGAACTGATTTTCCTTTTGCATCACGATCCACATGTCGACGCCGTTCTCGCGCATCGCACGCGGGAGGATTTTCTCGAACTTGTCTTTGCGGATCTGGCACTGGCGTTCCCAGCGCACGCGTGCGGGCTCCGCGGGGGCTTGGGCGGAGAGGGTGGAGGCGCTGAGGACCAGGGCCGCGGCAACGAGACGGAAACGGGGCATGGGGGCGGGTTAGGGGTCTGATTCGGAAGTATGAGCCGCGAATCTGCAAACTGCCAACCGCTTAGGAGGCAGGAAGGAGGGTGTCAGGGTGGAGAAAGCAGGAACCACGCGCGGTGGACCTGCACCCTCCTTCCTGACACCCTCCTTCCTGCTTCCTAAGCAGTCGGCTGTTCGATTACCGCTCGTACCGCGGCACCGCCACCGGCTCACCCTGGGCTTGTGGCACCGGAATCGGCTCGGCCGCCCCGGCGCCCAGATTCCGCCCCTTGTCGGACATGACGCGGGTGAGAAACCGCTGCCCTTCGCCGATCCGCTCCACTTCCACCGCGATCGAGTCCACCGCCTGCCCCATGGCCTCAAGGCGATCGGTGACCTCCGTGGGGATCGGCGCGATCACCGTGGCGCCGCGCTTCCAGATGCGGCGGGCATAGGCAATAGCGATGGGCATGCAGACGGCCAGGGTGAAGACGATGGGGAGGGCAAGGAGCTCCTCGGGTGGACCATTGCGCGGGGGGCGAGGGGGCTCCACCGCGGCCCCCGGCAGTGCCGCCGCCTGGGCCACCGCGGCGTCGGCCTTGGCCAACTGCTGGTCGGCGGCCGAGATGCGCCCGTCGAGCTCCTTAATCCGCGTCTCCACGCCAGCCCGATCGGCTGCGTTGCTCACATCGCCATCGCTGCCCAATTCCCGGCGGAGGCCTTGCCGCTGCTCTTCAAGGCGCTCCAGCTGATTCCGCAGTTCCCGTCGCTGGGCCAGCGCCCCCTGATACACTTCGGTGGGGCTCCCGGTGATCTGACCGGTGGCCGTTTGCACCACATAGGGCGCCTGGGCAAGATCAGCTGGGACACGGTCCTGCGCGAGCTCGGCGTTTGGCGTCATGTGAGGTACGATAAAGGTGCGCGCGCCGCGTTGTGGGCAGGGATGAACGCTTCAACCGGTGTTACGCCTCGCTCCGCTCGGGGTTTCAGCCGCCGGCGGCGTAGGATCAGGAAAATAGGGCCATTGTACCGCTATGTCGCGGGCGCTTGGGGAAATTCGACCGGCAACCACGCCCCACCGCTTGACCTTGGCACCGGAATTAGCGATGTATTCAGGCTCGCCGATACAGGCGACCGCATTGCTGAGGACGCCCTCACCGGCGTTCCCCGGTCAATCGGCCCCCATTTTGAAACGCGCTCCCGCCGGAAATGGTAGCGCATGCTGGAGTGACCATGAAGGAAGGCATTCATCCGCCGTACCACTCGGTGGTGTTCAAGGATTCGTCCACGGGCGCGACCATCATTACGCGCTCAACCATGACGAGCGAGCAGAAGATCACCATGGACGATGGGAACGAGTATCCCCTCATCCTGCTCGAAATCACCGCCGATTCGCATCCGTTTTACACGGGCACGCAGCGCCTCATCGACACGCAGGGTCGTGTCGACAAGTTCAAGAAGCGCTACGGCCGCTAAACACGGTGTTGGGTACGGAGAAGCCCGCGAGCCTCGCTCGCGGGCTTTTTTGTGCGTATCGGGAGCAATGCGGGGAGATGCGCCGGAGGCCGCGCTCAGGTTAGGCGCCGGGGGGCTCCAGCCCCGTTAGCCATGCCGTGGCCGTGAACACCAGCACGGCCAGACACAACTCAACCAGCACGACCTGCCGCCGCGGCGCAGCGCCCGCATGCAGCCGTCGTCGTTGCGTGGCCCCGAGCGCCACGACCAGCAGCGCCAGCAGCAGCTTGAGCGCCAGCAGGCGTCCGTAATCGCTGGCGAGGATCTCGGCCGGGCCACTTGCCCCCACGCGAAGCCACGCGCTGCCAACTCCGGACAGGAACACCAGCGGGGCCACGACAGTCGCCATCTGACTGAACGCCGGCCATTCGCCATGCCGATCGGCGCCGGTTGGCTCCGGCACAGGTGCCCCAGCCAACAGCATCAGCAGCAGGGCACCGATCCACGCCCCCGCCCCCGCCACATGCAGCGCATCAAGGAGGCGCGAGGCCAGCGGCCACTGTGCATCGGCGGCCGCATGCCCCAGCCCACCCATGGTCACCGACACGCCGAGTGCGGCCCACACGAGCAGGCGCGACGTCGTGCCGGTACGGCGCGGGGGGAGCAACAGCGCCGATAGGACGCAGGGGATGGTAAGCTGTAGCCACCCGCGTCCCCATGTGGTGTCGCGCAGCAGTGCGGGCAACTCCGCCAGAGGGAGTTCAAGCGCCTGCCGCTGCAGCGACAGCAACAGCAGCGGGGCCACGAGCAGCGCACAGGCGCCACACCACAGCGCCCCCCGCACCGCAGGCGATGGACCGGATGCGCGAGCAGATGCACGCCCAGCGAGCATGGTACGCGTGCCCTGCCCCATGGCCAGCATGGTGCCGCCGTACAGCAGCAGGCGCGCCAGCGGCGCGGCCGTTTCCATCGTGGACCCGGTTACTTCGCGACGGTGACGCGGAACGCGAAGGTCCCCTTCACCACATGACCGTCTTTCGACATGGTGCGCCACGACACCACGTAGCCACCGTTCGCCAGCGTGGACGGCACATCAGCCCGCAATACCTTCGCCGCCGTGGGTTCGCGGCGCAGCGCGCCGAGGGGAACCGGTGCCCCGCCCTCTTTGGCGAGCGAAAGCTTGGCACCCGTGAGTTCCACCGCTTCACTCAACTCAATCGTGATCTTCTCGGGGGACGTGGCCAACACGGCGTTCGCCGTTGGCGAGGAGCGCACCAGCTTGAGGTGCCGCATGATCGCGCCCGAGGCAAGCGCCGGCACACTCATCACCACCACCGCACAGGCGACCGTGCGAAGGCGCGCGGGGAAAAACCCGGGAAGGCAAGCAGGACGGCGCAGCGAGCGAAGCGACATGGCTGGAGTTCCGGAAATGGGGAGAACGCGTCAACGAAATGTGCTACACCGGCGCGGTGGGAGAAATGCCAGCGGACGGAAGCGCGCCGAGCGTGGCAATACGCGCCTCCAGTTCGTCGAGTGACATGCCGACGCCAATAAACAACGCCGTGGCGTCCGCACCGGCATGCGGCGACGACGCATCGAGCTGTACGGTTTTTCGTCCCGGCACACGATTCCACACGAACATCTCGGCCGGTGTGTCGGCAAAGCGCACGAGACCCTTGGCCCGCACGACGGCGGGCGGTAAGGCCCGCACAAAGTTCAGGAACCGTGCCCGCTCCACCTGCCACGGCAGTGGCAGGGCCACGCTGCCGAAGGGATGCGTGTGTCCATGCCGATGCCGGTGCGAGGGCGCTATGCCCTGCGGCTCGCGCCGATCGATGACGCGCACCGACTCCACCAGCGCGTGGAGCATGTCGGCGAATTCGCCAGGCGTGGTGAAGGTGGCGCGGGGGGTGACGGCCGAC
>CANHTA010000064.1 GCA_947463135.1 Gemmatimonadota bacterium
AGATTGGCGCCAACCCGAATTTGTAATCGATGGTGGTGAGCAACACGAAGCGGGCTCCGGCAACTGCCGGGGCCCGCTTTGTTTCGGTGGCGTGCGGCGCGGCGCTACCGCAACGACATCGTGAGGCGCACCGTTCGCCCGGGCTGCGGCAAGCCGCATTGATCGTACACTGCCACGTTGCCAACATTGTCGAAGGACACGAGCGCCACGAGCGCCCGGAACAGGCCTCGGCGCGCCAGTGGCATGCTCCGCTGAACGGCCAGATCGGCCACCGTCCGGGCCGAGAGCTGCTGCAGTCGCGACGTATCGCCGTGGAGGCAATACTGCGTGCCGGTATAGCGCGCCACCGCAAACGCCTTCACACTCGCCGGCAACGGCACCCCCAGCTCCAGTCGCCCCCGCTGCTCCGGATTATTCTCGGCCCGACGCGGCGAGCCGGTGGCCGTGACATCGGAGATGGTAATGCGTTGCAGCGTCGCGTCACCATTGATCGACACCGAGCTTTCCGGATCTTTGCCGAAGACCACGCCACCAAGCAGCTCAAGCCCGGCACTCGCAATCCGGTCGCGATCAATCCGCTGAAAGCGCGCAGGATTGGTGAGCGTGATGCGCACGACGGCATCATCGAGTTGATGACGGAAGCCGATCACCTGCAACGTGGACTGCCCCAGCGAGGCGAAGGCCCGATTGATCGTGACGCCCCCCTCGAAGCCCATCAAGGTCTCCGGCTTGAGCGTGGGATTCGGCTGGTAGCGATTCAGGGCACCGGAGTAGAGCTCGCGCAACGCGGGAAAGCGCGAGCGCTCGCTCACGCTCGCGTGCAACCGCACACGGCTGCTAAGCTCGTGGGAGGCACCGAGACGCCATCCCGTGTTCCCCAACGGGAGCTGGGCCGGTGTGCGCCCCCCTGTCTCAGGGGTGGTGGCGCGATCAAACACCACGCCCCCGGCAAGCTGCGTGCGTCCATCCACCGGCACACTCACCTCCACACCCGTGCTGGAGAGCTGCTGCCGGTAGTTGGCGGCGGCCGCCGGCGTGAGCGTTTCCGCATAGCGGATGTCGGTGCCCGTGTAACTCGCCCGCACGGTCGCTATCCCCACAGTGTGAGTGAGCAACGCACGGGAGGTGCGCGTCCGCTCGTCACCAAGCTCAGCACCGTTTACGGTGGCATAGCGTCGATCGGTGTACGTCTCAATCTTGAATGCCCCGCTGTTCAGACCAACACCCACGTCCAGCGATCCCATACCGAACGGTGTTCGGAACGTACCGGTATTCGCCGACACCATGGCGAGACTGCGACGCGCATACGGATAGCGCCACAGGCGTGGTGCGCGGAGATGCTCCTCGGGAGGCACGCCACGCGCGGCGTCGTACGCCGAGTACATCACGCCCACCGAGCTCCCGCGCCTGTTGCTCCAGCGTGCCGACGCGAAGCCGTCAAGCTGCTGGAGATCGGTACCGGTGCGCAGCCCGTTCACCGTGGTGGGATCGCTGGCGCGGGCGGGCAGCGCCACACCGTCCCGCTGCCGGTGCGCCACGCCGGTACGCACCGACAACGCACCGCCACCAAACTCAGCGAGACGACGCCCATACCCAAACGTGCCAACGGTTGAGCCGAATTGATCAACGCCCGCGCCCGCCCACAGCTGCCCGCCAACCGGCTGACCGAACGCATCATGACTGATTTCGATGGTGCCGCCCAGCGTGTTCGGACCGTTCAACAACGACCCTAAACCGCGCACAATCACCATCCGCTCAGAGCCCGTGAGCGGAATGAGCGATGGATCGGTACGGTGATCCCAGCCTAAGGTGATCGGTACCCCATCCAGCAGCACTGCAGCCTGGCGCGAATCCGAACCGCGCACGGAAATCTCCATCTCGCCGCGGGAGTTCTGACGAACCAGCACAAAGGGGGACTCCCGCAGCGCCTGATCCAGCAGCGGCGCGGGCGATGAACGGAGCTCCATGGGCGTGACGACCACCGCCGCGGCTCCACCAACGATGCCGGCCGATCGGGTCGTGCTCACCGTCACCGCGCCCAGCGCCCGCGCCGTTGAATCGCGGCGCAGCGAATCACCAACCGCCTGCGCATTGAGCGCCGCGGGGAGACTCAACGACGCAACCATAGCCACCAGCGCCCGGCGGTGAGACGATCCGCGCATACAAAGAGGAAAGGGACGAAGTGCTGCGCGATCACCCGGATGGGCGATCATGAATAATTCATGAACGCAGCAAGATTCATCCGCGTTGAGAATCCCGCAAGCGGAGTGGGAGCGTGAGACGAAAGGTGGTCTGCCCCGGCCGCGACTCCGCCAACGCCAACGCTCCGTCATGCGCCTCGGCGATCCGCCGGGCAATGGCGAGGCCGAGCCCTGCACCGCTGGTATGGCTGGTCTCCTCGCGGGTACGGGCCGCGTCCAGGCGAAAGAACCGTTCAAACACCCGCTCCCGCGCATCCGGGGGAATGCCGGGTCCCTCATCGACCACGTCCACCTGAATCCGGTGGTCAACCGGCGTCATGCTCACACTCACGAGCCCGCCCGCCGGCGAATGTTTAATCGCATTGTCCATGAGGTTGAGCAGCAGGCGGCCCAGCAGGTCCGCATCGCCATCAACCGGTGCCTCAACCATGTTGGTGAGCGCCAACCGGACGCGCCGCGTATCAGCCAACGGCCGCATGCCGCGCGTGGTGTCGTCTACGACGTCCTCAAGGTGGATTGGCGCGCGGTGCACCACGAGATGTCCCGCGTCGGAGCGCGCCAAGAGAAACAAGTCGTCCACGATGCGCGTGAGGCGGCGTGACGCGGCTTGCATAATGCCCACCGACTCGCGGTACTCCGCTTCCTCGCGATGCGGCTTGGCGAGTGTCACATCGGCCTCCGCGCGCACGATTGCCGTGGGGGTGCGCAGTTCGTGCGACGCGTCGGCCATGAAGCGACGCTGCTGCTCAAACGACTGCTCCAGCCGGTTCAGCAAATCGTTGATCACGCGCGCCAACCGCACGAGTTCGTCACCACCCCCAACGGGCAAGCGCTCGTGCAACGTGGTCGCACTGATGGCCGTGGCATGCTCGGCCATCGACGCTACCGGCGCAAGACTGCGCCGCGCCAGCACATACCCGCTCACCGCAGCGGCGAGAATCAGCAGCGGAATGGCCACACTGAACATGCGCCGAATCTCCTCCATCGTCTGCTCCACCTCGCGCAGCGGATACCGTCCCGCCAGCAGGTAGCCCACGCCATCCACCTCCAATCGCTGGGCGCCCACCCGGAAGGCCCCACCCGGTGTGTCGAGCGTGAAGCGCATGGGCTCGGCCACGGCACGGCCCGCACGCAGCGTGCGAAAGATCTGCGCGTCGAGCGGGTCCTGATCGGGCACCGGAAGCGCCACACGGCCTGCGGGTTCCGGTGCGCCGGCCATCGCCACCACACGACCGCCCGGATCAAGGATCATGATGTGGAGTTCACGAAAGCGCACCTCATGCACCGTCGTGATCATGGCCTGCTGCGCCGTGAGTCCAGCCCGACGTTCGGCACCGAGTTCGCGGGTGAAAGCCGAGAGGGCTTCACTGATGAAGCGGTCGGTACCACCCACCAGGGCACGCGAGAACGCCACGTAGCAGATCAGCGCGAAGGTCACCAGCGGAAGGCCAAGCAACACGGAATGCCACAGCGCCAGCCGAACGCGGATAGACGACGGCCAGCCGATCATGCGCGCAGCACGAAGCCGACGCCACGTACGGTCGCAAAGAGCGACACGGATTCGCCGTCATCGATTTTACGTCGGAGGCGACTGGCGTATACGTCAATAATGTTGGAGTACCGGTCTGGGTTGTCATCCCACACCTGTTCCATAAGCTCGGCTCGGCTTACCACACGGCCGGCGTTACCGGCGAGATACACCAGCAGCGCAAACTCCCGCGCCGTGAGGGTGATGGCGCGCGTACCGCGGTGCACGGTATGTCGCTCGTGGTCTATCACGAGATCCCCAATAACAAGCCGCGACGGCGTGCGATCGCTCCGGCGACGGGTAATGGCGCGTAAACGCGCTAACAGCTCGCCGAAGTCGAATGGCTTGGTGAGGTAGTCATCGGCGCCGGCATCGAGGCCGGCGATACGGTGTTCCACCGCGTCGAGTGCGGTGAGCATGAGAATGGGCACCCGATCGCCACGCTCACGAATTGCCTGGCACAGCTGGAGCCCCGACATACCGGGGAGCAGGACATCCAGAATGATGACGTCGTAGCGGTTGGCCTGCGCCAAGGCGAGCGCCTGTGGGCCCGCCGTGGCCTGATCCACGTCGTACGACGCCTCGCGCAGCCCACGCGCGATGGAGGTGAGAAGGTGCCGGTCGTCTTCGGCGAGCAGGATCCGCATTGGTGAAATTTACCGGATAATCGCGGGTTGGCGCCCCCCGGCCTTGTGGCCGTCAGCGGTTGGCGGTTGCCACGCGTACGCGTGATCATGGGAGCACGATGATCATCCCCACCTCAGGAGCAGATATGCGAACAACACTGATGACGCTGTGCAGCATACCCGTGCTAGCCACCAGCGTGCTGGCCAGCAGCGCGCTGGCGCAAGGCACCGGCGGCGGTGCGGGGGGCGGTACCGCAACGGCGGCACCAGCGTCCCAGCGTCAGGCGGCGGCGAACAGGCCACGCACCATTGACGGCATCAACACCGTGTGGCTGGAGGAACTCACGCAACCCGAGTTCCGTGACATGGTGAAGGACGGGTATACCACCGTGCTCATTCTGACCGGCGGCGTTGAGAACAACGACGGCAACCTGCAGATGAATAAGCACAACATCAACAACAAGCTCTTGGGCGAGATGCTGGCGCGCCAAATGGGCAAGACGTTGGTGGCACCGCTGGTCACCCTTGAACCCGGCAATGCGGGATCCACTATTCAGCCAGGGCGCGCGGGCCCCATGCTGTCGCAGGCCACGTATGCGGCGTTGCTGTTTGACATGGGCAACTACCTTCGCAGCATGGGCTTCAAGGAGATCTATTACCTGGGCGACAGCGGCGGCAACGCCCGCGGCATGCAGAGCGCAGCCGATTCGCTCACCTCGCTGTATGCGCAGAGCCCGGAGCGGGTGGTGTTCAAGCACATCCCCGAGTACTACAACCACACCAGCGTGGTGCAGCCGTACATTCAAAACGTGCTCAAAATTCCTGAGGGCATAAAGATTGGCGCCAGCTCAGGCACCAGTGGCCTGCACGAGGAGCTGGGGATTGATGCCACCATGGCGTTGGCCGATCCACAGTCCATTCGCTTCGCCCAGCGCGTGAAGGCGGGTCAGGCGGAAATCAACGGCATTCAATTCGAATCGCTGGCCTGGTTGCAGGAGATTGGCCGGAAAGTGGCAGCACTGCGGGTCACCACCACCATCAACGCCATCAACGCGTACCGCGCCACCTTGCCCACGCCGTAAGCCATCGAGTGGCGTACGGCGGAGCAACGGTGCTACGCCCGGTGGGTTAGGGCAGCGCCTGCGATCAGTACCGCCAACTTCTCAGATCTGCCCCCGGTGGAGCGGTCATCAGCATCCGCTCCACCGCCCAGGGGAGTACCATCTGTGGATACCGCAGACGCGAGAGGGCATTGGAGCGGGTGTGATCACCATTCCAGCAGTGTTCGTCGCGATCGCCGTAATCCACCACGGCGTCTGCCGGCGGATTGGCCTGTTTCAGGAATCGTTCTACCTCGTAGACCGCGTTATTGAGGTAATAATTATCCATGTCGCCCACATAAATACGCAGTTTGCCGCGCAGCTTCGGCCCAAGCGTTTGCCAATCACGCTGCAGAATGTGTGAGAGATCAAAATGTTCGCGCCAATACGCGGCGACGCTGGTGTCGATGACACCGGAGCGCTTATCCCAGATTGGCTTCGGGTATCCGTCGGCGCCCACCGGCGAAAACACACTCTCCCACACATCGTACTGATCACCGGAGCGACTCCGCGTCCCTAAGGCCAACTCGCGGTGGTTTGTTTGCTCGAGGGTGGTGGAGACATGTCCCAGGAAGTTGCGCTGCCCCGGACGCGGGACGCGCTTGAAGGGGCCTTCCTGGTAGTACGCGTTCTTGTCTTTATACAGATCAACCACCGTGTAATGACGGAAGTCGATAGGATCGGGACAGGCCACCCAGGCGCCGTTGAACATGTCGGGATAAAACATCTGCACCGCCATGGCCTCCCACCCGCCGGTGGATCCCCCATAGGTGAAGCGGGCCCACCCTTCACCAAGGCCGCGGAATCTGCGCTCAATTTCGGGCACCAACTCCTGCATGATGGCATCGCCGTACGGTCCGTTGTTCGCCGAGTTCACGGCATAGGAATCGTCGTAGTACGGCGTGGGATGCTGGATCTGCACGAGGAGGACGCGCGGGAACCCCGGCCCTGTCCACGACTTGTAGAAGTCGTACGAGAGTTCCTGCTGGATGCGATTGTATCCCGACAACTTGAAGCGCGCCGAGTAGTCCGGCGCGAGATTGGGATCCGGTGGCGTCTCGCGAAACCCGTCCACCCCGGCGGGGAAGTGCCCGTGATTAATCACGAGCGGGTAGCGTGCTTGGGGGTGCGATGCAAAGCCTTCCGGAAGGACCACCCACGCGGCGAGATAGGTATCGGTACCCCAAAACTTGGAGAGGAGCGCCGACCGGATCTTCACATGTTTGACGTAGGGCGTTTCACTGCGCGTCGGATCGGGGACCGCACCGATTTCCTCGCTCAACGCGAGTGCGATGCGATTCTTTCCACCAATCGTGACGGTGATGGGCGCGGAGTAGAGGTTACCGGGCTTGGCGTTCATCTGTTGCCCTTCCCCGCGGTCCGGCGGCAGCAGCACCGTGTGTCCGTCTGAGCGGGTAAAGCGTTCGTAGCGGTTGAGCAGCGCCTGCACGCGATAGCGCCCGGGCTTGAGTTCGCCCAGCGACGCAAGCGGATAACCAAACGCCGCCGCATCAACGGCGCGTGTCGTGCCGGGTTGCCAGTCGGTGACATCAACGCCGAAGACCTGCGCTGTCCCGGCGCCGTCGTTCACTTGCAGACGTGGGGTGCCAGTGGTGTCGGCGGAAACGTAGAACAGCAACCGCCCATGCAGCGGCGCCGTAGCTCGTGTGGCCGGGAGGGTGATGGTGATCTCCGCGCGCACCGGCGGCGCCGGGAGCGGCACAACGGGTGAGCCGAACGGGGTGCCAGCGGCGGTGAGACCGGTCAGCACCGACAGCGCAACGATGGGCATTCCACGAACCATGATTCACTCCAGCGGAGGGGGGGGGATTCGCTCAACAGTACGCGTTCGTGCGAGGGACGGCCACCGCGCCATCGGTGGAGCTAGAACAACACCGCGGCCATACGGCGGCGCCAGTCGCGTACCACCGCGTCATCGTCCACCAGTTGCAGCGCGTGCACGAGGGCAACGCGGGCCGGGCTCTCCTCCAGCGCCTTCTCTTCACGCAGCAACACCAGCAATTGCTCAAGCCCCGCCGTGAGGTCCCCCTGCAACAGGCTGTGCAGCGCGATGGCGTGCGGCGAGCCCGCATCGGTGAGCTGCGCAAGGCGTGCGTGTAACGCCAAGCGGGCGCGGGCGCGTACCGCCCTCGGATCGGCGTATCGCGCGGCGGGGAGCCCCTCAATCAAACGGGTCGCTTCGTCGAAGGCGCCGTGCGCCAACTCCGCGAGCGCAAGCTCCAGCACGAGGTCGTCGCGGGTTGGTGTGTTCGCCACGGCATCACGCAGCTGCACCACACGCTCCGCGGGGTCGTCGGAGAGCACCATGGGCGGAGCACCCCCGGCATGAATGCCGTGGGTGGTGAGGAACTGTCGAATCTGTCCGGCAGGCAGGGCGCCTTGAAACCCGGTAACCACCGTCCCCTTGTTGAACAGCATGACCGTGGGAAGGGATCGGATCTGGAATTGCTGGGCAAGCGCCTGTTCCTTTTCCGTGTCAACTTTCGCCAGCACAAAGCCACCGGCGTACTCCGCCGCCAGTTGCTCCAACACCGGCCCGAGTGCACGGCAGGGAGCACACCACGCGGCCCAGAAGTCCACCAAAACCGGCGTGGTGTTGGAGCGATTGACGACACTGGTCAGAAAATCTGACGTGGTTGCATCAACGACATAGGATGTGGTAGGGTCCATAACCGAAGTGTACAAGGTGATCCCCAGGTCTACCATTCGGAGTGTGCATGACCGCTACGACGTTCGCTGCTGCCGTAATGCTCTCGGGGATGTTGGTGTGGCCACCGGCACCCCCACACTCCACGCAGCCGTCGCCCCCGCACTGGCTGCTGGCGTTTGACGGGCGCTCCACCAACGACGTGGCGCACGACCCCCGCCTTCGTCGCCTCATCACGCAACAGGTGCCGAAGGCGATGACCACCGAACTGCTGGGCGCGTTGGGGGGGCCACCCAATCCGCTGCGAGCCGACGACGGGCGCACCGTGTCGATGTCCGCCTGCATGCCGCATGCCTGCCCCACGAGGGGATTTCTCTGGCTTGACCTCACCACCGGCACCGCGCTGGGGGCCATTTATAGCGCGCCCGTGCTCCGGCTTGGGTCACGCGCCCTCACCCCAACGGCCCTCCCCGCGGCGGCGCGGGCCGCGCTGCACGAGTGGCTCGCCGACCTCGACGCCATGCCGGGCACCGTGCGATTCACCAATGCACAGGGCAGCACCACAACCCTCGCGGCGGCGCCCTTCCGGCCAACCGGGCGCTTCCGTCCCCCAGCCGGCGGTCCGTCCTTCGACTGTGCAGCCGCCATGGCGGCGGGGACCGCCCAAGCCGATGGTGCCACCACGGTGGCGCGCGCCATTTGCCGCGACCGCGATCTCTCGGCGTTGGACCGTCGAACGTGGCAACAGGCCGAGGAAGTGCGGCTCGGGCACTCCACACGGGATGCGCGCCGGGAATTGGTTGAGTTTCACAACCAATGGCGCCGGCAGCGGGATGCGCGGTGCAGCGCGGCGCCGGATCTCGCGGGTTGCCTCCGCGCGGAATTCACGCAGCAGGTGGAGGCGCTGCGGAACTGGCTCCCGCGCTCCGCGCGCCTATGAGTGCCCACCCACGCACCGTGCTCGTCGGTGTGCTCGTGGCTGTCTGCGCCGCATGCAGCAGCTCGTCTGCCACGGCCCCAACGCCGCCGCCCCCAGTGCTCTCCGCGGTGGATACCGCCTGGACCACACGGCTGCAGCGGGCACTCGACAGCGCCGTACGCGCGGTGCCGTTGCGCGGGGCCTCGGCGGCCGTGGTGCTGGCCGACGGCCGTCGGTGGCGCGGCGTGGCGGGGTTCTCCGAGCCCGGTGTCCCCATGGACCCGGCCATGCGTCTGGGGATGGGAAGCGTGTCCAAATCCATCACGGCCACCGTGCTGGTGCGGTTGGCCGAACGGGGGCGGCTGTCGCTGGACGACCCCCTCAGCCGCTGGCTCCCCCCTTTTCCGCACGTTGATCCGGCCATCACGGTACGTCAGCTCCTCAATCACAGCAGCGGCGTCTACGACGTCACCGATGCGCCGGGCTACCGCGACTCCATCTTGGCCAACACCGCCGCCCGCTGGACCCCACAGCGAACGCTGGGGCTACTCCGTCCGCCGCTCTTTGCACGAGGGACCGGGTGGAGCTACTCCAACTCCAATTACCTGTTGGCGGGACTGGTGGCCGAAGCCGTTGGCGGGCGCCCGCTGCACCAGCAGGTGCGCGACGAGCTGCTCACGCCGCTTGGGCTCACCACGCCGTTTTTGGATCAGGCTGAGTCTTCAACGGGGCTGCTCTCCGGGGGATGGGTAGGCGGTAGCATGAACGTCATGGCGACCCGCGCCTCCACCTACAGCGCCGCGTGGGCCGCCGGCGCGTGGTTTGCCACCCCCGAGGAGCTGGCGCGGTGGTGGCAGGGGCTCATGACCGGTCAACTCGTGGGAGCGGGGTCGCTGTCACAGATGATGACCGTGGTGGGACCCGAGGGATACGGGTTGGGCATTGTGCGACGACAGCTGGTGGGACGCATCGTGTGGTCCCACACCGGCGAAATCCGCGGCTTTTCGTCGGTGGCGGTGCACGACGCCGCGGGGCGCTTCTCCGTGGTGCTCATCGCCAATGAGAACCCTGCCCCCGTTACGCTGCTCGCGGGCGCCCTGGTCACCATCGCTGCATCAGCATCGGCACCATAGCGGCCATCGGCACACCACGAAGAGGCGTACGTGCACCAACGATATCGCGCGCCTGTGCTTCCTTGCCCCAGTCGTGACCAGCGGATTACCTTGTCTCGTGTGCCGATGACCGGTCTTCCTCAGGGAAGTGCCACGATCCGGCGTTGCGCGTGTAGCTCAGTTGGATAGAGCGTCTGCCTCCGGAGCAGAAGGTCGCAGGTTCGAGTCCTGCCATGCGCGTCTGTTCGGCCTGCGGTCACTCTCGTTTCCCATGCCTAGTGCACGTAGCCGAGCTGAAGCGGAAGTCTGTTCCTGAACTCCTGGCGCTGGCCGCCTCATTGCAGGTCACCAGCACCAGCGGCCTGCGCAAACAGGAGTTGATCTTCCGTATCGAGCAGGCTCTGCTCGATGCCGAAACGACGCTGTACGGTGAAGGCGTCCTCGAAGTGCTCCCGGAAGGCTACGGCTTTCTCCGGTCGCAGGACTTCAATTATCTGCACGGCCCGGACGACATCTACGTCTCCCCTTCGCAGGTGAAGCGCTTCGACCTCCGCACCGGGGATACGGTGATGGGGGAAGTTCGCCCGCCCAAGGAGTGGGAACGCTATCTCGCGCTTCTCAAGGTGGAGCGCATTAACGGTGGTGACCCTGAGCAGTCGAAATTGCGAAGCGCCTTCGACAACCTGACCGCGAAGTACCCCGACGAACGCATCCGCCTGGAGCGGAGCAACGGCGAAGTCGCCACCCGGATCTGCGACATCATCGCCCCGCTCGGGAAGGGCCAACGGGCCCTCATCGTTGCCCCACCCAAGGGGGGGAAAACGATCCTCATGCAGCAGCTCGCCAACGCGATCATCGAGAACCATCCCGAGATCACGGTGATCGTCCTGCTCATTGACGAGCGGCCGGAGGAAGTGACCGACATGCAGGCCAGCTGTCCCGGGGCCGAGGTCATCTGCTCCACGTTCGATGAAACAGCCGAACGCCATGTGCAGGTGGCCGATATGGTCATCGAAAAGGCCAAGCGCCTGGTGGAAACCGGCAAGGATGTGGTCATCCTGCTCGATTCCATTACGCGACTCGCCCGCGCCCACAACGCGGTGGCGCCGTCCGGTGGCAAAATCATGTCAGGGGGCATGGAGGCCGGCGCCATGCAGCGCCCCAAGGCGTTCTTTGGATCCGCCCGCAACTTGAAGGAAGGGGGCTCGCTCACCATCGTGGCCACCGCCCTCATTGAGACCAACTCCCGCATGGACGAGCTGATCTTCGAGGAGTTCAAGGGCACCGGCAACATGGAGCTCGTGCTTGATCGCAAGCTGGCGAACCAGCGCATCTTCCCGGCCATCGACATCAACAAGTCAGGCACCCGCCGTGAAGAACTGTTGCTCACGCCCTTCGAGCAGCAGCGCATCTTCCTGTTGCGTGGTTTTCTGGGAGATATGCCCTCCGATGAGGCGCTGCTGTTCCTGATCAAGCGCATGGAACGGGCGCAGAACAACAAGGAATTCTTCGAACAGATGGCGGAACCCTGACCCTCTCTATGCCCCACACCTCATGAATGCCACCACCGGTCGCCTCCTCGCCGTAGACTGGGGGGACAAGCGGATCGGACTGGCCGTCAGTGATGCCCTCGGCATGCTCGCGTCCTCCGCCGGCACGATCACACGCCGCGCAGGGAAGCGCCCGCCCATCGCCGAACTCATGCGCCGCGCCGACGAACTCGGGGTCACGGGCTATGTCTTCGGGCTCCCAATCGATCCGGCCGGTCTGGAAACCGATCGCTGCCGCGAAGTGCGCGACGTGACCGCCAAACTCATCTCGCGCCAGCCGCTGCCGGTGCGGTTGGTGGACGAACGCTTCACCACATCGGCCGCGCTCCGCAGCATCAAGGAACAGGGTGGCAGCACGCGTGGTCGCAAGGAAGAGGTGGACGCGCTGGCCGCGTGCATTCTTCTGGAAGGAGTACTGCGGGCGTCGTCGCAGGGCGTCACGCTGGGCGAGTTGGTGAGCGCCCCGACGCCGTGAAGCGCCTCCTGCTGCTGGCGGTCATCATGCTGGCCGCCTGGTTCTCGTACCGTGAGATCGCGGGCAGCGGCGATGCCGGCGTGGCAAGTGAGCGCGTGGTGATCCCGAAGGGTGCCTCCATGCGCGCCGCCGCCGAGTCGCTGGCCGTGCACGACGTCATCGGATCGCCCCGTCTGTTCCGTTGGTACACAGCGGCCGCCGGACGTGAGCGCACCATCAAGCCGGGCACCTATCAATTTCCCGCGGGTGCCAGCTACGCCTTCGTGCTCGACGCGCTCGTCACCGGGCGCGGCCTCGTGCGCACAGTGGTGATCCCTGAGGGCTTCGATCTGCGTGACATTGTACCGGCGCTGTCGAAGGCGCTCGCGGTGCCGCAAGACTCCGTGCGTGTGGCCGTCACCGATACCACGTGGCGTCGAACGCTCAGCGTGCCGGCCGAGTCGCTGGAGGGCTATCTCTTCCCCGCCACGTACGCCTTCGCCGACGGGACCACGGCGCGCGAGGCCGTGCAAGTCATGCTGGAACGGTTTGCGTCCGTGTGGACACCCGAGTGGGACGCCCGCGTGCGCGCGATGGCGATCACGCGGCACGATGCTCTCACCATGGCGTCCATCGTGGAAAAAGAAGCGCGCAAGCCCGAAGAGCGCGCACTCATTTCGGCGGTGTACTGGAATCGCGTGAAGAAAGGCATGCTGCTGCAGGCCGATCCCACCGTGCAGTACGCCCTGCCGCAACATGTGGATCGCGTGTTCTACAAGGATCTCGAAGTGGAGTCGAAGTACAACACGTACAAGTACGCTGGCCTGCCGCCCGGCCCCATCGCATCACCGGGTGCGGCCTCCATTGCCGCCGCGCTGGCACCGGCCGATGTGCCCTATCTGTTTTTCGTAGCGCGCGCCGACGGCGGTCACGAGTTCCGCACCACGTTCGCCGAACACCAGCAGGCCATCGCTGACATCAAGCGCGCGAAGCGCCAGGGCACACGATGAGCCGCGCTCCCCGCATGGAAGGGGCCGCGGTGGTATCGCGCCGGGGCGTGCAGCGGTTGCGTGGCGGCCATCCGTGGATCTTCCGCTCCGACGTGGAGCATCGTCCAGCGGCGCCCGCCGGGATCGTGCCAATGGAAGGCCCCGATGGCGCCCCGCTTGGGTTTGGGTTGTGGAGTCCGCTGTCGGAAATCTCGCTGCGACGCATTGAGACTGACCGGTCGCGGACGCCCGATGCCGCGTGGTGGCACGAGAAGCTGCGCACCGCGATTGCGCGGCGGGCACCGTTGGCCAGTCAGGCCAACGCGTATCGGTTGGTGCACGGCGAGGGCGATGGCCTCCCCTCGCTCGTGGTTGACAAATACGGCGACGTGCTGGTGGTGCAACTGCTCTCGGCCGGCGTCGATGCGTGGACCGACACTATTGTGACGTCGCTGGTGGAACTCACGGGGTGCACAGGCATTCTGGCGCGCAACGATCCCGCGGCGCGCGGTCGTGAGGGGTTACCGCGTGAAGTGAAGCTGCTGTACGGCGAGGTGCCGCGCACCGTGGAAGTGGTGGAACATGGCGTGCGCTATCTCGCGGCTCCGTGGGATGGACAGAAAACGGGGGCGTTTCTCGATCAGCGGGAGAATCGGGTGCTCATCGGTTCGCTGGCGCGCGGGCAAGCGCTGGACTGCTTTGCGTATCACGGCAGCTTCGCGCTGCACCTGGCCAAGCAGGCCGATCAGGTGTTCGCGCTTGATGTGTCGGCGCCGGCGTTAGCGCGCGTGCATGCACATGCCGAGCGCAATGGGCTCACCAACATCACGCCGGTGGAAGGCGACGCCTTCGATATCCTGCGCGCGTGGTATCGCGAGGGCCGCCGGTTTGACACCATCGTGGTGGATCCGCCGGCGTTCGCGAAAACCCGAAACGCCATCGACGGTGCGCTGCGCGGCTACAAGGACATCAACCTGCAGGCCATGCGCCTGCTCACGCCGGGCGGCTTACTGTTTACCGCCAGCTGCAGCTTTCACCTGTCGCGCGGACATTTTTTTGAGACGCTGCAGGAGGCGTCGGCCGATAGCGGACGTGCGTTCGCCCTGCGCGCCATCACGGGGCAACCGCTGGATCATCCAGAGCTGCTCACGGTGCCGGAGACCGGTTACCTCAAAGGTGCGTTACTCGAAGCCATGAGCTGAGCGTGCATCTCGCGATCGAAGCCGTGAAGCTGCTGCACGATCGTCGTGGCATTGGCCGCTATGTGCGGAATCTGCTGCCCCGGTTCGTTGACCGTGACCCGACCTTTCACTGCACGCTGTACGTACGGCAGGATGACGACATCGCGCCGTTGCGTGCGCAACTGGCGGCGCTGCATCAACAGCTCCCCGATCGCAGCCGCTTTGCACCGCTTCGCGAGCTCCGGCGTACCGACGCCGATGTCGTGTGGTATCCGTGGAATTTCATTACCGTCGCCGCACCACACCGGCCCATGGTGGTGACCATGCACGATGTCGCGCCAATGCTGCAGCTGGATCATCGCTGGTGGAAGCTGTTCAAGCGCCTGCGCTTTAAGCGTCGCTATCAGCAGACCATGCAGCGTGCCGCAGCGGTGGTCACGGTGTCGGAGTTCAGCAAAGGGGAGATTGTGCGGTACCTCAGTGCTAACGCGTCGCGCCTTACCGTCACGCCGCTCGCGGCCGATGATCTCCCCGTGCAGGGCCCCGATGCGCTGCGCCCCCTCAAAACGGCGGGGATTACCGGTCCGTTTTTCATGACCGTGGGCGGGCAGGAAGGGCGCAAGAATTTGCGCACGCTCTACGCCGCCATGGACATGCTACACGCGAACGGGTTGCGCATTCCGCTGGTGCAGTGTGGACCCGGAATGTCGTCGGACACCCGTTCGCTATCCGGTCACACGCCGTGGTTGCACCACGTGGGCTTTGTGAGCGACGCCGAGTTGGTGACGTTGTATCGTCGCGCGGTGGCGTTGGTGCTGCCGTCACGCTACGAAGGATTCGGCTTGCCGGTGCTTGAGGGGATGCGTGCCGGCTGTCCGGTCATCTGTGCCAACAGCAGCGCCTTGCCGGAGGTGGCGGGCAACGCCGCGCTCCTCGCGCCATGGGATGACGCCGCCGCGTTGGCCGCGCAGATGACGCGCGTGGCGAACGACCCCCAGTTGCGTACCACACAGATTGCGGCCGGGATCGCGCACGCGTCCCGTTTTTCGTGGGAGCGCGTCGCCGACCAAACGCTCGCCTGTTTTGCCAGCGCGCGTGCCGCGGCCACCACGTAACGCGCCCGCACCCGTCCATGCGTCTCGCCATTGAGGCCACCAAACTGCTGGGAGAGCGCCGCGGCATCGGACGCTACGTGCGGAACCTGCTCTGCCAGTTTGTGCAGCAGCGCCCTGACCTCGTTTTCACCATGTATGTGGCGCACCGTGACGACGCGGCTGCGGTTTTGGCGCTGTTAGGCAGCTGGCATGAGGCGCTCGCGACGCGCACTACGGTGGCGCCGATCGAGCAACTGGCGGAGACCAGTGCCGATGTGGTGTGGTATCCGTGGAATCTCATCACCACCGCGGCGCGGCGGCCGATGGTGGTGAGCACGCTCGATCTGGCGCCGATGCTGCAGCTGGATAACCAGTGGTGGCGCGTGCT
>CANHTA010000065.1 GCA_947463135.1 Gemmatimonadota bacterium
ACCGATGCGTGGATCCCCTGCACCGTACGTACAACACGCACGCCGACGGCCCAGCTGCCGGTGCAGCATACCTCGATCGGTTACGGCTGTTTCAAGGCCGTCATGAGGTCATCCGCCTGAATGCGCGGCAACTGTGCAACTTGGCCGGGCGTGAGCACGCTGGCGACCGCCCGACGGTCCGCCGCGAGCCCGAGCACGCGCTTGGCGTGCGCGTGCTGAATCGCGCTGCGCCACGGCAAGTAGTTCGAGTGCCGCGACCTGAGGAGCCGTGAGACCAAGATCCGTCCGGTATTGCAGCACGAACTCGGCGGGCTTCATCTGTTGCGCGGCGCGGGCTTGCATGTCGGCGATCTGCTGAGGATCCGGCTGCGTCACTTGCGCGAGCAGCGGAGAGGGCATCGCTACGCCCATCAACATGGTAAACAACACAAATGAGATTCGCATACGCCACGTTGGCAAGGAGAGAGGTGATAACGCCGGAGCTCTGCAGCGGGGCTTTTCGATAAGATACGGCGCGCGCGTAGCACGCACGCCGCCTTCCGAACTGCCCCGCCTGCAGGAGCGCTTCGTTCGGCATGGGCTAGGTGCACGTGGGGACGTCTCTCACGGGTGCCAACACGCTCCATTCGGCTGATCGCCGTACCACGAACTCCGCTTCCTGTGGCGCGTAGCTCCGGCCGATGGCATCGGGCACGAAGTCTCCAACAGCCCGTGAGATGGCGACACTCTTCAGTCGACCGTCGCTCAGTCGGAAGACGAGCACGTTCACGTCGTCGCGGCTCTCAAGATCTCGAAGGAGATCTGGCGTGGACGGCCCGATGCAGCGCCGAGCCTGCGCAAGATCTGTGTACGGACCAAAGATGAAGATGCGAGTCGCCCCTGGGAGAACCCCGGCCAGAGACACTCGTGTCCCTGGTCCCTTCTGCTTGGCAGCGTCCAGCAGCTCCTCGATGGGGCGTGTTGACGGTCCGCAGGCAGAAAGGAGAAGCGTCGTCGCAGCCCAGACTTTTCCTCGTGCCCTCATCGCTGCGCCTCGTCGGGATCATTGACTTACCAAACGCCTCAGCGTTCCGCTGCAGCGCATCATTATAAAGTGCGGCCGGACGGGCGACGTGCGCCAGCACGGCAACCGCCTGCGGCAGACCGCCTCGCGCTGACAGCAGCAACGTTTCGTTAGACAGTGCCGGCGCGAGGGGGATCCTGTCCGTCGCCATCGCGAGCACTGCGGCGCCATTGCCAACGGGCGGTCAGAACCAGGAGTGCTATCGGAATGCCCCAGAGATAGGTGGCCTCAAGTAGCGGGAACCACAGAGGCCGGGCAGCTTTTATCGATGCCCTCTTCGGTCGGCTCGACGGCATGCGCACCACGGCGTAGACAGAGTCACCGGTTGGTGCCACGCCGCTTGCCCCGCTCGCGCGTTGTGCGGCGACGGAGATCGAGTCCGCGCGTTCGGCCACGCTCCATCGTTCACTGAGCGCGTTCCACTGCGCGCGTGCCTGCGGTGCGTTACGGACGGCCCGCCACACCGGCACGACGATGAGGGCAGCCTGCAGCGAAAGACCGCCAATCCAAAGCATGAGCACTCGACGACCCGACCACGTTGATATGGGCATAGTGACCATTGTTGTGATGATAGAGCGGTCTAGTGCCTTGCGTTCTGCTGCAGCGCATCAAATAAAGTGCGGCCGGACGGGCGACGTGCGCCAGCACGGCGACCGCCTGCCGCACACCGTATTGCGCTGCCAGCAGCAACGTTTCGTTAGACCATGCCGCGCCACATTCGCAGATGTTCTGGGCAGAGTCGGGTCCGCTGGCGCCGCGCGCGAGGACTCTCTGTCCACACTCAGTGTATCCACACGATCCTGATGCGCCTAGGCCGTTCCTAGCCGCCAAGGCGATCACCAGCGCGGATGTTGATCCCAGGCGAGCGGCTTCGCGGTTTTTAGGAAGGCCCATGCGATCGTCGCCGTGCTCGCGCCAATGACTGCAAACAGACCGGCCGTCGGCAACTCCGGCAGGATGAGCCATGCCCCAGCTGCTACGATGAGCGCGGTGAACGCCACCCGCACAGAGTCTCGCGCTCGGGAAGCGTCCCGAGCACGCCGAGTCCGCGCGAGCAGGATCGCGAGCCATACGGCGATACCGCACGCGACTCCGAGCCAGACAGCAGCGCCCATGAGTAGCAAGGGACTCTCCGTTGCAAATGTGCTAAACATGCTGGTGAGGACTCCAACCGCGCACGCTCCAAGGAGCAGTTTGTGCATACGACATTCTCCGAACAACAGGTTGCCCTGCGACCGTGCTTCTCTTCCGGGCGCGCGCGAAACATTGCAGCAGTGGCCTAACGCAAAGATCTGCCGCGGGGCCTGATAACAATGCGACAGGCGAACGCAGTGAGCCAGTCGCACTCCGTAAACAGCCCCGTCGGCAGCAGCGACTCGTTAGACCTTGCCGCGGTCTCGAATCGATTTCCTTCTTGTGGAGACGAAGCGGCAGCGATCACTGTCGGCCAAGATCGCCAACTCGATATGGGAAACGAATCGCTGCACGTTCTGCTGGCACACCGACCACCTCAATAACAATCGTCTTTATCGGGGACGTCGCCGGCAGTCCCGCACGGATCGCGGTTGCGATCTCTCTGCCTATCGACCGCGCGCGTTCGCTGCGGCCGCCAAACTGCCAGTCTCCTTCCTCGAACGCCTCAATGGTGAGTTGGGAATCGACGACGGAGACGATGAGCGAATCACTCTTCCCCAGCTTTACGCCAGAAAGCTGGGCTGTCCCAATCATCGTTCGTGCCACTTTCAAGGCTTCCGGCGAAACGATGTCTTGGGCAGCCGCGCTCCGCGAAATGCCGGCGACCGAAAGCAGGATGAGGGCAATGGCAACACTAGCTTTCATCGGAACAGTCTCCAAGTGACAGTAGGCATAACGCCGCGTTCTGCTGCAGCGCATCATACAAAGTGCGGCCGGACGGACGACGTGCGCCAGCACGGCGACCGACTGCCTCACACGACAGTGCGCTGACAGCAGCAACGTTCCGTTAGGTAGAGCGCCCGCCAATCTCCACGAGTGCCTCACCCGCTGCAAGCAAGCTCTCTACACGCAACCACGACTCGCGAAAAACATCCCGGAGATACGCGTTGCTGGTGTTACCGCAGGTGAGCCACACGATTTGCGGCGGCGGTCCGAGGCGCGTCACCAGCTCGACAAAATCACTATCCTTTGTGAGTACGACGGTACCATCCTGACTCCGCGCCCGCGCAAAGATCTCTGGATCTTCCGCTGCTTGAAGCCCAAGCTCCCGCACGGCGACGGCATCAACAGCGAGTTCATCGCGCAACCACCGCGCCAGCCCGGGCGACAGTTGTGCATCGACCCAAATGCGCACGGTCTAAGCGGCGAGCACGGGATGCCCGAGCCGGCGACTTGCAAAGCGCAGGCACGCCGCGATGTCTTCGCGTTCCAGATCGGGTAGCTCCTCGACGACCTGCTCGGCCGTCAGCCCGACGGCAAGCAAGTCGAGCACGTCGCTGACCCGAATGCGAAGGCCGCGAATACACGGGCGGCCCCCGCACTGATCCGGGTTCACGGTGATGCGATCCATCAACTCGACAGTTTGGCCCATGGTTACACTCGGAAAGGAGATCCTCCGTAAGATACCGCCGCTTCGACCGCCGGGATACGGGATTCGCCTGGAGATCGCCATGCGGACCCGAGCGCCAAGGCTCCCTGCTGCACACAGCGTGACGTAGGACGACGGCGCCTTAACGACGCAGGCCCCATACGACTACGCGTTCGACATCATCGGCATCGAATGTGACACCGGCCACGTAATCACGCCCGAATTCGAACGGTACAAACCGCCGCGGGAGCGACACCTCGGCCCGCCACGTACCGTCCGGTGCAAAGACGCTCCACGTGTGCGGCGTCGTTGGAACAACGGGCGCTGCGGGGCCCGGCAGACCGAAGCCGGGATCAAAGGGACCGATCCATAACTCGCCGTCGGGCCCGAGCATGAGACGACTGAAGGCGGGTGCGGTGCTCGCGAATGGGAAGGCCTGCACCGCGGTCGCCATTTGCTGACGTACCGCCGGCGGGGCGTCTCGATTGGAGTCGAGATACGCCTGACGTACGATGGCGCGTTCGTCCTCGCGAATCGCGCGGGACGCGATGTCGCGGCTGATGCGGAGGCGCACGCGCCCCGTTGGCCCGTAGCAGGTGATCATCAGCCGGTCGGAATATCCGGCGCACGCGCTGGAATCAGACGCGGCGAACACGCCTTCCGCCGCGAGCTGCTGACGGGCGGGGGTGCCGTTGATCGGGCTCGTGCGATACCCTGGCAACGTGACGAGTGGGAGCAGCGAGTCGCCCGCCGCGTCGGCGACAGTGAGCGTATAGAAAATGACTTGCCGCTCACGCTCCGCCATCGGCGCGCCATCCGTCACGAGGACGTACGACGTTGGTCCCGCGCCGAGACCTATGCGTTTCGGGTCTCGACTCCCAGCACGCCGCGCGGGTCGCAGGCTACGGACCAAACGACCGGACGCCTCGAACACCTGAGCGCGCGAGTCTCCGTCGACCCCGACCAGTGTGTCGCCCCGACGCAGTAGTCGGGTAATTCGGCGAAACTCACCCGGGCCGTTTCCCGCCCGCCCCAAGGCGCGTGCGAACCGCCCATCGCGCGAGAATACGCGGATCTCATTGCTAGCGCCGTTCGCCACGGCGACTCCGCCATCCGGAAGCCGTACAACGCCCCGGACCCCAGCGAACTCGCTGGCGGGGTCGTCGGTCGTACCAAGTTCAAGCAGCGGCCGGGTGCTCAGACTCCACACTGCGCGCGGCTTCGCGGTGCGCGGGTAGGTGACAAGTCGCACGCCGGCGCTGTCCCGGAGGACCTGTGCATGGCCGACGGTCGACCGAGAAGCAAGCGCGCAGAGCGCAACGGCAACGAAGTGACGCAGGGGCATGAGCAATACGGTGGAAGGGCTACCTAACGCCCATTAGCCTGCGGGGGATCACTGCGTAGCGGACGTTATACAGGCAACTCCACGCAGCCTAACAAGATCGTACCGTTCCGCGCCAAACTCCGCAACAGGCTACAACACAACGACTTCGCCCGTGAACCGCGTTTCGTCCCGCCGCTGTTGGGCTGCGAGCGCTGCAGCCTAAACGGAATTCGCACAGAGAGCGCCGGCAGCGTCCCCCATCACCCACCCACGTCGAGGGGGCTGCGCACGCCCAGCCCACCACGGTTCAGCACGTGCGTGTACAGCATGGTCGTCTTCACCTCCCGGTGCCCCAGCAACTCCTGCACGGTCCGGATATCCGCCCCCGATTCCAGCAGGTGGGTGGCAAAGGAATGCCGGAACGTGTGACACCCCACCCGCTGGCCCACGCCGGCTTGCCGACCCGCCTCGGCCACCGCCCGCACCAGCACGAGGTGCGCCCGCAGCGGCGCACGCACGGCGCCGGGCAAAACGGTCACGCGATCTCGATCCCCCTTTCCACGCCGTACCCGCAGCTCGCCGCGGTCGAAGTCCACGTCCTTCACCCGCAGCTGACAGCACTCCTGCAGGCGCATGCCGCTCCCGTATAGCAGCTGCGCCATGAGCCGCGGCGTGCCGGTCAGACACGCCAACACCCGCTGCACGGCCTCCCGCGAGAGCACGTTGGGCAGCACCGTGGGCGTTCGCGCCGGCGCGAGTCCCGACAACCCTCCCAGTGGTTGCTCCAACACGTCCCGATAGAGGAACTGCAGCGCCGCCAGCGCTTGGTTCTGCGTGGACGCCGCCACGTGCCGCTCACGCGCCAGATAGGTCAGGAAGTCCCGCACCTCCACGGCACCAAGCGTGGAGGGATGCTGCAGCCCGTGCCACCGCACATAGCGCACGATCCACTGCACGTAGGCCTGCGTGGTGCGCGGGCTGAAGCGACGCACGGCGGCCCGGTCCCGGGCCATAAGTACAAGGCGTGAGGAAGACATGCCGTACGCTGCATGCTCCCTCACGCCGTGCTGTCATCACGCCATCGCACGCAGCATCATACCGACGCCCGCGCATCCTCCCGCGCCTGCGACGCCGTACTGTCCGTCCACAGCTGCTGCGTGACCCGCAACAGCACGAATCCGCTCACGGCCAGTACGGCAGTCAGCATCCACGCCGTACTCAGTCGCGACGGATCGCCCGACGCATACAGGAAATTGCCGATCGCGAACAGTGAACTCCAGATCACCACACACCCGGCAATCCACCCCACAAACGCCGCCCCAATGCGGTTCTCCTGCGCCACTTCGGCGTCGGAAATGCCAGCCGCCGCGCGCAGCGCGCTCCACCCGGCCCCCACCGGCTTCACCTTCTGCACAAACGCAATAAGCGTGGCACGATCGGTGACCGGGCCCACGAACGCGGTAATCAACCACGCCACCGTGGTGATCCCCACCTGCACAATGGTGGTGGTCGCGAAGCCCGCGCCCGGCAGGAAATACGGCACCGCCAACGACGTGATCAGCGACATCACCATCGCCACGATCTCACACCACGCCGACACGCGCCACCAGAACCAACGCGCGATATACAGCAGCCCCGTACCGGCGCCGATGGACAGCAGCACCTGGAACGCCTGCTGCGCCGAGCTCATGGTGAGGCTGAGCAGCGCCGCAAACACGTACAGCAGGATCGTGGAGAGCCGGCCCGCGTTCACGTAGTGCGACTCACTGCCGTCCTTCTTGATGAAGCGACGGTAGAAGTCATGCACGAGATACGAGGATCCCCAATTCAGGTGCGTGAGAATGGTGGACGAATTGGCCGCCAGCAGCCCGCCAATCATGAGCCCCACAAAACCCACCGGCAAAAACGTGAGCATCGCCGGAAACGCCGAATCGTGTCCAATGAGACTCGGGTCGGCATTCGGGAACGCCGATTGAATAGACGCGAGATCGGGATACACGATAATCGAGCAGAGCGCCGTGATAATCCACGGCCACGGACGCAGCACGTAGTGCGCGATGTTGAAAAACAGCGTGCCACCCAGCGAGTCCTTCTCCGACTTGGACGCCAGCATGCGCTGCGCGATGTACGACCCACCACCCGGCTCGGCGCCGGGATACCAGTTCGCCCACCAGCTCACGGCAATCGGCAGAATGAAGATCATGAGCGCCAGCTCCGACATGCTGAAGTTGGGGAGCAAGTCGAGAATAGGCTGACCCGTACCATCCTTCACCGACATCACAGGTTGCGCGTTGGCGGCGGCGCTCTGCACCACCTGCAGCGTGGACAACCGTTCCGTCAGCAGCTTGAGCCCAAGCCATCCGCTGGCATCGCCACCGAGTCGACGGCCCACTTCCACCAACGAAAACCACGCCGCGGCAAACACCGCCGTCATCTTGATGAAGAACTGAATCATGTCAATCACCAGCACGCCCCACAGCCCGGAGTGCGCCGCAAACGCCACGTTCAACACCCCGGTAATCACAATGGTCTGCCATGGCGCCAGACCAAAGAGGATGTTGGCGATCTTGCACGCCGCCAACGTCACCATACCCATGATGAAGCAATTGAAAAACAGCCCCAGATACACGGCGCGGAAGCCGCGCACCATGGAGGCCGACGTGCCGGAGTAGCGGAGCTCGTAGAACTCGAGGTCGGTCATCACCCCCGAACGACGCCACAGCCGCGCGAAGAAGAACACCGTGGCCACACCCGTGAGCACGAAGGCCCACCACTGCCAGTTGCCCGCCACGCCGTAACGTCGCACCTGCTCGGTGACCCAGTTGGGTGTATCCGATGAGAACGTCGTGGCCACCATGGACAGGCCGGCCAGCCACCACGGCACCGACCGCCCGGAGGCAAAGAATTCCGAGGTGCTGGCGCCCGAGCGCTTCGCCAGAAACAGCGCGGGGACAAAGCAGACGAGGATGGACGCCGCCGCGATAACCCAATCGATCCAGGAGATGTTCATAGGCGGGAATGTGGGCGCTCGGCCTCAATCCGGCAACGCGTCGGCCCAAGCCTCACCGGCCAATCGACCGCCCACGGCATCAGTGCGGCCCCGCAGAGCCCATCGATCGGCGGGCGTTCCCTTTGAGCACCTCAAGGCGGAACTCCGTCCATCCGTCGTGCTGCACGTACTGCGCCCGCACACGGTGCACGCCGCCCGTCAGCGGGGCGTACCCCGGCATCGTTTCGTGCGGCGTCCACTGATCGATCACCAACCGGTCATCCACCCACACCCGCACGGCATCGTCGCTGAGGGTGCGCAGCGTGTACGCCCCGGGCGGCAAGTCGAGCGTGGCGGTGGCCTCCATAGCCATACGACGCGTAGGAATCTGGGCGTCGCGTGAACGCGACCAGAACCAGTCCATACGCGGCGCCGTGCGAGTCGCCATCGGCGCGCCGGCCAGCAGGGCGGCAAACGCCGCCGGCTGCTGTATGGGATCGGTGCTGTCGCTCCACGCAAACACGCGCTGCGTCCACGTGGTGCGCGGCGCGAACCGCCCGTAGCGGAACCGCTGCGGCACACCGGCCGCGGTGCTCACACCACTCGGCGACACGGTAGCAGCACCACGATACTCAAGCGTGACCTCCCAATCGTCGCGCTGTTGCTCGGCGGGCGTGATCACGATGGTATCGCCCGTGCGTCCCGAAGTGGCCGACAGCGCCGCCACGCCGCGCCGTGACTGCACACGCCAGCGACCGGCGGGCCCGAGCACCCGCAACCGGAGCGACGGACCGTGCGTGCTGTCGAGGGGCCACAGCTTGGGCGACTGCCAGTCGTACGGCCCCCATTCATCCACCACAATGGCGCTGCGATCGCGCAGGGCATTCGCGGCCACGGGCCACCGCAGTGGGGCGTTCTCGATGGTCGGCATGCGCCACCACGTGGTGGTGGGCACGATCCGCGTGGGGTCACATGCCTGCGACGCCGTGTCGTCAACCACACTGCGCACGCTGTCGATGTCGCTGCTGTTTGCCATCCGCGTGCGCTCCTTCACGCGCGTGAAGCGATTGTCCACCACGCGCCACGCCCGACTGCGCGTATCACGATACTTGGGATAGCCCCAGTCGCTGGGCTCGATGGAGTCGGCCCATAACCGGATGCCGAGGGTGTCGCCGATGAAGCGGTTAGCACCGATGGTGTTTTGCTGGCCGTGTTCGATGGCGATGCCAATACGATTGTTTACGAAGCAGTTGCCGATGATGGCCGACTCGTAGCTGTAGCCACCCCAGAGCCCGTGCGTGTTCCCTTCCACGCGATTGCCGATGAACTGATTGCGACTGAAGGTGGCTTCCATCCCATTGGTGGGCGCGAAGCTGAAGTCGTTCACGAGAAACACGTTGTCGTTTGACCCGCCCTTGCCCGTGTCCATCGTTTCCTGGCCGGCCCAGAGGAACAGGCCGTCACCGCCGTGCGTCATGGAGTTGTAGGCCACGACATTATGCGTGCACTGCTCGAACATGAGCAGCGCGGCCGAGTCCTGGCCGCGGGCGAAGAAGCCGTGTGAGTAGCCGCGCACGTTGTAGTCGGCGCGGTTGTGCACAATGGTGTTCCAACTCGACCGGTACATCCCGATGCCAAGCCCGGAGTTGTACGACAGGTCGTTGTCGCGGATGTCGAGTGAATCGGTGCGCGTAAGTAACACGCCGTTCATGCTCTGGCGCACGACGTTGCCGCGTAGCGCGCCGCCGCTCACGCGCGAGAGATAGATGCCGGCGCCGAAGCGCAGCCATTCGTCCTGCTCGTTCTTGTGGTACGACAGCCAGTCGTTCAGGCTTTCATGCTCCACCAGACTGAACAGGCGTGGTTTCCAGCTGTAGCTGAGGGTGTTGCTGTCCAGCGTGAGACCGCGCGTGCCACGAGCCAGAATGCCCACGCGATAGCCGCGCGCGGTGAGCCCGCGCACGCGCACACGACTGCCACCGTCAACATGGATGGCCGTGCCCTGCCCCGCATCGGGCGCGCTGTTCACCGGCGACCCCACCAAGGTGACGCCGCGCAAATCCACGGTGATGTTGTGGCCGCGAATGGTGAGCAGCGCCGAGTCGAGCGACGCCGGCGCACGCAGCCGATACACACCGGGACGTATTTTCACCGACTGCGTAATGACCAACCCGGCGCGTGGCTCTATCACGGGCACGGGCTGGGCACTCGCAGCGGCGGGCGGCACAGCCGAAAGCAGGATGCACAGCGCAGCACGGCGTGCGGTGAAGCCACGGTCGGGAGTCAGGTTGGCAACGGTCATAGCGGCAAGCATGCACCGCGGGGCACGCGACGGCCACTGGCGTACCACACGCGGCGCGGCGCGGCGGCCGCGTCCGGTTGCACCGTCTCGCCGCGCTTAGTCGCCCGGGAGCATGGCCCAGAGGGCCGGTCGGCCCACGTTACAGTGCACCGCCCGCGACAGCGGCGTGCACGCCCCCCAACCGAGCCAGAGGGCATGACGGGCCACGTGATGCGCATGCCACCATCGCACGGCGTTGGCGTTGCCCACGAGCCGCGCGATCCGGGCCGTTCGACCGGGCACCGGGTGGAAGATGGTTTCCACGCCAACGCTGCGCACGGGTTCGTCATCCTGCCAGCGATCGAGTTGTTCGATCCCCTCGCGCATCGGTGCGGCGCCACCCTCCGCCGTTGCTGCGGCGTCGAGCGCAAACACGGCGGCGCGGGATGGGGTGGGCAACACGAGCACGCCGAGAAACGCCCAGAGGGTCATCGCGGCTGCCAGCGTAACCATTCCAGCGGCCGATGCCGGCGTGACACCCGTGAGCGTCAGCGACACCACCAAGCCCAGCACATTCCAGAGCACGGCGCCGATCACCCCACGCGTATGGGCGCCGCTCGTGGCCGCGACACGACGACGCAGCAACATGGCCCTCAGCGCCGGCTCCGGCAGCTGCGCCCAGAGCGCCGGCACCACCAGCGTCCGCGCCGTGATCCCCGCCCAGCCTCCCACGAAGCTCTCGTCGGGACTGTCCACCACCTGCACGCGCGATGGATTGAGCCCGGCTGCAGCCGCGGCCTGCTGTATACGCTCCGGTGTGGGCACCACGGGGAGTGACGTGATCACCCGTGCCATGCGCCCACGCGTGGCCGCGAGCCACAGTTGCACCCCAATGAACGCGGCCACCGCCGCCGGCGTCCCACCAGCCCGCGCGGCGAGCAGCAGCGCCGCGGCGGAGCACATCCACACCATCCATTGCACGGCACTGCCCCGCGCCCAACGCGCCAACCAGCGGAACGCCCCGTCACGACGACGCACCAGCCAAACGCCACCCATCAGGTCAACGATCTGGAAGGCCACCTGTACCGCGGCAAACGCGATCCCGATCTGCAACAGGGCCGCTGCCACCGACTGCACCTCGGACATCGACATCCCCCACGACGGGAGCTGGGCATACAGCAACGACGAGGCGAGCACGACGGCGCTCCCCACGGCGGTTATGCCGAGGAAGAGGCGGGCGCGGGCGTAGGTGAGGCCGTGCGGAGAGGCCGGTAGAGGCAGTGTGGGGAGAGTCATGCCGACACAACGCCTGAGCAGTACGTTCCGGTTGCCACCACTTTCCGGCGCGGGCGCGCGGCTCCATGTTGCCGCTCCGATACGCCCCCCAGCCAATTCGTGACAGGCTCCGGTAGCCGACCCAACGCCGTGGCCGTAGCGTATAGCCTATGAACCGTCGCCTCTTTCTCACCGATCTCTCGCGCTACGCCGCGATGGCCGCCGTCGTCCCGAACGTGTGGCGCGTGACCACCCGCCCCCGCTTCGCAACCGATCCGTTCCAGCTCGGCGTGGCCTCGGGTGATCCGACCCCCACTGGCGGCGTCCTCTGGACGCGCTTGGCCCCACGCCCGTTCGAACCGGATGGCGGCATGGAGGGGCTGCGCGCCGTCGTGAGTTGGGAAGTGGCCAACGACGCACAGTTTACGAAGATCGTACAGAAAGGGCGCGCCACCGCGGCCCCTGAGCTCTCGTTCAGCGTGCACGTGGACGTGGACGGACTTGAGCCCGACCGGTGGTACTTCTATCGCTTCATGGCCGGCGAGGCCGTGAGCACCGTGGGCCGGTTCCGCACCGCGCCGGCCGCGGGGGCGAAAACTCCGCTCGCCTTTGCGTTCGCCTCCTGCCAGCGCTGGGATCAGGGGCTCTTCACCGCGTACGCGCACTTCGCGCAGGAAGAGATCGACCTGGCCGTCCACCTTGGCGACTACATCTACGAGGGGGCCAGCCCCGCCACCGCGCTGCGCACCCACTACGGCCTCGAAATCCGCACCCTCGACGATTATCGCCGCCGCTACGCCCAGTACAAATCCGACGCGCACCTGCAGGCGGCGCACGCGCGGTGCCCGTGGCTGGTCACGTGGGACGACCATGAAGTGGACAACAATTACGCCGGGCTCGTGGGGGAGAACGTCATGGAGTCGACGGAGCAGATGCGCACGCGTCGCGCCGCCGCCTATCAGGCGTGGTGGGAGCACCAGCCAGTGCGCGTCCCGCGCGCGCAGTCATGGGCCGACCTCTCCATTACGCGCACCGTCAACTGGGGCGCGATGGCGCGGTTTTGGATGCTCGACACGCGGCAGCACCGCGACGATCAGGTGTGCGAGGATCGCCCGCTGCAGGGGTGTGCGCCGTGGACCGACCCCCGCCGCACGATGCTCGGGGACGCGCAGGAACAGTGGCTCGTCAACGGGCTCGGCGCCTCGTCGGCGCACTGGCAGGTGCTGGCCAATCAGGTCATGATGGCCCCCTTCGATTCGGCCCCGGGCGATGCAGTGCAGGTGGCGCCGGACATGTGGGGCGGGTATCCCGTGGCCCGCGACCGGCTGCTCAACGAGGTGGCCAAGCGCGCCCCCAACCGCACCATCACGCTCACCGGTGACATTCACTCCAACTGGGTGAACGAACTGCGCAGCGATTATTCGCGCCCCGACCGCCCCACGGTGGGCGCCGAGTTTGCCTGCACGAGTATTTCGTCGGGAGGCGACGGGGCCGACGTGAGCCCGGAGCGGCTGGCCACTATGCAGCGCGAGAATCCGCACCTGCAGTGGTATCAGAACCGCCGTGGCTACGTCCGTTGCCACGTGGCCGACGACGCGTGGACGGTGGACCATCGGAATGTGCCGTTCGTCTCCAAACCCGACGCCCCCATTGAGACGGCGGCCAGCTGGCGGGTGGAGCACGGCAAGCCGGGGATCATCAAGACGCGCTAGCCCGTCCCCATCGTGGGCGGGAGACGCTGGCGCCGCGAACGGCATGTGCCAGATTCCGCACATGATCACTTCCCGCCGATTCCTCGTGGTGCTGCTGAGCAGCGCCTCCCTGCTCTTCACCGCCTGTGCATCTGGCGGGGGTGCCCGCCCCGGTTCCACCGAACCGGTGGGGGCCACCACGGCCGCGCTCCGCGTGTACGACAGCAAGGCCAAGCGCTTCGTTCCCTTTGCCCAGTTGGCCAAGGCAGCGGCGCGCGCGGACCTGGTGTTTTTCGGCGAACAGCACGACGACCCCGCCACGCACGCCAGTGAACTCGCCGTGCTGGCGGCGCTGGGTGAGCGACGCCCGAGCGTGGTGGTCACGCTCGAAATGTTTGAGCGCGATGTACAGCCGCTGCTCGACCAGTATCTCGCGGGCACTATCTCCGAAGCCAACTTTCTCGCGGGGGCACGCCCGTGGGATCGCTACACCACCGACTACCGGGCGCTGGTGGAACTCGCGCGCGTGCGTGGCTGGCCGGTGATCGCGGCCAATGTGCCGCGGCGTCTCGCCAGTGGGGTGAGTCGTCGTGGCCTCGCCATGCTGGACACGCTCAACGCGACAGACCGGCGCTTCGTGGCGAAGGACAATATCTGCCCGAAGGACGCCTACTACACGAAGTTTGCGCAGACCATGACGGGACATAGCGCAGGTGGCGGTCCACCCACGGCGGCCGACGCGGCAGCGATGGCGCAGATGACCGACAAGTTCTACGAAGCGCAGTGCGTGAAGGACGAAGCGATGGGCGAAGCTATCGTGAACGCGTGGCGCGCAGCACCGAAGGGCACGATTGTGTTTCAGGTGGATGGCGCCTTTCACAGTGATGCCGGACTCGGCACCGTGGAGCGGGCCCGCCGGCGCGCCCCAGAGGCCAAAACCATAGTGCTGAGCGCCGTCCCGATCGCGGATCTGTCCAAGGCCAACGGGGCTGAGCATGCCGACAAGGGCGACTACATCCTCTTTACCCGCGCGCCCAAGTAAACACGGATACCGCGCTCACTCTGCGCGGTACCCGCGCTCCACCAAAAACGCGCGCACTTTCTCCGGGTTCCGTTCCACTTCCACGGAACCCGGACGCAGCCCGGTGCGAATGAGCATCCCGCTGCCGTCGCTGGCTGCCATGACAAATGCATCGGTGGTCACGCACACCACCTCGGCCGTTTCGCTGAGCTGCCCCGGGTGCCCCGAAAAGTGCATCACCGCTCCGTCGGCAAGGCCGTCTGCCTGCACCGTGCCCGGTGGCTCGCTCCAGGTGACACCGGTGAACAGCACGATGTCGTTGTTGCCCGTGGCGAACGCCTCCACCGGCACGCCGTACAGTCCGTGGGCACTCTGCACCTCGGCTTCCAACCGATAGGCGTCGAACAACGATTCGACATCGGCCGCATCGCTCTGAATGCGCACCGCGCGCTGATCCTGCAACACGATGGTGATGGAATGCTCGGCCACAATCATGCCGCGCCACGCGCCACGCAGCGCGCGGAGCGCCTCGACGGATTCGGACGTGGCCTGGAAACGATATTCGCGCACAAAAGCCTCAGCAGGTAAGCGACGTTGCAATCTGGCCAGCGCGCACCCGACCGCACAGAGGTCACCGGCTCGCCCTCAAAACGAAGACGGGGTGAGACGCCTCCCGAAGGAATCGCCCCACCCCGTACTCCCTACTCCTTACTCCTTACTCCCTACTTATCTACGCTCGTCTTCGTCCTGCGGGCCAAAGGGCGAGCCACCGCCCACCGCGCCCATGTTCTGCACGCGCAGCTTGCCCTTCACCACCGTGGTGCCAACCTGCAGCACGAGGCCATAGTCGCCGGTGTCCGCGGTACCGCCTCCACCGAAGCCACCGAAGCCGCCGCCACCACCACGCCCGCCTTGTGCCGGGGCGGGGAGCCCCACCAGCGAGAAGATCTTGATCACGGCGGCACTGGGCGCCGCCGGCTGCGGAATCACCGGGGCCTGCACGGCGCCGGCCCGCGGCGGGGCCGCTTCCGCCGGACGCGCGCAGAACGGTTCCCACTGCGTGAGCGGACGCTCGCAGCTGCCCGCGCCACCACGGCCGCCGCCACCACCGCCACCGCCACGGCCGCCGAACGGCACGTTGCCGAGTCCCGGCGGATTGATCAACGCCCGCGCCTGCGCGATGGCCGCGCTGTCATAGTTGGCCTTGGTGAGCGAATCGAACACCTGTGGTGCGCGCACGAAGCGCAGGATGCTGTCCCGCTTCTCGCTGGGCGACAGCGCGGCACGACCCACGGCGCGCGGCGTGATGGCGTACGCCCACGTGACGGTGTGCAACCCGGGCGCGCCCGGGCCGGTGAGCGTGGTGAGCGTATCACCGGCGGCGTCCACGATGCTCAGGCGCGCCGACGTGGAGCCGGGGGTGGTGATGCGATACGAGATCGCGGCCCCGTAGGCCGGGTTCTGCGTCACGAAGAAGTTCTGCGCATTGCCGTTGCCGCTGGCGCCGCGCAGCGGCTCCTCGCCCCACTGGAAGCCCGTCTTGGGCGTGAACAGATGCACCGGCTTGGCCGCTACGG
>CANHTA010000066.1 GCA_947463135.1 Gemmatimonadota bacterium
CGACGGCGGTTCAATTCAGAAATTGAACTGCGCGGTGCTCACGGTCGCCGTGCCATCGCACGGGGCAGATCCGTTCACATCCGTTGCTATCCGTTCGTATCCGTGTCCGGCCGGAACCGTTTGTTTCCGCTCCTATCCCCGCCTATCCCCCTGTGGGCCCGCAGCGCTGGGATACAAACGGAAACAGGCGGTTCCAGCGTGAACGGATACGAACCGATACAAACCGATAGCAACCGATCATCGTCGTGGCCCCCCGCACTCGGCGGCTCGACGGCGGTTCAATTCAGAAATTGAACTGCGCGGTGCTCACGGTCGCCGTGCCATCGCACGGGGCAGATCCGTTCACATCCGTTGCTATCCGTTCGTATCCGTGTCAGTCAGGAACCGTCTGTTTCCGTTCCTATCCCCAAAAGCCACACCACCAGTTCGCCACCGAACGATCAGTTCGCCGGCACCGCGAGCGTGATGCCGTTCGCCGCCAGCAGCGCGCTCATCGCCCGGGCCCGCGCCATGAACGCCTTCGACTCGGCCACTGCTGCCTCCACCGCCGTCTTGGCCGAGGCCGCCTGCTTCTGCACTGACTCGCTCGGGCTTTCCCACGCGCCCAGCACGCCGCTCTTCACGGCGCCCAAACGCGCCAGCACGTTGGCATCATTGCCGCCAAAACCGGCGCCGCCACCCCCGCCAGGTCCGAACGCCACCGCCGGGGCACCCACACCGAGCTTGGCTCGCACCGCATCGAAGTCCTTTCGGAACGCCGCGAACTGCGTCTTTACGCTGTCGGCCAGCGTGGGCGTGGAGTCCATCTTGGCAGCCGCCTTCCGCACCTCGGCCAGCAGCGCCGTCATCGGAGCCGCCGCCGCCGCGCCCGCCTGCTGCGTGGTGTGCAGGTCGGTGGCGAGGGCGTTATAGGCCACCCGTTGCGCCCCCGTGAACGGCACCAGTGGGTCCATCACGATCGTGAGCGACTTCGATTCCACCGTCTTGCCGTCAACCACCAGCGCCACCGTGTACGTGCCCGGCAACACCTGCGGACCCTGATTGGTGCCACCGCCGCCACGACCGAATCCACCACCACCGCCAGCGCCACCCGGCGCCGCACAGGGATTCTCAGGGAGATACCCAATCGTTGGCAGCGGTGTTGGCATGCCCGGAATCGGGCCGCGTCCGCCACCACCGAAGCCGCCACCGCCACCAGCTCCACCCGCCGGTGCACCACCAGCCGGCGCGGCATCACGGATCGGCTCCACGCGCTGATCCCAACACACCGTCTGGATGCCGGCCACATTCTTGGCCGCCGGCACCACCAGCTCACGCACCACCGCACCGTTGGCGTCGCTGATGCGCAGCATCGGGTTGGCGACCGCCTTCTTCAGGTGCAGCTGCAGCACCGTTTCCGTGGGCGGGTTTTCACCGGTGAAAAACTGATGTCCCCAGAACTCGTCGTTGCGGTCATCCTTCGACTTCCACTGCAACGACGGGCCCGGCGTGAACAACGTGGCGTCGGCCTTCAGCGCGGCGTTGAACTCCTGGATCGGCTCGAGGTGATCGAGAATCCACAACGCGCGCCCATGCGTGGCCACCAGCAGCGCATTGTCACGCGGATGAATCGTGAGCTCGTCCACACGCACCGTGGGGAAGTTCGCCTTGAGCCGCTTCCAGCTCTTACCGCGATCGAGCGTGAGGAAAATGCCCGTCTCGGTGCCCACGTACAGCACATCGGGGTTGCGCGTATCCTCCGTGAGCGTGCGCACCACTTCACCGGCCAGCCCGGAGGTGATCGCGCGGAACGTCGCGCCGAAATCGGTGCTCATCCACACATACGGCGCATAATCGTTCTGCCGATAGTTGGCGACCGTGATGTACACCGTGCCCGCCTCAAAGCGCGACGGCACCACCTCCGACACAAACGCATGACCGGCCGGGAAACCCGGCAGATTCTTCGTGATATTCTGCCACGTCGCACCGTTGTCCTTCGACATGCTCACCGTGCCGTCATCGGTGCCGGTGTAGTACACCCCCTTCTGCTTCGGCGACTCCGACAGCGACACTATCGTGGGCCACTGTGAAATCCCGTCGTTGCGTGAAATCGCAATGTCGCTGCCCTTGAGCCCCATCGTCACGATGTCGTCGCGCTTCTCGTTCTTCGTGAGGTCGGGGCTGATCGCCGTCCACGAGTCGCCGCGATCGGTGCTGCGGAACACGCGATTGGCCGCCGCCAACAGCACGCCGGGATCATTCGGCGACAGCATCAGCGGTGTATCCCAATGGAAACGATACGCTTCACCGGCCGTGGCGTTCACCACGTTCTGCGGCGTGGGGCGAATCGACTTGGACTCGCCAGTCACCTTGTTGCGACGCACCATGTTACCGTCTTGCGACTCGGTATAAATGATGCGCGAGTCACGCAGGTCGGGAATGGCGACGAAACCGTCGCCGCCCAGAATCTGGAACCAGTCATAATTGAAAATGCCGCGACTCATCCGCGAGGCGCTGGGTCCACACCAGTCGTAGTTGTCCTGCATGCCGCCGCACACGTTGTACGGCGTTTCCATGTCAAAGCTCACATGGTAGAACAAGCCCACGGGCACGTTCTCGATGAATTGCCACGTACGCGCCATATCGTACGACGTTGCCAGACCGCCATCGTTACCGATGATCACATGATCGGGATTCTTCGGATCAATCCAGATGCCGTGCACGTCGTCGTGCGTCACGAGCGCCGCGTCGGTTTCAAAGGTGCGACCGCCATCCATGGAGAGGTGCAGCCCGACGCCTCCCATATAAATGCGCTCCGGATTCACCGGATCAATGCGCAACTGACTGAAATACATCGGTCGCGCATTCGTGTTGCTCTGCTTGGTCCACGTGGCGCCGCCGTCGGTGGACTTGTACAGCCCCGAGACGCCAGCCACCACGCCACGTCCCGGTGGCGCCGCCGGTGCCGGGTTCATGTTCTCCGTTGCCGCCGCAGCCCGCTGCGCCGATGGCGCGGGACCTTCAACCGTGGCATACACAATGTTCGGGCTGTGACGGAACACGTCCACGGCAATGCGTCCAAGGGGGCCCGTCGGGAAGCCGGTGCCCGTCACCTTGGCCCACGTCTCGCCACCATCGGTGGACTTCCACAACGCGCTGCCGGGGCCGCCACCGTTCATGCAACACGCCGTGCGACGACGCTGATACGTGGAGGCAAACAGAATGTTCGGATCGGACGCCGACATCACAAGCTCATTGGCACCCGTTTCGTCGTCCACCTTGAGCACCTGCTTCCAGCTTTTGCCACCATCGGTGGTTTTGTACACCCCACGCTCACCACCCGGGCCGAACAGTGGCCCAGTGGCCGCCACCAACACCACATCGTTGTTGGTCGGATGCATCACGATGCGATTGATGTGCTTGGATTGCGGCAGTCCCATCAGCGCAAACGTGTTGCCGCCGTCGGTGGACTTATAAACGCCGCTGCCCCACGACGTGCTCTGCCGGTTATTCGATTCACCGGTGCCCACCCACACCAGATCGGGATTGATCTGCGACACCGTGACATCCCCGATCGCAATGAGCCCCTGATCCTGAAAGAGCGGCGTGAACAACGCGCCATTGCTGGTGGTCTTCCACACACCACCGTGGGCCGAGCCTACGTACCAGATGGCCGGATTGGCTTCAAAGATCGCGAGATCGGAAATACGTCCTGACATCGTGGCCGGGCCGATGGAGCGGAAGTGCAGCTTATCGAACTCCTGCGCCACGGAAGTGGCCGCCATTGCGCCCTGCGCGTGGACAACTAGCGGTGCACACAACATGGTGCATGCCACCAGCGAAGCGGTACGTCGGTGCAGTGTCCTGATCATGGAAGGGGTCAGCGGAAGAAGGGGAACGGCCATCGGTTACCCGTAGCCATCGAACTCCCCGCTAATGTGGCGATTGCGTCCCGCCCCGTCCATGGTCGGCTGCTCCTGCTGGTGCTGCTCGGGCTACCGCATGTAGTGACAGGTATACCCGTGGGGGTGTTTCCGGAGATAATCCTGGTGCGCACCCTCGGCGGTCCACCACTTGGCTTCGGGAGCGATCTCGGTGGTAATAGGCCGCTTCCACAGCCCCGACTGCGCTACGCGCGCTTTCACCAGCTCCGCGGTCTCGCGCTGCTCGGGTGTGGTGTAAAAAATCGCCGAGCGATACTGCGTGCCCACATCGTTACCCTGACGGTTGAGCGTAGTCGGATCGTGCAACCGGAAAAACCACTGCTCAAGCAGGGACGCAAAACTCAACACCTGGGGATCAAAAACCACGCGCACCGCCTCGGCATGTCCCGATGCGCTGTCATGCGTGTCGTCATACACCGGATGCTCCAGCCACCCCCCGGTATAGCCCACGTCGGTGTCCAGCACGCCGGGCACGTCGCGCAGAATCTCTTCAACGCCCCAGAAGCAACCACCGGCCAAAATCGCCACCTCGGTCTCGTCGCGACTCATGCAAACAACCTCCGGTACTCGCCGTACCCTTCCGCCTCGAGCTGCTCCAACGGAATGAAGCGCAACGCGGCCGAGTTGATGCAATAGCGCAGGCCGCCGGTTTCCCGAGGTCCGTCGGTGAACACGTGACCCAAGTGCGAGTCGGCATCCTTCGACCGCACTTCCACGCGACGCATGCCGTGGGAGCGATCCTCCTTCTCCAGCACCTGTGGCGCCACCGGCTTCGTGAAACTCGGCCAGCCGCAGCCGGAGTCAAATTTGTCGAGCGAGGAAAAGAGCGGCTCACCGCTCACGATGTCCACGTACAACCCGTCTTCGTGGTGATCCCAGAACGCATTCCGGAAGGGCGGTTCGGTGCCCGACTGCTGGGTCACCACGAACTGCTCACGCGTGAGCACGCGCGCCAGTGCATCGGCTGAAGGCTTGATGAAATCAGACATAGTGGAGGATATACACAGAAGCGGTGCCGGCGGTGCCCATCCACCGCATGCCCATCCACGGAATGCCCATCCATGGAGTGCCCGTGGCGGGGGTCTCGCCCTATTTTACACCGGTGCGCACGCTCCGCTTTGACAACCGCTTCCGGAACGAGCTTCCGGGGGACCCCGACCAGTCCACCAGACGCCGGCAGGTCCACGGCGCCCTGTGGAGCGCGGTGGACCCCACCCCGGTGGCCGACCCGCGACTGCTGGCGCACGCGACCGAGGTGGCGGCGCTTCTCGACCTCACCGGGCACGACGTACAGTCGCCCACCTTTGCACAGCTGTTCGGCGGCAACGCGCTGCTTCCCGGTATGGCGCCGTATGCCGCCTGCTATGGCGGGCATCAGTTCGGCCAGTGGGCGGGACAGCTGGGCGACGGACGGGCGATCTCGCTGGGCGAGGTCGTAAATGCCGCCGGCGAGCGGTGGGAGTTGCAACTCAAGGGCGCCGGGCCAACCCCGTATTCACGCACCGCCGATGGTCGCGCCGTGTTGCGTTCGTCCATTCGTGAGTTCCTCTGCAGTGAAGCCATGCACCACCTGGGGGTACCAACCACACGGGCCCTTTCGCTCGTCTCCACGGGTGACGACGTGGTGCGTGACATGTTCTACAATGGCAACGCCGCCGCAGAGCCGGGGGCGATCGTCTGTCGCGTGGCCCCATCGTTCATCCGCTTCGGCAACTTCGAACTCCCGGCCGCTCGCGACGATCTTCCCCTGCTGGCACAGCTGGTGGACTTCACCATCGCCCGTGACTTCCCCGAGCTGGCCGGCATCGCCGACGTAAGCGAGCGTCGCCTCGCGTGGTTCGGCACGGTGTGTGAACGCACCGCACACATGATTGTCCACTGGATGCGTGTCGGGTTTGTGCATGGCGTGATGAACACCGACAACATGTCGATTCTGGGACTCACCATCGACTACGGTCCCTACGGCTGGCTGGACCACTTCGACCCCACGTGGACGCCCAACACCACCGACGCCAGCAATCGACGCTACCGGTTCGCACAGCAACCGGCCATCGCGCAGTGGAACCTGCTGCGTCTCGCCGACGCCATCGCCCCGCTGTGGGACAACACTGACGAGCTGTCGCATGCGTTGGAACGTTTCAGCACCGTGTACATGGCGGAGTACGAAGCGATGAACGGCGCCAAGTTCGGCTTCCTGCAGTGTGGCGAGGCCGAACTCCAGCTCGTGCGCGAAGGCTATGCGCTGTTGTATCAGGCCGAGGTGGATTACACCCTGTTCTTCCGCGCCCTTGGCGACATCGGCGAGACCCTGCCAACGGAACATCCCATCAGCGTGCTTGGCGATGTGTTTTACGACGAGGGCAAACGTGACGCCGGGGCCGAAGCACTCAATGCGTGGTTAGCCCGTTGGCACGCACTGGTCTCAACGCATGACCGAAGCGCGACCGCGCGCCGCGCCGCCATGCATGCCGTCAACCCACGCTACATTCTGCGCAACTATCTGGCGCAGCAGGCCATCGACGCCGCCACCAACGGTGACACATCACTCGTGCACACATTGCTCCACGTGATGCGCCGTCCGTATGACGAACAGCCGGACTACGCCCACCTCGCCACGCGACGGCCGGAATGGGCGCGCATGAAAGCCGGCTGCTCCATGTTGAGCTGCAGCTCGTAACCGGTGTGCTCCGGTTTATGGCGCTGCCTTCTCCAGCTTGGCCTGATTGCGCGTGACACCCGCGATAAAGAGCAACGCCTCCTGCTGGCTGATCGCGGCCCCCTGCTCCGTGCCGTCGCCCACGTCGAAAATCCGCACGCCTAATCCGCGAATGTCGAAACGGAGTCGCCCGTCGGCATACTTCATGTTCTCAATCGCCGTGGACGGCACGCTGACCCGACTGCCCGGCATATACACATGCACCGAGTCGCCAATAAGCTCCAGCGCGAAACTCTTGTCGGACGAGACCAACTGCTGATCATCCGGACCGAGCGTCTGAGGCTGGGCAACCTTGGCGGGCTTTTCGCTGCAGGCGAGGCAGCCCAGCGTAGTCAGCACCAGAAGCGTACGGAGCGTGTGTGACATGAACGAAAGGGTGGAGGAAGGCGGGGAGTGGTCGGCGACCACACGATGCCGCATCTTCCGTACAATATGACGCCAAAACGGTAATACCATGAAACGTCGCACCTTTTTGCTGGCCGGACTCGGAACCGGTGGCGCCCTCTTCCTCGGCTGGTCGCTGCTCCCGCCACGACAGCGGCTGCTCGGGCGCACGCGCCCCGACACCGAGGGGCAGGCCGTCGCGCTCAATGGCTGGCTCACCATTGCGCCCGATGACACGGTCACGGTGGTCGTACCCAAGGCGGAAATGGGACAAGGCACCCACACCGCACTCGCCATGCTCCTGGCCGAAGAACTCGGCTGCGACTGGGCGCGCGTGCGCGTGCAGCAGAGCCCCATCGATGCCATTTATGGAAATGTGTCGGCGTTTGTGGAGGGGCTCCCGTTTTCCCCGGAGTCCAACGGGACGCTGGAGCGTGGAATCCGCTGGATCATGGCGAAAACCGCGCGGGAGCTGGGCGTCATGATGACCGGCGGCTCCTCGAGTATCCGCGATTGTTGGATGCCCATGCGCGAAGCAGGCGCCACCGCACGGGCCTCGCTCGTGGCCGCCGCGGCCGCCACCTGGGGCGTTGACCCCTCCACGTGTCGTACCGACCGCGGTGTCGTGATCAGCCGCGACGGTCGTCAACTGCGCTTCGGTGAGCTCGCGGCGCGTGCCGTTGCGCATCGGCCGGACAGCGTCACGCTCAAGTCGGCGGCGGATTTTTCGCTGATCGGCACATCGGTGCCGCGACTTGATTCCGTTGCGAAGTCCAACGGGTCGGCCACATTTGGCATTGATGTGTCGCTGCCCGGTATGCAGTACGCGGCCGTGGTGATGGCCCCGTTCGGCGCCACCACACCGCCCGTGGTGTCCAGTGCACAGCGGCAGCAATGCCGTGCCATGGCCGGCGTCACCGGTGTGGTGTCGATTCCCGGTAGCCGATACGGTGACCCGCCGGCACTCGCGGTGGTGGCCACCTCATGGTGGCAGGCGCACCAGGCCGCGGTAGCGTTGGCCGCCTTTGCGCGGGCCGGAGCAACGGATCCCGGTGCCATCCCCGTGTCCACGGTCACGGCCATGCAAGACATCCGTACCGCTATTCAGAATGACAACGGCATGCCGATGCGCATATACGGCGGCGCGAAAGCCGCGCTGACGACGTCGGCGCGCACGCTCGACGCCACGTATGCCGTGCCCTATCTGGCGCATGCCACGATGGAGCCCATGAACGCCACCATCCGGGCATCGGGCAGTCAGGCCGAACTCTGGACCGGGACACAGGTGCCGGGCTACGCCCGGGCGGCGGTGGCGCATGTACTCGGTCTCGACGAGGAGCAGGTCACGGTACATCAGCAGCTGCTCGGCGGTGGTTTTGGCCGCCGACTTGATGTGGACTACGTGGCGCAAGCCGCCGCGATCGCCAAAGCCACGGCCGACCTGTTGCCCAACGTGCCGATTCAGTTGATCTGGTCGCGCGAAGACGACTTCCGTCATGATCTGTATCGCCCCGCTACCGTTTCACGATTACAAGCCGGGCTTGATGCCGCCGGACGACTCACCTCCTTCGTCGCGCATTCAGCGGGTCAGGCCCCGTTCAAGTCGTACAGCCGGCGCGTGGGTTTCCTGCTCACCCAGTACGGACCCGATCGCACCACCACAGAGGGGACGTGGGATCAACCCTATGCCTTTCCCGCCCTCCATGCCTCACACAGCGAAATCGGGAGTGCCATTCCCGTTGGCTCATGGCGGAGCGTGGGACATTCGCATCAGGCGTTTTTTGTTGAGAGCTTCATCGACGAACTTGCGGCCGCCGCCGCGCAGGATCCCGCAGCGTTTCGCGCCACGTTGCTACAATCGCATCCGCGGGCATTGCGCGTGCTGCAGCGTGCGGCCGAACAAAGCGGATGGGGCACACCGCTGGCGAACACCAGCGATGGTCGCCCACGGGCGCGCGGCATCGCGTTACATGCCTCGTTCGGCTCCATCGTTGCCGAAGTGGCGGAAGTGTCGGTGGGGGAAGACGGACGCATTCGTGTGCACCGCGTCGTGGCCGCCGTTGACTGCGGATTACCAGTCAATCCCAACATCATTACGCAACAGATTGAGAGCGGCATCATTGACGGACTCTCGTCTGCGCTCTACGGTGACCTTGTGGTGGAGGCGGGAACACCGCGTGCGTCAAACTTTCACGAGTACCGCTTGCTTCGCATGAATGAGTGCCCCACCATCGAGGTGCATATTATGCCCAGTCTCGAGGTGCCAACGGGTGTTGGTGAGCCGGGATTACCGCCCATTGCCCCGGCGGTTGCCAACGCCCTCTTCGCGCTCACCGGCAAGCGCCTGCGCGCACTGCCCCTGCGCCTGCCCACGGAGGTGACGTCATGAGTGATCCCATCGCGCTGCAGGTGAACGGTGCACCGGCCACGGTTGCCGTGGACGCCGATACCCCGCTGCTCTGGGTGTTGCGCCAGACCCTTGGTTTGCCGGGCACCAAGTTCGGCTGCGGCGTGGCGGCCTGCGGCGCCTGCACCGTGCATCTCGACGGCGTACCGGTGCGCGCCTGTGTCACACCGGTTTCCGCCGCATCCGGCAAGACGATCACCACCATTGAGGGGATCAGCGGACCCGTGGCCAACGCAGTGCAACAGCAATGGGCCGCCCTTGATGTGCCCCAATGCGGGTACTGTCAGTCGGGGCAGATCATGGCGGCGGTGGCTTTGCTCAACAACCGTGCGGCACCCTCAGACGAAGACATCGACGGCGCCCTGCAAGGGAATCTCTGTCGATGCGGCAGCTATCCACGCATCCGGGCCGCCATCCATCGCGCGGCGGAAACGCTCACCACCTCACCATAACACACGCCGACATGGTCACCAGCAGACGGGCACAGGGGCGAGCCATCGCCCGCGCCACGGTTCTCGTAGCCTTCCTCTCCACCGCAGCGGCCGCCCAAGCGAATGCCCCGGTGATCGGGCGTTGGGATCTCACCGTGCAAGGCGCGAACGGACCGTATCCGTCGTGGGTGGAGGTGTCGCTGTCGGGCAATCGCACTCTGGTGGGGCGCTTTGTGGCCGGCGGCGGGAGTGCGCGTCCCATTGCGAAGGTCACGTACGCCAACAACAGCATGCGCTTCGCCATCCCACCACAGTGGGACGCCGCGAACGCCGACATGACGTTCGAAGGCACGCTCGCCAACGAGGTACTCACCGGCACCATCGTGACGTCGGGCGGTGAACGTGAAGCGTTTACGGGCAAGCGCGCGCCTTCACTCCGTCGCACGGCGCCGCCGGTGTGGGGTGCGACGGTACCGCTGTTCAACGGCCGCGACCTCAGTGGCTGGACGTCATTCGGCGGCACGAACAACTGGAAGGTGGTGAGTGCAATGCTCACCAACACCAAGCCCGGCGCCAACCTGATGACCGACGCCAGGTATACCGACTTCAAACTGCATATTGAGTTCCGCTACCCCAAAAACGGCAACAGCGGCGTGTACCTGCGTGGGCGCCACGAAGTGCAGGTGGAGGATATCAGTGACGCCGAACTCAACTCCACGCACATCGGCGGCGTGTACGGATTTCTCGTGCCCAACGAGAACGCGGCCAAGGGGCCGGGCGTCTGGAACACGTATGACATCACGCTCATCGGCCGTCGCGTCACGGTGGTGCTCAACGGCAAAACCGTGATCGCCGATCAGATCATTCCCGGCATTACCGGCGGTGCCATCGACAGCGACGAAGGGGCTCCGGGGCCAATCTATCTGCAGGGCGATCACACCACGGTGGAGTACCGCAACATCGTCATCACGCCGGTCAAGCCGTAGCCGTCGTGTCGTCCACGCTGCTGTCATCGCTCAAGGCGCTGCATGTGCTGGCGGCAATCCTGTTCGTGGGCAACGTGATCGTGACCGGCATCTGGACCGCCATCTTCTTTCGCGCGCGTCGCACCCATGATTTCCGGGTCGCGGCGCGCGCGATTGTGTTCACGGACTGGATCTTTACCGTGGGCGGCGGTGCGCTGCTCACCATCACCGGCGTCACGCTCGCCATGGGCCGCGGATATCCCGTGTGGGGCACGCCGTGGATCCGACAGGCCATCGTGGCGCTGGTCATCTCCACGGTGATGTGGCTGGTGCTGCTGGTCCCGGCGCAGCGCATCATGCTGCGCGCCGTATCGAACGACGCCGAGGACGCGCGGCTGGTGCGCGCCTATGCGCGCTGGAACGTGGCTGGCTGGACGGCCACGGTACCGCTGCTATACGCCGTGTGGTGCATGGTGGCGAAGCCGGTTTAGGGCGTGCGGCGCGCTCAGGTGCCGCCGTACCACTCGTAGCCCAGGTCGCTCCAATACCCGCCATTCGCGTTCGGCATGAAGGTGATGCGCGTGAGGTACTTGGTGTTCTTGTAACCCAGTTTCACCGGTGAGTGCACGCGCGCCGGTGCGCCGTAGCGCGGCGACAGCATCCGTCCGTCCTTGGCAATGGCGACCATCGTTTGCGGATGCATCGTGCTCTCGATGTCCCAGCTTTCGTGGTAGCCCTTGTCGAACGACGAGAAGTCCACGAATCCCGCGTCCCGCGTAGGTTGCGCCATCCGCGCCAGCGTGGCCATCGGAATGCCTTGGAACTGCACGGCGGCCGTCCATCCTTCCACGCAATAGTGATTGACCGTCTGCGTGCGCGTGGCGAGCCGCTGCAGCTGCGCGAGATCGAGACGCAGTGGGGTACGCACCGCACCGTCCACCACCAGTTGCCAGGCGCCCGACACCGCCGGGTCCCACACCGGCATGCTTTTGGAAATGAAGTAGCCAGGGAACTTGTCACCGGCCACGCGCACGCCCGGCTGTACCCGATCATTGCCAGCGCGGCTCAGCAGCCATCGCTCGAGCTTCTCGTTCTTGGTGCCAACGAGATCGAGCAACTTGAGCATGCCGGGTGTGCCCTGCGCATTGCACGCGGCGATCAGCGGCGCGGAAAGTCCCAAACTGAGCAGCCGCAGGAACATTCGGCGGTCGGTTGAATCACTCATGACTTCTTGCTCCGCGGGCGCAGGTTGAACAGCGGACGCGCATTGCGCGCTTCGGGTGACCACCGGTCTTCGTCGTATCCGCCGGTCGTCATGGCACGCAACGCATACGGATCGACCGTGAACACCATGATCACATGCACCAGCACCAGCATGGCGAGCGCCAGCATCGCGGCGAAGTGCCACCACCGCGCGAGGACATAGCCGCCATACAGATTGGTGAGCCACGACAACGACACCGGCTTCCAGATCGCCACGCCGCTCGTCACCATCACGGCGCCGATCAGCAGCATGCTGCTGTACGCGTACTGCTGCAGCGCATTGTGCTTACCCTGCACCGGATGATCCTTGCGCAGGAACAGGTAGAAGCGCGCCATCTCGATGGCATCACGCCAGCCGTTCACGCGCGGCACAATCGTACGCCATCGTCCGTGCCGGAACAGGTGTACCAGGTACACCAGCGCGTTCGCGACCAGCAACCACATCATCGCGAAGTGCCAGTGGCGCGCCCCACCCAACCAGCCACCCAGCGTGAGCACCGCCGGGATCGGGGTGCCCTCCCACGGCCACCAGGCAAAGGGGGCGTCCCCTTTGCGCGCGAAGAACGGGGCGGCGTTGAAGATGCGAAGGCCGGAGGCCGCCATCACGGTCAGCGCGACGGCACTGATCCAATGGGTGAGGCGGGCGATGGGATGGTGGCGCGGAGAAGAGGACATGCTCGCATGTAGACGCCACGGCATGGATAGGTTCCCGGGAACGATCGAGCCGCCCTCCGTCTCGCTGCGGCATGGAACGCCCCCCGATCACGGCAGCTATTATGGGTGGAGCTAATAACCTGAACGAGGTCGACAGGGCATCACCGCGAGGCAGTGCGAGGCTCGTGGTTGCTGGCTTTGCTGCGGGTGGCGCGATCACGCCGCCGCGCGCGAAGCCCTGCTGATACGCTGATCGTACCGGGGACAACGCACATGACCATCCATGACTGATCGCGACGCCGAATTCGAGCAACGTGCGTTGACGTGTCTCCCCGACGTCACGCGTTTTGCCCGGTCGCTCACGCGCAACGGGAGCGCCGCTGACGATCTGGTGCAGGAGACCTTTTTGCGTGCGTACCGCGGCTACGCCTCGTTTCATCAGGGGGCCGACATACGACGCTGGCTGTTCAGCATCTGTCATCACGCCTTTCTGCGCACGCAGGAGCGCGAGCAGCGCACGGTGCTGTCCAGCGACGGCGGCGACGCCGCGCTTGAAACGATAGGTGCCGTGATGGACCACATGGCGGCCCAACGCTCGGGACTCGATGCCTTTGTGTGCCGCATCGATGTTGGGCCAGCCATCCAGGTCGCCATCGAGCAGCTCGCCGCACCCTATCGGGTGGCGGTCACGCTGGTTGATGTGGAAGGGCTGTCGTACGAGGAGGCGGCCGAGGTGGCGGCGGTGCCCGTGGGCACGATCCGATCGCGCCTGTTTCGTGCGCGTCGCCTGCTGCAGAAACAGCTGTTCGAGTATGCCCGCGATCTTGGCGTCACCCGACTCTCGCCTCCCGCCACCGTAGATTCCACCACGTCAACCCGCCCCGAGCCATGACCCTCTCCACGGAACTCGAACGCGAGCCGATCGACTGCCGGACAGCGGTGAAGCAGCTGTGGGATTACCTCGACCGTGAACTCGACGCCGTACGGATGGCCGAGGTGACGGCGCATGTGGAACGCTGCGCGGCGTGCCGCGAGCACTTTCAGTTCGCGCTGTCGTTTCTCCGTGCGTTGTCGGCCAGTCGGAGCGACGTACCCGATGCCGCGGCACTGCGCTTGCGCGTGGTAGAGGCACTGAAGCGCGAAGGATTTTCTTCGGACGCCTAAGCGCCTCTGGCCGCTACTACCGGCCACCGCGCGGAATGCGCGGCGGACCGGACCCCGTCGGCGCACTGGGCGGCGTCATGGAACGCGCGGCACCGCGGCCGAAGGCCAGGCGCCCAACCTTCCGCGTCACCATCACCAGCAACATCACCACTGCCAGCAGCGCCACCAGCGGCAGGAAAATCGCCAGCACGCTCGTGATCACGGCACCGATCAGCTCCATGGTGGACACCACAGGATTCCCCGCGCCGCCGGTGAGCGTCGTCGACTTGAAACGCGTGAGCACCGACGCCCCCTGCGTGATGCCCGCGGCCCCGCCGGCAATGAGCACCACGCTCCACTTTACGAGTGGCGGCAAATCCACCACCACCGACGCCGCCGCGAGCATGCCGGCCACCAGCGCCGTCGGCGTCGCGATCACATCGAGCAGCTGATCGATCCAAGGCACGGCGTACGCGCCAACCTCCAGCAGCGTGGCAATGGCGAGAGCCGCGATGGCCGGCGTGGTGGCCAGCCAGGCAAAGCCGGGGGAGAGCTCCAGCACCCCCGTCTTGGCCGCGATGGCCGCCGCCAGCAACGGCACGAACACCCGGAATCCCGCCGCCGCCGCGAGACCAAGGCCAATCGCCACCCCCAGCAGGGCGTCACTCGTGAAGAATGCGTTGGGTTGCATGCTACGAGAGATACCACGACACCGTTCCGCCCGCGACAGCTGCGCACTACTCTGAACCCATGCGAGTTCTGCGGTGGCTTTTCCTGGCGACGCTGTCGCTGGTGCTCATGGTGCAGCTCCGTCTCATCGACGGCCCCCTCACCTCGCCCGACACCCCGTGGGGGATCGTCGGCTTCGAGCTGGCGTTCACCGGTGCGCGCGCCACCGCGATCATGGGGGTGTGGCGCAGCATGGGCGTCACGGACAGTGCCCTCGTCAGTCTTGGGGTCGACGTGGCGTTTCTGCTGGTCTATCCGTTCATGTTCCGCGGTCTCGTACAGCTGCTGCAACGCGGCGACGGCTCAGCCTTCCAGCGGTTCGGCGTGCGTCTGTCGGCCGCCGTGCTGGCCTGCATCCCGCTCGACGCGCTCGAAAACGCCCTGCTCTGGCGTGAGCTCGTGGCCGGCGCCTCCACGCCACTGGCACTCGCCGCCGGGATAGCGGCCTCGATCAAGTTTCTGCTGGTGTTCATCACCGCCGCCTGGTGCGTCGGTGCTCTCGTGCAACGTCTCTTTCCCCGCCCCGCGCATGGCTAACGGACCCGGTCCCCGCGGCATCGCCGCACGCTTACTCGCCGCACTCGTGCTGGTGTTCGGCACGTACAACCCCGAGGGATACTCGTTTTATCACTGGGCTATCGCGCCACTATGGGGACAGAATACCAGCACTGGACCAGCATCCGTGAAGGTGTTGCTCGGCGTGCTCTTGTTGGCCGGATGGGGCGTATTCCTCAGCGCCACCCGCCGTTCCATCGGGATAGGCGGCGCCGCGCTGGTGATCGCCATCTCGGGGGCGCTGGTGTGGATGCTCCTCGATTTCGGCATCGTCAGCGCCGGATCGGCCCGCGGCATTTCGTACGTGGTCCTGCTCTGTCTCGCCGTCCTGCTGGCGGTGGGGATGAGCTGGTCGCATGTGTCGAAGGCGATGAGTGGACAGGTAGATATGGACCAAACGGACTGAGTTTTAGGCTGGGGGCTCTGAGCGCCGGGCTCTGGGCTCGGCTGCGGGCCGTGGGCTGGTGGCTCGGGGCAATGGGTATTGGGTACTGGGTTCTGGGTTTGCCAGCGCTTTTCCCCCAATACCCA
>CANHTA010000067.1 GCA_947463135.1 Gemmatimonadota bacterium
ATGAGCCACGGAGCCGTGATGATGGTTGGGCCGGCATCGAACGTGAAACCATCTTGCTCGAACACATATCCGCGGCCACCGGCCTTGGCGAGCTTCTCGACGATGGTGACGTCGTGGCCCTGGGCCTGAAGGCGAATCGCCGCGGCGAGTCCTCCGAAACCGCTGCCGATGACAACAATGCGCATGAAACGGGGTGCTGAAGAAAGCGGAGAGCGCCGCTCCGCCGTTACGGTCAGCGGCGGAGCAGCACGATGATGTGCCACAGGTGAATGACGAGCGCGGCCAGCATGGCGAGCGCGAAGCCTTCGGGGGAAGGCTCCGGACGGCGATGAAAGATCATCGCTGCCACCAACGAGCCGCCGGCCCCCAAGAACGACACGATACGCGCGGTGTTCGGTGACCCAAGCGGGGACTGCGGATGGCGCCGCTGCCACAGATACAGCACCACGGCCTCCACCACGATGAGCACCAGAATACCGATGGGCAGCCAGTCCGAATCGAAAATGGGAATCAACCGGTCCATCAGCCCCTCACCGGAATAAAGGCGAGAGGCCGCCCAAAGGTGCCCGGCAACCGGTTCACCCTACCGACCGGTCATGGCCACGTGGCCCATCGCGGATGGGGACGCCACGGCGGCCGGTTCACGGCGAAGCGCGGCCCAGAGCGGAATGGCCATGGCGATCGTGCCCAGCACGCCAGCGAGCACCATGTCCTGACGGAAGCAGATGGCCAGAGGCAGGAGGCCATTCACTGCGTACAGGGTGATCGGTAGACGATGGGGCGCCACCTTGGCGGCCCATACCGTGGGCGGCACAATGGCCAGCATCACGCGCGCCACAATGATGCCGGTGAGCAGCCAGCCGAGCCAGTTGGTGATCGGCATGCCAAAGAAGATCGGCTTGCCGATGAACTGTTCAAAGGCGGAGCGATCGGACAGGCTACCCATCTGCCAGAACCAGTGGTTGGTCTTCACCATGGCGGGATCCATGGAGACGTCCCATGCCGTGAGCACCAACCCGCCCATCAGCGCCCAATACCACTTGGAGGTGTTGTCGTCTTTTGCCGGGAGGAACCGTCCGCAGATGGCGAGTGACGCCACCAACATGTAGAACCACGACGTGGGGATGTTGAACGGCACGCGCCCGAACATCTTGTACCCAAGCTGACTGGTGTACTCGTACGCGCCAAACGGATAGTCGGTCACAGTGCCGGCGTATTCCGAGATAAACGCCAGCAGGAACGACGCCGCGAACACCAGCAGGGCGCGGCGGGTGCCGATGCAATGCGCAAGGAAGGCCAACCCCGCGATGGCGCCCAGCGTGACGGTGGTGGCGCCTCCGTAGGCAAAGCCCACGGCCATGACCTTCTGGTTCTGCGCGGTCTGCAGCCAGTCCGGGTACGGCGGCACGAGAAACGTGGCAAACGCAAACGCTGAGAACGCGCTGAAAAACGCGTGCCCGAGCAGGGTCAGTCCAGCAATTTTGAGTAGCGTCGATGGGGTCGCCCGCTCGCGCAGATCCCCAAGGTCGGTGCTCCGTGTCATCAAACGGCCCTCAGGCAAGACGGATCAGGGAATCGGTGTTCTTCGCCACCGCATTGGGTTCCCACACGATACGCGGACCGTGCCCCAGTGCAGACAGGTCAGGCGCCGGCGCGCGATAGCGCCACGCATTCCACAAGATACCCACCCGGGCGAGTCGGCCAATGCGGGCGCGCGTGGAAATGGTGTCGTAGCGCTGGGCTTCGATGGCGGAGAGAATGCCGGCGTAGCCGGTTGCACACGCCGCCGCACAGCGCTGGGCATCGTGATGCAAGAGCGCGATACCCGGCATGGCGGCCGCGTACAGCGCGCGCGCGCGACTGACTTCGTAGGCCATCAGCGGAGCCCATCCGCGATGACGGGCGAGATCGGCGCCACGCGTGAGCACATCCTGCGGGGTCAGGCCAAAGCGCGCCATATCTTCAGCGGGCAGATAGCACCGGCCACGCTGGGCGTCTTCGCCAACGTCGCGCAAAATATTGGTGAGCTGCATGGCCGTCCCCAGCGTGCGCGCGTACTGGATGGCCTGCGTGCGCATGGCCGGACCGGCCGGCACGCCAAAGACATACGTACACATCTCGCCCACGGAGCTGGCGACCCCTTCACAGTAGCGCTCGAGCTCTGTCCAGCTGTCGTATGTGTGGGCCTCGAGGTCGCGTCGCACGCCGTCGAGCAACTCAAAGAGGGGGTCGGGGGACACGTCAAACTCGCGGGCCACCCACGCCACCTCACGGAAAATCGGACCGCTGGGGCGACCGTCGAGTGCCGCCTGCAACTGGGTGCGATACGCCGTTAACTGCTCCCCGAGCCGAGCCACGTTGTCATGATCGGCTTGATCCACCAAGTCGTCGGCAATGCGGCAAAACGCATAGAGCGCATAGGCTGCGCGTCGCTTTGCGCCGGGCAAGAGCCTGCTGGCGAGCGAAAAGGTGCGTGCGTGGGCCATCGTGATCCGGGCACACTCGGACGCGTCGTCGTGAGACGCGTGGGCGATCATGCGGACCACGGCAGCGTGCGCTGCGATTGAAGACTCATGCGGACGCGAAACTCATCAAAACGGTGGTGTGGCGGGATGTCCCGGCCGCCTTTGGCCGAGGTGGCACCCGAGCTACCTCGGATGCTAAACGCGGCTGGAGGCGACAGGTTCCTATGGCAGCAGTCCAAACGAGCGCGGTCAATGACGCCAAGACGCATCGTAAGATAAGGTGGGATTGGAATCCCTAGCTGTCAACTATTTGTTACAGCCATACTGTCAAGAAAAGTTGACGATATCGGCCGGGAGGGGAACGCGGGCACCACCGAGCGACCCGGCCGGGGGACGGACGGGCCTCTTGTGCGCCACCTCCCCCGCGTAAATGATACGGCGGGTTCCCTTCCTCTCCGCCACCAGACTGACCTGGCATGACCCCTTCCTATGACGTAATTATCGCCGGCGTTGGGGGCATGGGGAGTGCCGCCGCGTACCACATGGCCGCCCGAGGCCTTCGCGTGCTGGCGCTGGAGCAGCATGACCTCGGTCACGGCTTCGGCTCGTCGCATGGCCTCACGCGCATTATCCGGCTGGCCTATTTCGAGGATCCGTCGTACGTCCCCCTGCTGCGTCGCGCCTTTACCCTATGGCGTGAGTTGGAGCAGGGGCTCCCCGAGCCGTTGCTCCACGTCACGGGTGGGCTCGATGTGGGCGCCGAGGGGAGTGTGGTGTTTGAGGGCTCGCGGCGTAGTTGCCGCGAACACCACCTGCCGCACGAGGTGCTCGATGCCACGGCGCTGGCCCGTCGCGTTCCCGGGTGGCGCCCCGCCGACAACCTGATGGCGGTGTTTCAACCCGACGCGGGGTTTCTTACCCCAGAGCGCTGCATCCGCGCCCACGCCGATCGGGCCCGCGATCACGGCGCCGTGATTCACACCCACGAAACGGTGCGCGGCTACACCGCCTCCGGTAGGCGCGTTCATGTCCGCACCGATCGCGCCGACTATGAGGCGGGGCAACTCGTGCTCACCGCCGGTGCGTGGATGGCGGATCTGGCCCCGTCGCTTGCCCCGCTGCTTACCCCCGAGCGACAGGTCCTCGGCTGGTTTGACGTGGCCGATCGAGCGCGCTTTGCCCCCTCCGCGTTTCCGGTGTTTGTGCTAGAGGCCGAGGAGGGCACGTTTTACGGCTTCCCCGAGTACGGCGTGCCGGGGTTCAAGATTGGGCGCTACCACCATCTGTACGAGAAGGTCCATCCGGCCACGATGGATCGCACGGTGGGCGCACGCGACGAGGCGGCGTTACGCGACGCCGTGGCGCGGTACTTCCCGGACGCCAATGGGCCACTGCGGTCGTCGGCAACGTGCCTGTTCACCAACACGCCCGACGAACACTTCATTGTTGACCGTGCGCCTGACACGCCGGAGGTGCTGCTGGTGTCCCCGTGTTCCGGACACGGTTTCAAGTTTTCCAGCGTGATGGGCGAGATCTGTGCGGATTTGGTGCAGCATGGCCGCACGTCGCACGATATCGGGCTGTTTCGGTTGGCGCGCTTCGCGAGCTCAATGTCCTAGCCCCAGAGCGTGGGCAACGGGGGGTGCATGACGCCATCGGCATACACAATGGCCTGTGGACGATCGTGCGTGTGCAGCAGGGGGCCGTCGAGATCGACGTAGCCACAGCGTTGCCCAACGAGAAACCCCGGCGCCATGCCAAGGGAGGTGCCGCACATGTTGCCCACCATGAGTTGTAGCCCATGGGCCAGTACCACGTTTGACATGGCCAGTGCTTCGGTGAGACCGCCGCACTTATCGAGCTTGATGTTGATGAACTGATAGCGGCCGAGCACCGCCTCAAGTGAGGCCATGTCCGCGCACGATTCATCGGCGGCCAACGGCAGGGGGGCCCGCAATCCATCGAGCTGCGCGTCTTCGAAGCGGGGGACAGGCTGCTCGATCATGTCCACACCGAGTGCGGCCAGCTGCGGCAGGAGACGTTCAAGCAGGTCGCGGTTCCACGACTGGTTGGCGTCTACGGCGATGCGTGCGGAGGGATGCTCTTCGCGCACCCAGCGCACCACATCGATATGGCGTTCGGCATCGCACTTGAGTTTGAGCAACGGATAACCGCGGGCCTCGCGCGCCTTGCGGCGGGTGTCCGATTCCGTGCCAAGGCCCAGCGTGAACACGGTGGTGAGCGGGCGCAGCGGCGGTAGCCCGGCAAGCTGCCACGCCGGAATGCCCGTTTGCTTGGCCCGTAGATCCCAGAGCGCACAGTCAACGGCATTTCGTGCGCCCCCCGATGGCAGCAGCTCCTGCACCGCCTGTAGCGTGGCGTGGTGCACCAGACCGTCCGGTGCCGCTGCCGCGATCAGCGGCATCACCTGTTCGATCTGCGACAGCATCCCCTGCGGCGTCTCGCCGTCGTAGTCCACCCCTGCCGCTTCCGCACGGCCAACGCGCCCCAGTGGGTCGGTGAGGGTGAGCACCACCAACGGAATCGTGGTCATTACCCCGCGCGCGATTTCAAAAGGCTCGCGGAGTTCCCAGTGTTCGATGGCAACAGTACCCGTGATCATACGCAGATCCCATGAGGCGCGGGACGACAGGCCGCATGCCTATCGCCCCGCGCGAATGATTAGCGGCCGCCGCGAGCGCGCCGTTGTGCGTTACCCATCTCTTCAATGTCGGCAAGCAGCTTCTTCGCATCATACACGATCCCGTCCTTAATCGTGTACTTCACGCCGCCGTAGGTCTCCACCTTGCCGGTCTCGTCGTTCAGGCGCTGCCATCCGGTGCCGTAGAGCACCTTCAGATTGAGAAACGGATTGGCGTCCACAATCACCAGATCGGCCAGCGCGCCCACTTCCACGACGCCGCGGTCAATGGGGTTCCCACTTGCTTTGTTCATCGCAACCGCAGCATGGTAGGTGCCGGCGCGGATCGCTTCGCCCGGATAGAAGCCCGCTTCCTGCAGCAGCTCAAGTTCCTCAATGGTGGAGAAGCCCGGAGTATTCCAGATAAAGCCGGCATCGGAGCTGGCGGTGACGCGACCACCCATGTTCTTGTAGTCGTTGAGGAACATCATCCACACGCGATAGAAATTCTTCCATGCCACTTCATCGGCTGTGGTCCAGTCGTAAAAGTAGGCCCCGTGGTTTTCGCGGTTGGATAGATAGAAATCACGCTGGGTGGGGATGGTGTACTTCTCATGCCACGGCGCGTACATGCGATGATTCACGTCGCGGCCCGTGAGGTACGTGGTCATGGTTGGGTCGAGCGTAACGTCGCGTTCCTTCAGGTTCTTGAGGAATTGGTTCCACTTCTCACTGCGTGGTGTGACCAGGCTCCATTGCCGCGCCACCTGTCCGAAGCGCGTCTGTTCATCTTGCAGGTTGGCGTCGAGTGGCCAGGGTTGTACCTGGTTGTTGTCATACATCGACTCGAACACACCGTAAAAGTGTGTGATGGCTTCGAGGCCCATGCGTGTGGCCACCTCGCCATTCACTTGCGCCACGCCACCCTGCTGGAGGTGTGCGGTGGTGCCGAGCCCCAGCTTCTTCGCTTCGGCGAGATACGCTTCCATGAGATCGGGACGTTCGGCGCCCAGTTTGAGCCCATCGGCGCCGTTGGCCTTGGCCCAACGCACCCACTCGCGCGCCACGTCGGGGGTACGCGGGACACCGCGCCCCCAGCCGGTGCCCGGGCGCTGGTATACCACGTAGCGCGGAGCCGTGATCTCATTTTTGTCGCTGCGGGCACGTTCTTTCACCGAGTAATCGAAGCTGGCGAAGGGCACGCCCCGCACGGTGGTGATGCCATGCGCAAGCCACAGTTTGTTGTAGTACTCGCTCTCAGGCGCTTTCTGTTGTGTGCCCTGATGTACGTGCAAGTCGATGAGGCCGGGCATGAGGTACATGCCATTGGCATCGATCTCCTTGGTGGCACCCTTCGGTCGCTTGGCGGGGTCGATCTTCACCTTGGGGTACCCTACGCTCACGATTTGCGCGATGCGGTTGCCCTCCACCACAATGTCCACGGGGCCGCGGGGGGCGCTGCCGTAGCCATCAATGAGGTTGACGCCGCGGATAATGAGCCGTTGAAACGGACCCTCCCCTTCGCGCTTCGCAGGAGCAGGGGTGGGATCTTCCTGTCGCTCGCTGGCGAGTCGGACCTGCACCGAGGAGTCCACCGGAGCGGCGGTCACGGGCTTCTTCTGTGCGCCGAGCGAGGCCGCAGAGAGCAGCAGGGAGAGACTGGCGCAGTGCAGCCAGCCTCGGGAGGGGCGGGGCAACGCGTGTCGCATGGGCAGACGGGCTGGGGAGGGAGAGGGAACCGCTTCCTCAGATTACCGCGCGGGCACCGATTTCGCTGTGAGACCGACACGCGGCGGTTGGCGGCCGGTGGTTACTTCTCCGCTGCAGTGGGGCCGGGCGGTGCGCTGTGCTTCGCCGAAACGGGGTACACCAGCTGCTTCAGGTACCCATCCGGCACCGGGTGTCCCTCAATCCCATAGCCGCGCGGCCACGTGCCCTCTGGTCCGTAATAGCTGCCAAAGAGTCGGTCGATCCAGGGGAAGTGTACGGCGAAGTTTTTGTCGATGGCCTGACGCTCGATGGCATGATGCCAATGATGAAAGCGCGGCGTTACCACCAGCCGCTCCACCCAACGCGGGAACGCCCAGGAGACATTGGCGTGAATGAACACGGCATGCACCGACACGAACACCAGATAGGCGTACAGCGGGCCGGTGTCGAATCCGAGCAGAAAGAGTGGCACGAAGGTAAGCCCGCGCGTGAGGACGATGTCCACCGCGTGCAGGCGTGAGCCGGCCAGCCAGTCCATGCTGGTGGCGGAATGATGCACCGCGTGAAACGGCCACAGTGCGCGTGACCGGTGAAACAGCCGATGCACGCCGTACTCGGTGAAGTCGGCCACCACGGCACAGGCCAGAAATTGGAGCACGGCCGGCTGCGCGCGTACGGTGTGCTGTATCGCAGGGTGCACGGCCCACCCGAAGAACACGCGCGCGGGCATGAGGGTGAGCAGTGTGGACAGCTGCACCAGCAGGTGACTCACAAAGAAGTAGACACCATCGGTGGTCCACTGTGGGCGGAACACCGATTGCGCCCGCAGTGGCCAGAGCCGTTCGAGCGGTACGAAGAGCACGGCCAGCAACAAGATGTTGAGCAAAAACCAATCGAGGCCGAGGTACACCGGCACCGCCGGTACAGCACCCTCCACCGGGATGTTGCCGCCGCCGGCGAGCCCTGAAGCGAGCGCCATGGCCATGCCGGTGATGCCCAAGACTTTGCGCTGGCGCAGCAGTGCGCTCAAAAGGCCCAAGAGAAAGCCGATGCCGATGACGAGCTGCAGCAGGGTGCGCACGAAGGGCAGGGGCAGCAGCGCCCGCACATCGGGACTGGTGAGCAGCGCCGGCCAATAGAAGCAGGCGACCGCCCCGAGTGACAGCACACCCAGAAACACGGAGGCGGTACCGCTGAGCCACCCCGAGCCCACGCGCGTGGGCTCGGCATCGTCGAACAGACGGGCAACTCGTTCGTCGAGGGACATGCGGTTATCCGATGTTTCGCGGACCGGCGGCTTTTTTCGTACGGATGGCTCCAACCCCTTGGTTGAACAGCTTCCGGTTAAGTGTCTCGATATCGTTGCGCATGGCTTCCGCGCGCGCCTTGAGCTGCGCCCACTCCGGTTCCAACTCGGCCAGCCGATCCCGCGACGGCTGGTTCACCCGCGGCAGGTCGCTCTCGGTGGCGTTGATCATGAACAGCCAGTTCGCCGTGAATTGCTGCGCGAAATTCTCCGCGTCGTCATAGGCGCGCGTTTTGCGCGATACCATCTCGCCGTCCCACTTCTTCAGCTGCTCCAGCAGCGCCGTGCCGTCGCGTCGGACGTCGGCCAGCCGCGCTTCAGCGGACAGCCCGGTGAGAATGGCGGAGAGTTGCTCCTGCGCCTCGTGTAGCTCGTTCACGGCATCGTGCATGCGTGTCACGTCCTGTTCCACCGTGGACATGAAGCGGTCGTACTCGGTGTAGGTCGCCACATCGGTGGTGTACAGAGGATTGGCCCGCACCTCCGCCTCGGTGGACACCGTGCGATCACCCAGCGTGAGCGTGAGGCGGTAGCGCCCGGGCGGCACCTTGTGACCACGGTAGTTCGCCTCGATATACACGCCGGGCACGCCGCTGATTGTTGCGTGCCGCATGTCCCACACAAAGCGGTTCAGTCCCTTGGCGGCCGACAGCGTGAGCTCCGCCGGCGGCCCGCCGTCCCATGAACTGAAGGTGGTGTCTTTCACCGACGTGAACGTCCGGATGGTGCGCCCCGAGGCATCGGCGATGGACAGCGTCACGGTGTCCGCTTTCTTCACCTCCGGCAGCTGATAGTAGAACACCACACCGTTGGCGGGGTTTACTCCGCGGAAGGGATCGGCGCCGGTGAATTCGTCATCGGTGGTGTTCAACTCGCTGCCGCCGTTCACCAGATAGGCTGGCGCGGGTTGATACGCGTGGAGCGCCGGCAATGCCGGGCGGTACTGCCGTAACAGGGCCAGATCGTCGAGTATCCAAATGGAGCGTCCCGACGTGGAGGCGATCAGGTTGCCCTGATGCACCTTGAGGTCGGTGATGGGGGTGACGGGCAAGTTGAGCTGGAACGGCGCCCACTCCAGTCCACCGTTCCACGACACGTAGAGCCCCGATTCCGTACCGGCGAAGAGCAGATCGCGACGCACGTCGTCCTCGCGCACCACGCGCGTGAATGCACCCGCCGGAATCCCCCGGTCAATCTTCGTCCAGGTTGCCCCGTAGTCAGTGGTTTTATACAGCCCCGGCGCATGGTCGTTGAACTTGTAGCGCGTGGTGGCGATGTACGCGGTGCCCTTGTCAAACGGAGAGACTTCGATGGCATTGATGAGGCACTCGGCCAGCCCCTTGGGCGTGACGTTCTTCCACGACTTCCCGCCGTCGCGCGTGAGCTGCACCAGGCCGTCGTCGCTCCCCGTGTAGATCACGCCCTTCTCGTGCGGGGACTCGGCGATGTACGACAGCGTGCCATAGTTCTCGGCGCCTACTGCCTCGTTGGTGTAGGGCTCACCGGGCTTCCCCTGCTTCTCTTTCTCGTTGCGTGTGAGGTCGCGGGAGACAGCGGTCCACGTGCGTCCGAGGTCCGATGTTTTCAGCAGCAGCTGTGCGCCGTGGTAGAAGGTGTTCGGCTCGTGGCGGCTCCAGATGATTGGTGCGTTCCAGTTGTAGCGGTACTTCATGTCCTTTGCGTCGCGCCCGAGGTACTGGATGGGCGCCGCCATGATGTTGGTGCCTGCCTGCGCCTGCGTATCCAGTACGTCGATGGTGCCCTGATAGCTGCCGCCCAGCACGTAGCGCGGGTTCTCCGGATCAAAAGCGAGGAAGGCGCTTTCGCCGCCGGCCGAGGCCCGCCAGCTGTCGGTGGTAATCCCGCCGCTGCTGAGTTCACGGCTGGCAATCATGATGGACGTGTTGTCCTGCTGCGCGGCGTAAATGCGATAGGGGAACCGGTTGTCCGCATTGAGGCGGTAGAACTGCGCCGTGGGCTGATTGCTCTGTGTACTAAAGCTCTTGCCGCCGTCGAAGGTGATGACCGCTCCGCCATCGTCGGCAATAATGAAGTTGTCCGGGTCACTCGGGTTGATCCACAAATCATGGTAGTCCCCGTGTGCACCGTTTACCTCGGTCCAGGTGCGGCCGCCGTCGTCGGAGCGGAGCGCCGGCGCACTGAGTACGTATAAACGGTTTTCGTTTTTCGGGTCGGCGAAGAGTTCGATGTAGTACCAGGCGCGCTGCACGAGGCGCGGGTCGCTGGTGACTTTGCTCCAGCTCCGGCCGGCGTTCACGGACACGTAGAGGCCGCGCTCGGTGCCCTCGGATTCACTTTCAATGAGCGCGTACACTTTCTCCGCGTTGGCGGGGCTTACGGCGATGGCCATCTTGCCCATCTTCGCGGGGAGGCCGTCCGTCATCTTCACCCACGTGTCACCGGCGTCGGTGGATTTGTAGAGACCGCTCCCCGGTCCTCCGCTGATGACCTTCCACGGCAGGCGGCCATGCTCCCACATGGCGGCGTAGAGAATGCGCGGATTGGTTGCATCGATGGAGAGTTCGGCCGCGCCGGTGCGCTGGTCGACATGCAGCACCTTCTTCCAGGTGGCGCCGCCGTTGGTGGACTTGAAGATGCCGCGCTCGGCCGAGGGCGCGTACAGGGTACCTTGTGCCGCGACCCAGAGGATGTCCGGGTTTTTGGGGTGGACCACAATCCGTGCGATGTGTCGGGTCTCATCGAGCCCCACTTTCGTCCAGCTCTTACCGGCATCGGTGGAGCGATAGACCCCGTCTCCTGAGTGGGTCATCACGCCGCGCACGGCGTGCTCGCCCATGCCCACATACACCACATTCGGGTCGCTGGGTGCCACCGCGATTGCCCCAACGGTTCCGGTTTTGAAGTGGCCGTCGGAGATGTTGCGCCAACTGATGCCCATGTTGTCGGTTTTCCAGACGCCGCCGCCGGTGGTGCCCATGTAGTACGTCTTCGGGTTGCCGATGACGCCCGTGGCCGTGTTGGAGCGGCCGCCGCGGAAGGGGCCGATTGCGCGCCACTTCACGGGCTTGAAGAGACTGTCGGCGGCGATGGCCACCGATGGAACGACCTGCGCCGGGAGCTCCGCTACGGAAAGGGCGAGGGCCAGGACGACGAGAATTGAGCGGGTCATTGGGGCGGGGAAGGGGTGCTACGGGCCGGGCACAACGGCGCACGCCGTCGCACGGCGGCGCTGTTAGAGATTGGAGATCATGGAAGATTGGAGTGCGCACCGGTGTTGCGCCAATCTTGGGGTGGCGCGGTACGTCACGTGCCGTATGTGGACGTCGGTCGGCGGGGGGAAGTGAGGAGGGTGCGATGGCCGGGTTCGCGGCCTGCGCGCGGAGCAGGGTTCCCCCCGCGCAGCTGGTCCACCAGGGCCCGAGTGCCGAGCACGACACCGAGCGGTTCATGCAGTGGTGGAGGGGGGCAGGCACTGGAGTCGTCATAGGACGACTCCAGTGCCAACGCATTGCGGAGTTTAGCCGTGAGTTTGAGACACCGAGTGGGTGGGATTTACTGAGCGACGTTGGTTGACGGTCGTGGGGGGATTGATCCACGCGGCGGTTGGCGGCACGTGGGGGGTAGGCGGTCGGCGCACAAACCTTTCCGGACGCGCGGCGTAGGCGTCGGTGAGGATGTCAGCGCGTGTGGTGTTGTGCGCCTCGGCAATCGCGTGATGCACGTCGGACGGCGTATGCGGTCCGAGCCCGCTGTGCTGATGCTCGGTGTTGTATTGAGAGATCCTAAACGCGCCGGGTAATTCGGGCGATACTTGAGCATGTTGAACTGCGTTTCGGAGCACGGATGATCGTTCGAGACGGAGGGGGGCGAATGCGGCGTGGTGACGCCGAGGTCGGCGGGCAGGTGCGGCACGGGCTATGGCACCATCGATGACCCACGATCCGCACGCAGGGTGAGTTGGTGGAGGCGATGCCATCGCGCGTACAACAGGCTGTGATGAGCCGCTCCGCGAGCAGCGTCGCGTACACGTGGCCGTTCGGCGCGTCGAACGACTCAGATCGTCTTCGGCATCCGCACACGCTTCGGCAACCGTTCCGCTTCGATGGCGAGCCCCTCGCGATCGCTGGCGGGGGCGGCCAAGTCACCCAGTCGGTTGGCCAGTCGCAGCGCGAACAACACGCTCGCCCAGGTGCCCATCGCTACGACCGGGTCTCCTCGCTCAATACGCGCCACGGTCTGGCGGGTCGTCAGCGCCCGATTTGCGACTACTTCCATGGTCAGGCGGCGGCGGCGGCGAGCCTCGCTCACATCCGCTCCGAGCTGCTTGAGTGCCGCTCGGATGGCGACAGGGGCAGGAGCCGACGGCTTCGGCATTTAAAGTGTGTTTAAGGGAACTCTAAAGTTGTTACGGTGCTACATAAGTAACAATAATTCCAGTGAGGCGTCGGTTGCTGCCGTGCAGTCTACACGATCTCTATTTGAAAAAATCAAACTTGGCTTAGCTTGACTACTATAATCCGACTGTGTTCAAATAGTTGTCTGGTTTGAAAAAAACGGTAAAATGGTAGTATGGCTACCCCTCCGCAAACAAAGCTAAGAGTCCTCCACGCGTCACTTCGCCCAGGAAGGCCCGTCACGTCGGCCGACTTGGCGGTTATGGGTATATCGAAGTACCTCGCCGTGCACTACGTCCGGTCGGGGTGGCTCCGTCGGCTCGCACGAGGCGTCTACGCCCGGCCCGACGACGAACTGGAGTTGTATCCAAGTCTGCTGACCTTGGAAGCGATGTACGAAGGGCTGCACGTGGGCGGAAAGTCCGCTCTTGAATGGCTGGGTATGCGCCACTACGTCACCCAGCGTCCGATCCTGCATCTCTACGGCCGGCAGTCCAAACGTTTGCCGACGTGGTTTACGTCGCGTTTCCCGGCGGCGTACCACCAGAAGCGCCTGTTTGACGAGACATCGGAGAACCTGCTGCATGTGAGTCGCTGGCAGGGGGATGACTCCATGCCTCGGGTCTCGGAGCCTGAACGTGCGTGGCTGGAGCTGCTCAGTGACGTCGGAGTTCGGCAACCACTCAGTGAAGCGCGCGAGTTGGCGGAGAACACGCAGACGCTGCGTGCGAGAGTCCTGCGAGCGCTGCTCGTCCGATGTCTCAGCGTGAAGACCGTACGGCTCTGTCTCCAGCTCGGGCGCGAGGCGCAGGCGCCATGGGCCGATAAACTCGATGCTGCATCGCTCCCAACCGGCAGCGACAAGCCGTGGGTAGCCCGCACCCGCGACGGGTTGTTGGTGCTGCCGCCGTGAACGACAGGTATCTGCGGACGGCCCGCGTACTGACGCAGGTAGCGCCCAGCGTATTCGTCGACGACACGTTTGCGCTCAAGGGCGGCACCGCGATCAACTTGTACTATCGCGACCTCCCACGGCTGTCGGTCGATCTCGATCTCGTATTCCGCGATCACACGGTGCCACGCGAGGCGGCGCTGGCGCGGATCACGGCGGAGATCAGGGCCATGTCCGACCGATTGCATGCCCGTGGCTTCACCGTCTCGGCGCCCGCTACCGTCAACGGCGAGACCAAGCTCGTGGTTCGGCGTGATGATATCACCGTGAAGGTCGAGGTGAACACGGTCATGCGTGGGACGGTAAGGCCCGTGCGGAGGGCCGAGCTGACCGCACGGGCGAGCGACGTCCTGCAGGCTGATCTGGAGCTCCCCGTCACCTCACTCGAGGATACGTACGGCGGCAAACTCGTCGCCGCGATGGACCGCCAACATCCTCGTGACTTGTTCGACGTGCGGGAGTTATTCGCCCACGAGGGCATCACCCCCGCCATTCGGCGCGCGTTCGTGGTCTACGTGGCCAGCCACAATCGCCCGGTCCATGAGCTGCTTTTCCCACGGCTGCAGGACATTACGCTGGAGTATCACGGTGCCTTCGCCGGCATGACCATGGATCCGGTGCCGTTGGATGATCTTCTGCAGGTGCGCGCGCAAATGCTACGCGAACTGCAGCGCGGTCTCGATGCCGCCGAGCGCAGCTTCTTGCGCTCGCTGGTTGCCGGCGATCCCGACTGGGACCTCTTAGGAGTACCGCACCTTTCACAGTTGCCCAGCGTGCAGTGGAAGCTCCGGAATCTGGAGCGGCTCCAGAGCGAGAATCCAGCAAAGTTCGCCGCCCAACAGGCGCAGCTCGAGGAGCGGTTCGCTGCGGTAGCCCCGCCAAGCGAGTGAGCGCCGCATTCAACGCGGAAGCCGGCTCGGCGCAACGAACCGTACGCCACGTCGCAAACAACCGGCAACGTACGTGCGAGCCTCAACGTCATAACTCATTGTCCGGCTTGCCCAATGCGAACGCCCGGACTCGAACCGGGATGGGTTGCCCCGCCAGCTCCTAAGGCTGGTGCGTCTACCAATTTCGCCACGTCCGCGTACGGCCACACACCGCACTGCCGCACGTAGTATAGCGAATGCACCCCCGCGCGCGCCTGAGGGAGCTGGCCCGCGCACCACACCGTCCCCCAGCCCCGCTGGTGGCGACGTGTGGATGGCGACGGTAACGTTGCCCATGCGTCTTTCTCCAGTCCCCCGTACCTTCTCGCCCTCCAGTGGCGCCGCATGCCGCGCGGTACGCCACTCCCTACGGGTGCTCACGTCGGTGGCGCTCACCCCATACGTGCTCGCGGCCCAAACCACCCCCGCCGTGGGGCCGGCCACCGGCGTCCCCCTTGGCGCCGACGCGGTTGAGCAACGTGCCATGGGCACCGCGGACGGCGTTCGTGTGGTGGCCTCGTTCGATGGGCTCGGGGCCCGCTTTGTGGGGCCGCATGGGCGCGTCGCACTCCGGAATCCGTCGGACAATTCGCTGGCCGTGGGGCGCCGCCACATCGTGCAGACGGTCAATTCCCAGCTGGCCGTGTTCAGCCGCACCGGCACGCCGTTGTACGGGCCGCTGCCCACCAACAGTGTGTTCCGGGGATTCGGCGGCCCTTGTGAGGACATCCTGAGCGGCGACGCCGTGGTGCGGTACGATCAACTGGCGGATCGCTGGCTCCTGGTGCTTCCCATTTTTCGGCGCGCACGGCCGCACACCGCGCCCCATGGGCCGCGCCGCGCGCCGTTGCCGCGCCCCGCGGAGCGACGGGATACGGTTCCACGCCCAGCTCCACCGCGCCCCGAAGCCGAGCCCGCCAACGGCCAGTACGCCATGTGCTACGCCGTGAGTGCCACCTCCGATCCACTCGGCGCGTGGTATCGCTACGCCTTTACGCGGCCCCTCTTCCCCGACTATCCACGTCCCGCGGTGTGGCCCGACGGCTACTATGTGCCCACCAGCACGGGTGACGAGGTGATTGAGAAGCATCTGTGCGTGGCCGAACGCCCCCGCATGTTGCGCGGCGAGGAGGCGCGTGAGCTG
>CANHTA010000068.1 GCA_947463135.1 Gemmatimonadota bacterium
GCTTGCGCCGACAGATTTACAGTCTGTTCTCGTTGGCCACTTGAGTACCCCACCGGGGCTCTCTCCGACGTGCCCCTACGGGCACGGCTGCCGAGCTTTGAAAGAGCTGACGGTCGGGATTGAACCGACGACCTGCTGATTACAAATCAGCTGCTCTACCAACTGAGCTACGTCAGCAGAATGACCACATGGCCACTCCGGACAAGACACTCATCCTAAACCGGAGCCCCCCCGAATTCAAGCAGCCGTCGCGGTTCGCACCGCCAGTACCCGATCGCTTACCCTTTTCGCCACCGGGTGCCGTCGGGGCCATCCTCAATCAGGATGCCACGGGCAGTGAGTTCAGCGCGGGCGGCATCCGCCGCGGCGAAGTCGCGGCGCTCACGCGCGGCCCGGCGCATGCTCAAGCGCTCCTCCACCCACGCCGCGAGATCGGCATCGACCTCCTGCTCGGGCACCAGGTCCAATACGCTATCCATGAGCCGGAACGCAGCGCGCGCGCGCTCCAGCGCCGGCAGATCGTCGCCCTGCGCATCGAGTTCCCGATTGGCCTCACTGATAAACGTGAACAGCGCCGCCAAGGCTTCCGGCGCATTCAGATCATCGAAGAGCGCCTCCAGAAACGCCCGCTCCGCCCGCGTAGCCGCATCGGCGAGCGCCGCCGTTCCGGTGGTCGCCTCCACCAGCCGTCGGGCGAAGGCGCCGATACGGTTCACCGCCGCGCGCGACTGCTCCAGCGAATCGTCGCCAAGGTTGAGCTGTTTGCGATAATGCGCGTTGAACACGAAGTGGCGATACGCCGTCCCGCTGATCCCCTGATCACGCATGTCCACCACATTGGCCACGTTCCCCACGCGCTTGGCCATCTTGGCCCCGTCGGTGAGCAGGAACTCCCCGTGGCACCAGCAGCGCGCAAACGGTTTCCCGGTGGCGGCCTCCGACTGCGCGATCTCATCCTCATGGTGCGGGAAGATGAGATCGATCCCGCCGGCATGCAGATCGAATGTTTCCCCGAGGTACTTCATCGCCATCGCGGAGCACTCCAAATGCCAACCCGGACGCCCGCGCCCCCACGGTGAATCCCACGCCGCCCCGGTGGCTTCATCTTCCGGCTTGGCCGCTTTCCACAGCGCAAAGTCCTGCGCGTTCTCCTTGGCGTACTCGTCCTGCGCCACGCGCGCGCCGGCGCGGATTTCGCGCGTATCCAGCTGCGACAGCTTGCCGTAATCGGGGAACCGTGCGATGGCGAAATAGACCGACCCGTCGTCGGCGATGTACGCCACGTTGTTGGCCACAAGGCGCTCTACGAGGGCGATCATCTCAGGGATGTGCTCGGTGGCCTTCGGGTACCGCTCCGCGTCTTCAATGCGCAGATAGCGCCGGTCGCGATGAAAGAGCTCGGTAAACGGCTCGGTGACCTCGAGGATATTCGCGCCGGTGGCCGCCGCTTTCCGGATGATCTTGTCGTCCACGTCGGTCAGGTTCATCACCTGCTCCACCTGCCACCCAGCCAGACGGATCACCCGACGCAACAGATCTTCGAAAAGAAAGGTGCGGAAATTACCCAGATGTGCCGGGTTATAGACCGTCGGCCCACACGTGTACATACGCACCGTCTGACCATCGGCGGGTGCGAACGGCTCCACGCGGCGCGCGAGCGTGTTGTACAGGCGGAGTTCAGGCATCGTGGTGAAGGCGGGCGGAGTGCGGAATCCAGAGCAACGCGAACCGAACGCGGGAACCCCGTGGGATCCCACGGCAATTTCTTGCGTTCATGGAATGTAGAAGGTAATTCACCACGGCAGCTCCTCCACCTCAACCCGGACCCACTTCATGACCCCCCATCAGGATCGTTCGCGCCTCTTCTCGCGGGTATCCACCGTTGTGGGCATCGGTGCCCTCGTGGCGGTGGCCATGGCCGCCCGTACCCAATCAACGACCCAGACGGCCACACCCCCGGTACCGCCGGCGCCCACGGCCATGCCCGCTGTCGACTCAACGGGGGCAGTGCTGAGCCAGGATACGCTGCCCTCGGACAGCAGCAGCGTGGCGGACTCGATGGCGATGTCCGACAGCGCTGCCCTCGTGCCGGCCACCGTTGTCATCGCACCGGCTCCCCAGCCCTCAGGCGAATGGCCTGTGGACCCGGTGACCGGTCAGACGCTGATCAACGGGGAGCCGGTGGTTGGTCGCGTTTTCATCATGGAGAAGCCCGACGGTTTGGTGAAGCTCGGCACCTGGCAGGCGCAGTATATCGGCGAACCGAAGACGCCGGCACCGGCAAATGTCTCGAGCTCCTACACCATCCCGGCTCCCGAGCAGACGCGCCGCATACGCGGCATCATGGTTCAGTCGACCTTGTGGTCGATGGATGGGAAGCGGTCGGCCCGTGAGCGTCGCTACTACCGTCCGCAAACCACCGGGGCGGCGCTGGGTCAGCAATAAGCCGCACGGCCATGGATGCAACGCGGCGGGGTGCCCTGACGATGTGCAGGCGCCCCGCTCGCAGTTCAAGGCACCGGATACTCGACGGTGGGGTGAAGCGTACGTGATAGGTGGCTTCGGGCTCATGCGCCCGCCCCGCAAAAGGCGGCTCCCCCCTCTGGGACAGTGGCGCCGGCGGCGACGTGGAGGCAATGACAATCCCGTCGCGGCGCTCGCGGGCCTGCCCAGCCCAGCGACGCCATTCCCCGAGCTCCCGCATGGTCGCCGCGCGACCCGCTGGCGGCCGATACCGTGAGGCGCGCAGGAGATACAACACCCGTGATGCCGGACGCTCCTCGCCCGGCCGCGCCTCCTGCCAGCCGTGCACAATGTCCGGAATGACATCGGGATGAAGCGCCGCGCGGCGAATCTGCACGCCGGGCGCGACGTTCCGCTCCAATCGCAGGTAGCGATGTTGTGGCGCATGCTCGCGTCCCGCGAGCGCGGCCAGGAGCATAGCGGGCCCAAGCGCGTCGGGCGCTTGCAGCAGCAGGAGCTCACCGGCATGAATGCGAATCGACACGCCGTCCAGCACGCGAACATTCACCGCGCATTGGCCGGGAAGGCCCGCCCGTACTTCGGCGCGGAGCTGCACCACAGAAAGCAATCGTGTTTTCGTCATGCGCAACATGATGGCACGGTCCGTCGCGCACGCTGTCACCCGCGTTCTGCACGCGGCATCAAAATCACGCCATGCCGTCAACCGCGCCGGATACACGCTCCATGTGAAACGCGGCAATCGCTTCCGCGATAATCAACGGCTCGTAGCGCACCGGATCGGTGGTGGGCAAGCCGGTCTCGAGTCGCACCCGTTCGATGGCCGCACGGGCGGCCCGATCATCGAGGTCAAAGGTGTTCAGCGCAATGGCAATCACCGGCGCGGGTCGGAGCGCGTCCATCGTGGCTTCGTACAACCGAATCATGTCACTCAGTGGCGGAATCGGCACCCACGGATTGCGATGGATAGTGGTGCGCGAGGGCTGTGCGCACAGCACCATGGCGTGGGGAAGCGCTCCATGCATGAGGCCGAGCGTCACGCCGGAATAGGCAGGGTGGATAAGGGAGCCCTGCCCCTCAACCAACACAATGTCTGCCCCTTCGGCCGCCTCAATGGTGAGCGCCTCGGCGGCGCCAGCCACGAAATCCGCAATGACCGCATCCACCGCGAGCCCACGCCCTTCCACGAGGATACCGGTTTGTCCGGTTGCCGCAAAGTTCACGCGATGGCCAAGTTGGCCCACCGACGACTGCACCTGAAGCTGTGCGGTCATCTTGCCGATGTTGCAATCGGTTCCAACCGTGAGCACGACCGTGGCATTGAGATCGCGAACACGCCCGGAGGCCACCTCAAGGTCTGGGGGCGCGCGGCGCAAATCGCGGATCGTGGCGCCAGAGGCCGCCGCGAGCGCCGCAAACTCCGGATCATCGCCCAGCATGGTGTGCAACCCACTCCACACGTGGAGTCCGGCACGCAGGGCTTCAAGCACAATGGGACGCCACGCGTCGGGGAACTGCCCACCGGCAGGTGCGATCCCGATCAACAGCGCGTTCGGGCGATAGCGCATCCCGTCGGCGAACGTCGCAACGATGGGAATGTTGCCGCCGAACCCCAGAACGTCCTGCACGACCGCGTTGGCCGAGGTGCTGTCAAGCACCGCAGCAACCTCATCCGGGATATAGCGGATACAGGCATTGGCCGTCTTGGAGCTCAGCGGGCCAAAGCTTCCTTCGGCGAGGATCAGAAATCGACGCGACAGAGACATGATGCGCTCGGGCGGATACGCCAACAGCGGAAACGCCAACGGCGGCCCCAGAGTGGGAGCCGCCGCCGGCGACCAGAAGGGATGCGGGTAATGTACCGCGGATTCCTTACCTCGGCTGGCTACCGCCGAGTCCTTCGATTTCGGCAATCAGGTCAGCGTCGGCGCTCGTGGCCTCGGAGGCCGACGTCCCGGCGTCGGGACTGGCGCCAGCGGCCAACTGCGCCGGCGCTGCACCACCCATGGCCGTTACGCCCGGCGCGAGTTGACGCGAGGCCGCCGGTGCACCGGCCGCGAGCATGCCCATGCGCTGCTTCAGCTGGAGCAACTGCTGCTCGGCATTGGCACCACCCGACGCACGTTCGAGCTGCTTGAACTCTCCGGCCAAGCGGTCACCGCTGAACTCTTCGTCGATTTCCTGCGCAGCCTGCAGCGTTCGCTCGTTGGCCGTGATCTTCTCTTCCATGCGATTGAAGGCATCGAAGGCCGAATTGTCGGACAGGCCGGACATCGTCTGCGAAATGCGCGCCTGCGCCTCAGCCCGTCGCTGCCGGGCAAGCAACAAGTTTTTCTTGCGCTTGGCCTCTTCAATTTTGTCGTTCAGGTCACGGAGCGACTGCTTGAGCTTCTCCGTTTCCATGCGGTGCGTTTCCCATGTGCCGGCCAGCTGCTGGCCATGCTCGAGGTGCTCCTGCCCGCGCAGGAGCGCCTGCTTGGCGAGGTCATCACGACCTTCCTGCACGGCAAGCATGGCGCGGCGATCCCATTCGTCGGCCAGCTTAAACTCGGCATCCGCCTGATCCTTCAAGCGTTTCTCATCGGCAATAGACGCGGCCACCTGCTGCTTGGCTTTCGCCAGCTGGTTGCGCATATCGACAATGATCTGATTGAGCATCTTCTCGGGGTTTTCCGCCGAAGAGATGAGCTCGTTGAGATTGGATTTGATGAGCGTGGAGAGACGGTCGAAGATACCCATGATTCAACGAGCCTCGCGGAAGGCGGCCAGCTCACGCAAATGCGAGGTGAGCGAGAGAGTCATGCTTTCATAGGAGGCCAGGAACTCCTCGAAATCGAGATGCGCGAGTTCGAGGGCCTCGGTTAACACGACGTTGTTTTGGTCGAGGCCGTAGGAGCCATGCAGCAAGTCACTGGCATTGAGTTCCAGCAGGCGGCGGTTGAGCGCCGCCTGATCGGCCGCGTCTGTGGGCAGCGGCATCACTTTCACCCGGAGCAGTACCACGGGCGGGTTGTGCGTCACGACCACATCAAATTCCAGCGCACCACTCGGGCGCACGACCCACAGACCGGGCTCCAGTTCCTGGTGGGAGGCTCCGTCGGCACTCAGGCGATCGAGGAACGCCTCGATGTCTTCTCGCGTGACCATGTTCGATTCCTTGGGGTTAGGATACCGGCCCGTACGGCGCCACCCACCAGTTCGTTTCGCGCGGGTGTCGAATTGTACCGCCGGCGGACCATCTGTGCAGTAGCGGTGGGCCAGCGCGACAGGAGGCGATAGGGGGTTCAGGCGCCAGCGCGTTTGATGTCGTACAGACGTTCCTTGGCGAGCCGACGCCCGGTTGGCGTTGCGGCCAGCCCTCCGCCGGCCGTTTCGCGATAGCGCACATCCATGCTCGCCCCGATTTCACCCATGGTATCGATGACCTCGTCGGCTGGAATGGCGAACTCAATGCCGGCCATGGCCATTTCAATGGCCGCCATGGCAATCGCCGCACCGGTGGCGTTGCGGAACACGCAGGGGAGCTCCACGAGTCCGCCCAACGGATCGCACACGAGTCCCAGCGTGCCTTGCTGCGCCAGCGCGGTGGCATGTCCAACCTGACGTGGGGATCCCCCCAGCATCTCCACCGCTGCACCAGCCGCCATCCCCGCAGCGGCGCCGGTTTCGGCTTGGCAACCCCCTTCCGCTCCCGAGAGGGAGGCGCGCTCAGCCACTACGGCACCGATCAGACCGGCCGTGGCCAAGGCGTCGATGACACGCTCATCGCTAATGGCATGCGCCTTCGCGATACCGGTAAGGACGGCAGGTAACACGCCGGCGCCGCCGGCGGTTGGTGCCGCGACGATCACCCCCATAGCCGCGTTCACTTCCTGCACGGCGATGGCACGGGCCAGCACATCACGGAAGGGGGTGTTGGCCAAGGGACCATCCGGACCGGTGCGCAGCTTGGCGGCGTCACCGCCAACGAGTCCCGACGCTGAACGCAAATCCCCAACCATGCCGCGATCAACGGCCTCCCGCATGACAACCAACGCGCGCCGCAACGCGTCACGGATGCTCTCAACGGTACGCCCCTGATCTTTCGCTTCCACTTCAAGGGCAACCTGCGACAAGGTGACCCCGCGCGCTTCCGCGTCGCGAATCGCATCGGCCAAGGCACGATACATCAGGCACTCACCTTATCGAGACGGAAGGCCCACTTCACCCAGCTGAGTGCACGGATGGCATCACGAACCGTTTCATCAGGGGCCTCGTCCACCTCGATGACCATAAACGCGTCGCCGCCCCGCTCTTTGCGCGAGAGACGGAGCGTGGCAATGTTGCAGCTCGCGTCCGCCAGCAAACCGGCAATGCGCGCGATGGAACCCTTCACATCTTCGGCCACAAGCACAATGGTGTGGAGATTGCCTGGAATCTCCACCGGGTACCCATCGATTTGGGTAACGAGGACGCGCCCCGCGCCGAGCGACGCCCCAACCATTTGCGCGGTGCGTTCACCGCGCTCAAGGGTGATGCGCACCGTATTGGGGTGAGCGTCGTCACCGAGCGATGTTTTTTCAAACTGGTAGTCGAGCCCTTCGCGTTCCATGATGTCGAGGGCCGTGCGCAGCCGCTCGTCATCGGGACGGAAGCCCATTAATCCACCTACAATGGCTTTGTCGGTCCCATGCCCTTCACCGGTTCTGGCAAATGAGCCGTGCAGTTCAACGCGAGCCGTTTGCGGCGTACCACCAACCAGGCACCGCGCGAGGAGGCCGAGGCGACAGGCCCCGGCAGTGTGGGAGCTACTCGGTCCCACCATCACGGGACCGATAATGTCGAGAAGAGAAACCATGTGTGCAATCTATCCCACCGTACTGCGGTGGGACAAAGCACGCACGCCCGGCACCGTGGAGCTGGACGTGCGTGGCCCGCGTTTTCGTCGCGTGGCGTGGAGCCGTGCAGGCTGGTTCAGGCCGAGCGGCGGCGCCGCACCATCAGCCCCACTCCGGCAAGTCCAGACGCCATCAGGAGCCACGCATCAGGCTCCGGCACCGATACGCTGCCGCGAATCGTCTGCACGTCTCCCATCGTCCCACCAGGGGCCGGCGGTTGAATATCGATCCCGCCGGTATTGTCCACGAGCACACGGTAGAACACCTCACCGACGATGAACTCGGTGATGCTGGGTGTCCAGATCAAACCGCCCGTCCCACCTAACGGCGACGCGGAAAAGTCGCCCGTGACCGACCCGACGATACTCATACTGCCGTCAACGGAAGGGCTCGTCTGCAGGATTTGCAGCGTAAAGCTATTGCCGAGATAGCTCTGCCAAGCCGAACCCATGGTTTGGAAACTTCCGAAGTTGGAGGTTCCCATTTTCACCACGTTCTGTTGGGACGCGTTGTTGAATTGGAGCACGCTCCCGTTGGCATAGCTACAGGTTGCGGTGGATCCAATCACCGCGGTTGTACAGGGGGTGGCGCCACCACCAGTGAAGAATCCCGTGGTGGTGTACTGGATGAGCTGTGCGCGGGCGGGCATCGCGAACGCGAAGGAGGCGGCAATCGCCGCGGGGAGGAAACGTGCTGTGATAGTCATGGGGACCCGGTGGAATGGGAAGCGTGCACGAACGCATCCAGAGCAACTGCGTTACACAGTTGGGATACATCTCCCACCGGAGCAAAACGTATGCCCAGCGCTAGCGACTCAGCAGTGGTATGAGGTAGCGACCCGTATGACTTTCTGAAACGCCTGCAACCTCTTCCGGCGTGCCCTGCGCCACGATGGTGCCACCACGCACACCACCTTCGGGCCCGAGATCAACAATCCAGTCGGCCGTCTTGATGACATCGAGATTGTGCTCAATGACCAGCACGGTATTGCCACGATCAACCAGTTTGTGCAGCACACCCAAGAGCACGCGCACATCCTCGAAGTGCAGTCCGGTTGTCGGTTCGTCCAAAATGTACAGCGTGCGACCGGTATCACGTTTGGACAGCTCAGTCGCCAGCTTCACGCGCTGTGCTTCACCACCGCTGAGCGTGGTAGCACTCTGGCCGAGGTGGATGTATCCCAATCCGACATCACGCAGCGTGGTGAGCTTCTGCCCAATGCGCGGCTGATTCTCAAACACGGTACACGCCTCTTCCACGGTGAGATCGAGGATTTCGGCGATGCTGCGTCCCCGGAAGTGCACTTCAAGGGTTTCACGATTGAAGCGCTTCCCTTTGCAGACATCACACGGAACAAAGACATCCGGCAGGAAGTGCATCTCAATCTTGACCAGCCCATCGCCCTGACAGCTCTCACACCGTCCCCCCTTCACGTTGAACGAGAAGCGGCCAGGTCCGTACCCTCGGATTTTGGATTCGGGGAGCTCGGCAAACAGCTCGCGCACCGGTGTGAAGATGCCCGTATAGGTGGCCGGATTTGAGCGTGGTGTCCGACCGATGGGGCTTTGGTCGATGTCGATGATTTTGTCGAGATGTTCAACGCCGGTGACGCGGGTATGCGCGCCCGGCAGGACGCGCGCCCGAAAGAAATGACGCGACAGCGTACGCTGTAAAATGTCGGTTACCAATGTGGACTTCCCCGACCCGGACACACCGGTCACGGCGACGAAGAGCCCCAGCGGGAACTCGGCGGTTACGTCGCGAAGATTGTGCTCGCGGGCCCCGTGTACTGTCAGCAGGCGGGTCTTATCGCGTGGCCGACGGTGTGTCGGCACCTCGATGCGACGGGTGCCACGCAAATACTGCCCCGTGATTGACGCCGGCGTATCCATCACCTTCTGAACCGATCCCGCGGCAATCACCTCACCACCGTGCTTTCCCGCACCGGGGCCAAGGTCAATGAGGTAATCCGCGTCACGGATCGTTTCTTCGTCATGCTCCACCACGATGACCGTATTGCCGAGATCGCGCAGTTGCTTGAGCGTGGTGAGCAGACGCCCGTTGTCACGCTGATGCAAGCCGATGCTGGGCTCATCGAGAATGTAGAGCACGCCCACGAGGCGTGATCCGATTTGTGTGGCCAGACGAATGCGCTGCGCTTCCCCACCGGACAGAGACTCGGCGCTGCGGTTGAGCGTGAGATAATCCAGCCCGACATCGACCAGGAACCGGAGGCGCTCGCGGACCTCCTTGAGGATGGGGCCGGCAATACCGGGATCGAGGCCGGGGTGCCCGGCACGTCGCACGGGGATGCTGTCGAAGAATGCCAGCGAATCCACAATGCTGCGCTCCACGACCTGGCCGATGTTCAACCCGTGCACGGTCACCGCCAACGAGCCCGGGCGCAGCCGGCGCCCGTTGCAGGCGGGACAGAGCCCGGCCACCATGTAGGCATCGAGCTCGAGACGGACGCCGTCGGAGCTACTCTCGTCGTATCGACGCTGCACCTGCGTGACGATCCCTTCCCACGTGCTATCGGCTGACGCCTTGGCGGCGGTTTTGGCCGCTGCTTTGGCGGCCGTGCCTTTTGCCGCCTGCTTCACCGCCTTCCGCACCCGGGGTGGGGCGTTGCCAACCCCGTGCAGCAACTGCTGTCGCACCGGTGCCGGAATCTTCCCCCATGGGGCCTGGAGGTCGAAGCCCAGCTGTTTGGCGAGCCCGGGCAGAATGACCTTGCGCAGATATCCGTCGGGTTCACCCCACGGGAGGACCACGCCTTCGAGAATGGAAATCGTGGGATCGCCCAGGATGAGCTCTTCGCTCACGGTGCGCATCGTGCCGAGGCCGCTGCACATCTCACAGGCGCCGAAGGGCGAGTTGAAGGAGAAGTGCCGTGGCTCGAGCTCGGGCATGGAGAGGCCACAGGCGGCGCAGCCGTAGCGCTCCGAAAACAGCTCCGTGACCGGCTCGGCCCCGTCGTAGCGCACGACCTCCGCCAGCCCATCGGCCAGGCGCAGGGCGGTTTCAATGGAGTCGGTCACGCGACCGCGGTCATCCGCACGAACGACCAGGCGATCAACCACAACGGACACGGAGTGATTCAGGCGCCGATTGAGCTTGGGGGGATCAGCGAGTTCAATGAGCTCCCCATCGACTACGGCACGCACGAAGCCCTGCTTCCGGGCACTTTCGAACAGCTCTTTAAACTCGCCCTTCCGTTCCTGCACCAACGGGGCGCGGATTTCGAGCCGCGTCCCATCCGGCCACGCCAACACGAGGTCGGCAATCTGCGTGGGGCTCTGCCGCTGCACGGCCCGGCCGCAGGTGGGACAGTGCGGCGTGCCGGCGCGCGCATAGAGCAAGCGCAGATAATCGTACACCTCGGTGACCGTGCCCACCGTGGAGCGTGGGTTATGGCCAGCCGACTTCTGCTCAATGGAAATGGCCGGCGACAGCCCCTCAATGGCATCGACATCGGGCTTCTCCATGAGCCCGAGAAACTGCCGTGCATAGGCCGACAGCGATTCGACGTACCGACGCTGCCCTTCGGCGTAGATCGTATCAAACGCGAGCGATGATTTCCCTGAGCCAGACAGGCCGGTCACGACCGTTAACTGATCGCGGGGGATCGTGACGCTCACATTGCGCAAGTTATGCTCGCGGGCACCACGCACCACGAGCGCATCGGACGGACGGACCGGTTCTGACATAGTCGGTGAAAGTGCGAGGATCGAACCGGCAGGACAAGTCTGCCTGTGTGCGAATCGGGGCCACCCGTGAAACGCGGCGCCGCGTGGGGCCGTGCACGGCCCCCAAGAAGTTACGTCAGGGTCCTGCTTGATCGTCATGTGGACATGATCGAAATCAGTGCACTTTGCAAGCGCTACGGGTCGTTCACGGCCGTTCGCTCTCTGGATCTTGTGGTCCCCGCGGGAGAGCTCTTCGGGTTTTTGGGCCCGAATGGAGCGGGAAAGACCACCACCATGCGCATGATCGCCGGCATCCTGCAGCCCACGGCGGGCAGCGTCCGGATCGCAGGCCATGACCTTCGCCAGCATCCGTTGGCGGCCAAACGCGCGCTGGGGTTTATCCCCGACCGTCCCTTCATCTACGAAAAGCTTACCGGGATGGAGTTCCTGCGTTTCAGCGCCGGCTTGTATGGCGAGGAAGGGCCGGAGGTGGAGAAGCGGGGGCAGGAGCTGCTGGCGCTCTTCGACCTTGAGAGCTGGCGCGACGAGCTGGTTGAGAGCTACAGCCACGGCATGCGGCAGAAGCTGATTATTGCCAGTGCCTTCGTGCACCGGCCGGCGGTGATTGTGGTGGATGAGCCCATGGTAGGACTTGATCCCAAGTCGTCCAAGATTCTCAAGGATCTGTTCCGCGAGTACACGCGGCGCGGGCACACCGTCATGATGTCCACGCATACGCTCGAGATCGCCGAAGGGATGTGCGACCGCATCGGGATCATGCAGCGCGGTGAGCTTGTGGCGTGCGGCAGCATGGAGGAATTGCGGCGGAGCTCGGGGCACGATGATGCGCTCGAAGATATCTTCTTGCGCCTCACGGGTGACCATGTGGCTCGCGAGCTGGTTGAGGTCCTGGATGCCTGAGATGGCAGTGCCGGAGATTGGGCCACTGCCACCAACCACGACGTGGCAATTGCTGGCGCCGAAGTGGCAGATGGCTCGGCACCGCATGCGGCGCCATGAACGCGGTGACGTGCGCCGCCTGCTCGTGGTGAGCCTGCTTGGTGCGGCCTTCTGGCTGGCCGCCTTTGCGATTTCGCTGAAGTTGCTGCGCTATTTCCGGAGCGCCGAAGATATCGGCACGCTGCTGGCCGCGAAGCTGCTGTCCATGATCCTGCTGTCATTTGGGTCGATCCTGCTGCTGTCGAATACCATTGCGGCGCTATCGAACTTTTTCCTGGCGCGGGATCTTGATCAGCTTGCGGCGGCGCCGATTCGCGCTGGTGCCTTGTACCGCGCGCGGCTGTTGGAAACGGCACTCCACTCAAGCTGGATGGTGGCCCTTCTGCTGGTGCCGCTCGTGGCCGCCTATGGCGTGGCCTACCGCGCGAATGCGTCATTCGCACTTTTTGCGGCGATGGTGTTGATCCCGTTTCTGCTGATTCCTGCGGCGGCGGGATCAACGGTCACCCTGTTGCTGGTGAACGTGTTCCCGGCCCGACGTACTCGTGACCTGCTGAGCGTGATCACCGCCATGGCGGTGTGCGGGCTGGTGCTGTTGTTCCGCGCGGCGCGTCCCGAACAGCTGGCCCGACCGGAAGGCTTTCAGAACTTCATGCAGTTCATCGCGGCCTTGGATACCCCGTCGTCACCGTGGCTGCCGAGTGAGTGGGTAGCCGAATCGCTGGTGAAGTTTCTGGATGGCCGCAGTGTCTGGTCACCAATGCTTCGGTTATGGGGCGTTTCGGCAGCGCTGGCACTTGTTGGTCAGGCGCTGCATGCGCGTGGCTGGCATCGTGCCTACAGCATGGCACAGGAAGGCGCCAATTCGCGTGCGCGCCAGCGTACGGGTCGCCCCCTCCTCGACCGGCTGCTGGCCTTCCTCGGAACGACGCGGCGTGAGCTCGTGCTGAAGGAACTCCGTGTGTTCATGCGCGACAGCACGCAGTGGTCGCAGCTGGTGATGCTGGCCGTGCTCTTGGTGGTGTACGTGGCGAATGTGCGCTACCTCCCGTTATCCGGTGCCGGGATGACCACGTTGCTCCGTAACGTGATCCCGTTTCTCAACCTGGCCTTGGCGGGGTTTGTACTCGCGTCGATCGCGGCGCGGTTCGTGTTCCCCAGTGTCAGCCTGGAGGGCCGAGCGCTCTGGCTTCTCCGGTCAAGCCCGCTGCGGATGTCGGATCTCCTGTGGGCGAAATTCTGGGTCGGGGCCGTGCCGTTGCTGTTGCTCGCCCTCGTGTTGGTAGGGTGTACCAACCTCATGCTCGGCGTGCGACCGTTTGTCCATCTGGTCTCGCTCACGGCGATCACCGCGTTGGTGTTTCCGCTTACGGCGCTGGCGTTGAGCTATGGCACGTTTTATCCGCAGTTCGATACGGAGAATGCCGCGCAGATCCCCACGTCCTTTGGGGGACTGCTGTTCATGATGACGGCCATTGTGTTGATCGGCGCGGTGGCATACCTCACCGGTCGGCCTGCGGCGCGATTTCTGGTGGCCGAGCATTTCGGCTGGGCGCGTACGCCGGTCGATCTGTTGCTCCCCTTCGTCGTGGCCGCCACGGCCTGTGTGGCGGCTACGGCCGCCCCGTTACTGATGGCGCGGCGTCGATTGGACGGGATCGAACGAGGCTAGTCCACGCGGGTCGGGGGAGAGAGCCCGACCTGCGGTGTGCTTTTCCCGGGGATACCGCTAGCTTCTGGCGCGATGGCTACACGACGCCTTGTCCCGATTGACGTCACCGTTGCCCCGGAAGCGGCCACGGCGTTCCGCCGTCGGCTGCACCGGTGGTATAAGCAACACTCCCGCGATCTGCCCTGGCGACAGACACGAGATCCGTACCGCATTCTCGTGTCGGAGCTCATGCTTCAGCAGACACAGGTGTCGCGTGTGCTGGAGTTCTATCGGCGGTTTTTGCATCGCTTCCCTGATCTGCCAACGCTGGCCGACGCACGACCCAAGAGCGTGAGAGAAGCGTGGGAAGGGCTTGGGTACTACGCCCGTGCGCGCAACTTGCACGCGTTGGCCAAGCAGGTCACCAGTACGCCGGACGGCGTGATTCCCAGCGAACCAGCGGCGCTCCGTTCCCTGCCTGGGGTGGGTGCCTACACGGCGGGCGCGGTGGCGTCGTTCGCCTACGAGAAACGGGCGGCTTTAGTGGACACCAACGTGGCGCGCGTGCTGCATCGTGTGTTTGCGCCACAGCTGCGTCCCAAATCCGGACCGGGGCTGAAGCAGCTGTGGCGCCTGGCCGAACAGCTGTTACCCCGCACCGGCAAATCCACCTGGACGCACAATCAAGCGCTGATGGAGCTTGGGGCGTTAGTCTGCACCGCGCGAGTGCCACGCTGCGGGATCTGCCCCGTGAGCGCTGCGTGTGCCACGTTCCCTCAGCTGCAAGCGGGTGAGACCAACAGTGGAGCGCCCACCGCTTCCACGCCGCGGAAGCGGACGAACACGCGGCGCGCGCCCAAGTCGGTGTAACCCGTCTTCCTGCGCCGTTGGCCTTAACCTGTCGGTTTACGCTGCCGGCTTACGCCGCTGCCAACTGATCGCCGCAGCCGCTGCAGAAGCGCGATCCCACCAGCGTGACGCTCATCCCACAGGACCCGCAGGCACCGGGGAGGAATCGTCCGCAACTTGAGCAATAGGTTG
>CANHTA010000069.1 GCA_947463135.1 Gemmatimonadota bacterium
AGTGGTTGGTTGGCCACCACTTCCACGGCATGGGCAACATCACCGATGCGGCTCAAGGTGAGATGCAGCAGCGGCCACGCGGTATCGGTGGACTGCAGCACAGCGGGCACCCCCTCGTCGGCGTGACGGCGCGTGCGTGTGGCTTGCACCGAGGGCGCAACAGCGCGATGGACAATCACCCGGCTCCCGGTGAGCGCCTCAACCTCGTATTCATCCCCCACGGTTGGGCGACGCAACTCGCGCCACAGGACAAACCCAAATCCCAGTACCGAGCCAAGCACCAGCGACGCCACCAGCATCGCCAATGGGGGAAGATCGGGTGGCATGCGCGAACGCAGCGCCTCGCGCTGGCGGCCGATATCAGCATTCCATGCCGCCGCATCGCGTACCGCCTGCTCGGTGCGCGCCACCGAGGTCGCCGCGGCGTCACGCGCGCGCCGCAGCAGACTATCGGCAGCGCGCGCCAGCTCCAACTGGCGTGGCGTCATCGCTGGGCGCGTCACCGACGTCCGCGATGCCGCCCCGGAGGACGGCACCGTGCGCGGGGCCGCGTTGGCCGTCGCACGGTCGTAGGTGACGGTGGCGAGCTCCGTGAGCCGTTGGCCGAGTTGGGTGAGACGCGCCGTCATGGCGGCATACCGCGCATCAGGGCCATTGAGCGCGGCCGAGGTCTCGCGCACCGCTTGCAACGCTTCAATGGAATCCATCACGCTGCGCACGCGCCCATCCGCGCGCAGCAGCTTCGTCTCAGCAAGTGCCCGATAGCTTTCCACCAACGGGGCCTGACGGATTCGCGCGAGCTGCTCCTGGAGCTCCTGCGTGGCGCTATCGCGCGCCATGGCTGGCGCCCGGGGCGCCGCCGCGACCACCACCGAATCGGAGGCCCCGGTGGCGCCATCCGGCCCAACGCCGGTGGAAGTGGCCGTGGTCACGGTGGCAGCGGCCGCGATCAGCGACTCAACGCGGGCGTACGCCGTACGCGCGGCGCGCAGCTCGCCCTGCAACGGCACGGTGTCCCGCTCGGGAGCAAGCGCTGCCAGTTGCCGCGCAAGGGCACGATCACGCTGTTGGGGGATCAACACGAACAGCAACACCGCGGCCACCACCACGAGCGCACCAACGGCCGCGATGAGCAGGCCGTGTCGGATGGCGTTGCGCGTACGCGCCGCAAGCCAGCGTGCCCGCGGTCCAAGCGCTGACCGGGAAAACGGGGATGGTTCGGAACCGGCCTGATCGGGCGTGGCCGGAGCCGCAGTCAACCGTGGAGGCAGCATCGACAGGAGTGGGAAGAAACGACCGCGGGGGCTGGCGATAGTCGCCAACCCCCGCGGTATCCTGCAGAACGGAGACCGTTCGGATTACTTGACCGTGATCACGCCCTTCATGTTCATCGCCATGTGCGGCGTGCAGAAGTACGGGTATTCACCCGGGGCGACGCCCGCGAACGAGATCGTGTAGCTCTCGTCGGCGGCCAGCATCATCTTGCCCGACAACTCACCAGCCTGCTCCGGCATGTTCGCCATCAGGGCCGCCTTGCCGGCGGCCGGGATCGCAGCGGCGTCAAACGCCACATTGTGCGGGCCACCGCTGATCATCGTGAACTTGACGCCGTCGCCAGCCGCGATCGTGATGTTGGCCGGCTCGAACTTATAGCCAGTGCCGTCGCCGATCATCTTCACTTCGTGCGTCGTGCCCGTGATCGGGGCCATCGCACCCGCGGCCGGGGCCGCTTCCGCCGCCGGCGCCGCTTCCGCCGCCGGAGCCGCCGCCGAATCCGTCGCGGCCGGCTTGTCACCACCACCGCACGCGCCAAGCACCAACGCCGCGCTCGCTACCACTGCAAAACCGAGAAACCGCATGTCGAGAGGCCTCCTAGAGCCTGATCGAAAATTGTATCCTTCTACAGGACGAGTCCTGTGCCCGTAGGGCCCTACAGGCTTTGTGAACTTATTCACAAGCACTCGCTACGCCAAGGCCCATCCTCGCTTTTCCGCCTTGACGGACGACCACGCCCCCGCTACGCTCCTCTCCATATGCGCACGCCCCATCACCACCACGCACACCGCTGCCACGGCCATCTGGGCCGGGGCGCTTCGTGCGTTGCAGGGTGACCGGCGCCTCGCGCTAATCCCAACGCACTCAGCGATCCTCGGCCCGTCCCTCACCGGACGGGCCGTTTGTTTTGTGGTCCCGCTCTCTTTTCCCCATCGTCATGCTACGCATTGCGCTGCCCAATAAGGGGCGCCTGAGTGAAGACACCCGTGAGCTCTTTCATGACGCGGGTCTTGAGGTCCGCTCATCCGGAGCGCGCGCCCTCACCGCCTCCCTCGGCGGTGAGTTCGAAGCCATCTTCGTGCGCGCCCAGGATATCCCCGAGTTCGTGGCCGACGGGGCCGCTGATGTCGGGGTAACCGGTATGGACCTCGTGCAGGAGTCTGGACGGCCGCTCCGCTCCCACCTCGACCTCGGCTTCGGCCGCTGCCGCTTGGTGGTGGCCGCCAAAGACGACTCCGGCATCCGCTCCGTTCACGAGATCGGCACCGAGCAGACGCCGGCGCGCGTGGCCACCGTCTTTCCCCGCATCGCCCGCGACTTCTTCGCGGCCCGCGGACGTCCCGTTGATATCGTGCCGGTCTCCGGGGCGGCGGAAATCGCCCCCCACCTCGGCATCGCCGACATCGTGGTCGATCTCACCTCCACCGGCTCCACCCTCAAGATGAACGGGCTACGGGAGATCGAGACGGTGCTGCATTCCAGTGCCCATCTCCTCACCGCCGAAAATGGCCCCCGCAACGGGGACCCGTCGCGTGCCCAGGAGCTGAACGATCTGGTCACCGCGCTTGGCTCTGTGATCCGGGCCCGCGGCCAGCGCTACCTCATGGCAAATGTTCCTCGCTCGGCCCTCGCCGACGTGCGCGCCGTCCTCCCCGGACTCAACGGCCCCACGGTCATCGAGATGGCCGATGAAGGCCACTTCGTCGCCGTTCACGCCGTGGTCAGCGCCGCCACCATCTACCGCACCATCTCCCAGCTTCGCGCCCTCGGCGGTGAAGGCATCCTGGTCACCCGTATCGAAAGGCTGATCCCGTGATGGGTGCACCGTCGGCCGCCCTCCCCCTCCGGGCGCGCGGTCCGTTGGCTGGGCTGAGTACGTCCGATCGCCTCGCCATCGTGGACCGCTCCTCCACCACCGATCCAACCGTTCGGAGCCGAACAACCGCAATTATCGACCGTGTGCGCGCCGAGGGCGATGCCGCACTGTTTGCGTTCGCCCGGGATTTTGACCGCGTGGAACTCCCCGCCATTGAAGTCCCGCGCGCCGCGTGGGAGGCCGCGCTGAACTCCCTGAATCCAGCGCTGCGTGCGGTGCTTGAGCGGTCGGCGCGAAACATTGCCACGGTACACCAGGCCTTCCGTCCCGTTGCCACGGAGTGCGCACCGGAGCCGGGCATTCGCATAGGACGGCGCCCCGACCCACTGGCCCGCGTTGGCATCTACGCGCCCGGTGGGCGGGCGGCGTATCCGAGTTCGCTGTTGATGGGGGCCATCCCGGCACGTGTGGCGGGCGTCGGTGAGGTGATCGTCTGTTCACCCCCCGGCCCAAACGGCCTGCCGTCGCCCGTGGTGCTCGCTGCGGCAGCCTTGGCTGGCGTGGATCGCGTCTTTGCCATTGGCGGCGCCGGAGCGATCGCGGCGATGGCCATTGGCACCGCCACGGTGCCTCGCGTGGACCGCATCATGGGGCCGGGTAATGCCTTCGTTGCCGAAGCGAAGCTGCAACTGGTAGCTGAGGTCGCCATCGATGCGCCCGCCGGTCCCAGCGAGTTGCTGATTTTGGCCGACAAGACCGCGAACCCCGCGGCCCTCGCGCGCGAACTCATGGCACAGGCGGAGCATGATCCCGATGCGGCGGTCATCGCAGTGCTCGCCGGTGAGCCAACCGCCATGGCCGCGCTGGCCAACGCGCTGGAACAGGAGGTGCTCGCGCAACTCGCCCTGGCGCCGCGCGCGGCCATCGTACGTGAGGCGCTGGCGGCGCGTGGCGCGATAGTGTGGGTTGACACCGTGGTTGAGGCCATCGCCTTCGCCAACGAATGGGCCGCCGAGCATTTGCTGCTCGTGGTTGCCCCATCGGTGCAAGCCACCGCACTGGCGGCGCTGCGGAGCGCTGGCACCATCTTCGTCGGTGAATCCAGCTCGGTCGCCTTTGGTGACTACATGACCGGGGCAAACCATGTGCTTCCTACCGCGGGAGCCGGTCGCAGCTACTCCGGTTTGTCCACGCTCGACTTCGTGCGCTGGACCACGTGGCAGGAGGTCTCACCCGATGCGGCCGACCGCCTGTCGCACGATGTCGGTCTCTTCGCGGATGCCGAGGGACTTCCCGCGCACGCGGCCGCCGCGCGCGCGTGGAGCACCAGTGCCTCACGCGCCACGGACGGGAGCCCAGCCGTATGACCGACCAGAGCACCCGTCTGTCCGTGGCCCGGGCGGCATACGAGGCCGTGTCGTTATACGATCCGAAGCGTGCCCCGGTGGCGTTGGACCTCACCGACAACACGAATCTCTGGGGGATGCCGCCGGTTGCCGAGCGCACGTGGCGCGAGATGCCGGTCTCGCGGATCACCCGGTATCCCACCTTATACGCGTCGGAACTCAAGCAGGCGCTCGCCACCTATGTGGGCGTCACGCCGGACATGATCGTGACCGGCTGTGGCTCAGACGACATCCTCGACAGCGCCATGCGCGCCTTCGGTGAGCCTGGTGACCGCGTGGCGGGACCCGAGCCATCGTTTGCGATGATTCCCATCTTCGCGCAGATGAACGCGCTGTCGTACGTCGGGTGCGTTGAACAGCCGTCGCATGAGCCCGACGTGGACGCCCTGCTCGCCACCCAACCGAAGCTGTTGTACCTCTGCTCTCCCAACAACCCTACCGGCGCCGTTGTCGCCCGCGACACCATTGAACGGGTGCTGCGCGACGCCCCCGGTGTGGTGTTGCTCGACGAAGCGTACGCCGAGTTCGCGGGGGTGTCGGCGGTCGATCTGGTGCCGCACTTCGACCGTCTGCTGGTCATTCGTACCATGTCGAAGGCGTTTGGTCTGGCGGGTCTTCGTATTGGATACGCCTTGGGGCAACCGGCGCTGGTGATGGAAGTGGAGAAATCACGAGGCCCGTACAAGCTGAATGCCATGGCGGAGCACACCGCGCTCGCCGCACTCCAGCACGACATGCCATGGGTGAACGAACACATCGCCCTCGCGGTTACGCTGCGTGAGCGATTGGCCGTTGCACTCCGTACACGCGGTTTCACGCCGCTCACCTCACACGCCAACTTTGTCTGCGTCCCCGTGCCGGATTGCGTGAACGTTGGCTTGGCGCTGCGTGAGCGCGGTGTCGCGGTGCGGCCATTCCCGGGATTACCCCATATCGGCGATACCCTGCGCATCAGCGTGGGACCATGGCCGCTCCTGGAACAATTTCTCGCCGCCTTCGACGACGTCATGGCCGCACGGAGCTCCGCATGACACGCCACAGCGCACCACTGCGCGTCACGGTGTTTGACTACGGGGCGGGAAACCTGCATTCACTGGTGAAGGCCATCGAGGCCGGTGGCGGTGCCGTGCAGGTGGAAACCGACCCCGTGCGCGCCGTGCAGCACGCCGATGCCGTCATCCTGCCGGGCGTGGGGGCCTTTGCACCGGCCGCAGAACGTCTCGCGCCCGGACGGACCGCCATGCGTGAGGCCTTCCTGGCCGGGCTCCCTGTGCTGGGCATCTGTCTCGGCATGCAACTGTTGTTCGACGCAAGCGACGAGGGGCCTGGCATTGGACTGGGCGTGGTGGAAGGGCAAGTGTCCAAACTGCAAGCCGCGCAGATTCCGCAGATTGGCTGGAACCAGTTGGAACAGGTAACCGATCCGTTGCTGCAAAACTCCGGGCTCACCATCGCGTACTACGCCAACAGTTTCGTCTGTCGCCCAACGCACACGCAGCTGCAGTATGTGAGTGCATGGAGCGAACATGGCGGTGACCGCTTCCCCGCGTCGGTCCGACGCGGCAACATCATCGGCACGCAATTCCATCCGGAAAAATCGAGTGCTGCCGGCGTGGCGTTCGTGCGTGAGTTTCTGCACTTCGCCGCTTCCCTCAGGAGAACATCATGATCGCTATCCCCGCGGTGGACCTGCGTGCCGGCAAGTGCGTGCAACTGGTGGGTGGGGACTACAACCAGGAACAGGTACGCCTCGATGATCCCGCCGCGGTGGCGGCGGATTGGGAGCGCACCGGGTTCACGCGATTGCATATCGTGGACCTTGATGCCGCCACCGGACGCGGACACAATCACGAGCTCATCCGTGAAATGCTCCGCGATGCTACCGTGCCCGTACAGGTGGGCGGCGGGGTGCGCGAGGAGTCGCGCATTGAGCAACTGCTCGAGCAAGGTGCCTCGTGGGTGGTGGTCGGGACGCGCGCCATCGATGACGAAGAGTGGCGGCGGGAGATGGCGCACGCGTTTCCCGGGCGCCTCATTGTTGCCGCAGATGTGCGGGAACGAAACGTGGTGACACGAGGCTGGGCGGAAACGTCCAACATTCATGTGCTCGACTTCGTGAGCGAACTCGCGCAACTCCCCTTGGCCGGCGTGTTAGTCACGGCGGTACATCTCGAGGGGAGAATGGCAGGAACCGATCTGTCGCTGATGGAGGATGTGGCCGAGGCGAGCGCGTGGCCGGTTTTTGCCTCAGGTGGGGTGACGTCCCTCGATGATATGCGTGCCCTCGAGCACCGTGGTCTGTCCGGCGCCGTGCTCGGCATGGCACTCTACACAGGCGCGCTCGATGCGCGCCGTCTCGCAGAGGAGTTTGGCGTATGACGGTTGTGGTTCGCGAATCGAAGGAAACCAACATCCGCGTGGCGATCACCGCCGGCACGGGTGTGGCAACGGTGGCAACGGGCGATGTCTTCCTCGACCACATGTTGGTGGCGTTCGCACGGTATGCGGGCGTGGATCTTCAGGTGCAGGCCACCGGCGACATGCGCCACCATCTCATTGAAGACGTGGCGATCACGCTCGGCCAGGCCGTAGCGGCGTTCGCCCCCTCCGGCTGCGCGCGTTACGGCGAGCGCACGGTGCCGATGGATGATGCGCTGGTGCAGGTGGTGCTCGATATCGGTGGACGTCCGTACTACGAGGGCAAGCTGCCGTCGAATCTGTACGAGCACTTCCTGCGCTCCTTTGCCGACAACGCCAAGGCCACGTTGCATGTGCGCGTCATCCGCGGCTTCGATAAGCATCACATTGTTGAAGCAGCCATCAAGGGGCTGGGGTTTGCGCTGCGCGAAGCACTGGTGGAAACGGGCGCGGTGTTTAGTACCAAGGGCAGCGTGCGCCTCGATATCACGGATTCGTAATCGCATGCTCACACGACGGGTCATCGTGTGCCTCGATGTGAAGGGGGCACGCGTGGTGAAGGGTGTGCAGTTTGAAGGGCTCCGCGATGTAGGTGATCCCGTTGCCCTTTCCGAGCGCTACGAACGCGAAGGGGCCGACGAAATCACCTTCCTCGACATCTCGGCCAGCGCCGAGGAGCGGGCAACCCTGCTTGCTGTTGCACAACGTACGGCGGAACGGTTGTTCATTCCCCTCACCATTGGTGGAGGAGTGCGAACAGCCGACGATGTGGCCCGCGCGCTACGCGCCGGCGCCGACAAGGTATCCATGAACTCGGCCATCGTCACCCGGCCGGCGTTACTCACCGAAGCCGCCGATCGCTTCGGGGCGCAATGCGTGGTGGCCAGTATCGACGCCAAGCGCGATGCACAGGGCGTGTACAAAGTGTGGGTGAAGGGCGGGCGTGAGGAAACGCCACTCGAAGCCGTGGCGTGGGCGCAGGAATGCGTCGCGCGCGGTGCCGGCGAAATCTTGCTCACCTCCATTGATCGCGATGGCGCGCGCACGGGATACGACCTCACCATTACGCGCGCCGTGGCAGACGCCGTGCAGGTGCCGGTAATCGCCTCCGGCGGTGCCGGCGTAGCGCAGCATCTGGTGGATGGCATTGTGCAGGGCGGCGCCGATGCGGTGCTGGTGGCGGGCATCCTGCACGATGGAGTCACTACGGTGCAGGCGCTCAAGCAGGTGATGCGCGAGGCGGGACTGCCCGTGCGCGACATACGCACCAGCGTGGCGGCATGACGCGCCCCGAGAGCGCGGCGACACTGCTGCACGCGGCGGCCGAGGTCGCGCAGTATGCGGCCTCGATCGCGATGCGGTGGTATCGCACCGAGGTGAGCGTGGAAATGAAGGGCGATGGATCGCCGGTCACGATTGCCGACCGCGAGGCGGAACGCGCGGCGCGGGCGTGGCTGGCCGAACGGTTTCCCAACGACGGCGTATTCGGCGAGGAGCTGGACGATGAGCGCCGTGATGCGCCGCGCCGCTGGATTCTCGATCCCATTGATGGCACGAAGGCGTTTGTGCGCGGCGTCCCGCTGTGGGGCACACTTGTGGCCTGCTGCGAGGGTGATACCGTGATCGCCGGTGCGGCCTGCTATCCGGCCGTTCAGGAAACGGTGGCGGCGGCGCTCGGTGAAGGCTGCTGGTGGAATGGATCGCGAGCCGCAGTGTCGCACGTCGCGCAGTTGCAACACGCCACCACGTTAATCACCGACGACCGCTTTCTCGAACGCCCGCACCGGCGCGCCAAGTGGCACGCGCTGTCGTCGGAAGCGGCTGTCGCACGCAGCTGGGGAGACTGCTACGGGTATTTGCTGGTTGCCACCGGCCGTGCCGAGGTGATGATTGACGACATCGTCAATCCGTGGGATGCCGCCGCGATGTATCCGCTGATTACCGAGGCCGGTGGACGATTTACCGATTGGCGGGGTCGCGATACCGCCTTCGGCGGTGATGTGATTGCCACCAACGCCGCGCTTGGCGACATCGTTCGGCCGTTTCTTCTCGAGCCTCTTGATCCCGCTGCTGGAGTAGCACCATGAGTGACCCCGTGCGCGCCATCGTTTTTGATCTCGATCAGCTCGACTTTACGAAGAACGGCGGTCTCGTCACCGTGGTCACGCAGGATGTTGCCACCGGTGCCGTGCTCATGGTTGCGCACGCCGATCGCGAAGCGCTTGAGTACACGCAGCGCACCGGGGAGATGCACTACCGCTCGCGCTCACGTGGCCTGTGGCACAAGGGGGGCACGAGCGGCAATGTGCAGCGGGTGGTCTCGCTCACCGCCGACTGCGACGCCGACGCGGTGTTGGCCCGCGTGGTGCCGGCCGGTCCGGCCTGCCACAATGGGACAACCTCCTGTTTTCGTGAAGACGCCGTGCACGCCGACGTGTTCGCCACGCTCGATGCCACGATCACATCGCGCATGCAGCACGTCGGCGACACGGGTCCCAGCTATACGCGCAAACTGCTTGGCGACCGCAACCTTCGGTTGAAGAAGCTCGGCGAGGAGGCGGTTGAATTGGCAACGGCGTGTGTCGACGGCGACATCGAGCGGGCCACGGAGGAAACCGCCGATCTGCTGTATCACGCGCTCGTGGCACTACGTGCCGTGGGGGGGTCGCTGGATGGCGTTCGGGCGGTGCTTTCGCGCCGGGCAACCTAGGCCCCACGGCAGACGTCGCGCGCTTTACAGCTCCCACCCCTTTCGATACACGCGCGTGAGATACGGATTGGCGTCAGGGGCGTTGGTGAACGTCATCCCCGCGCTGTCGTAGAGCACCTTGCGTCCCTGTCCGGCGCGCAACGCCGCCATGCCCAGCAACATCGTTTCCGTGAGCGGGCACGCCTGCGAGAAGGGAGAACTGGCGCGCGCTTCCCCCTTTGCCGCCTGAATCCAGTTCTGCTCGTGCGACACCGTAATGCGCGGCAGCGTCACCGGCACCTGCTCGGCCTTTTTCGCGATGGCTTCGGGGAAGATGCGTGGCTTGTTGCCGTACGTCTCGTAGAACATGATGCCCTTCTCCCCCACAAACACCCCGCCGCCGCCATCGCTGCCGGGGTTGTTCATCGGCACGTCGTCGGGGAGCATCTCGGGGCGCGGCGGCATCAAGCCGCCATCGTACCAGTACAGCTTGAGCGCGTCACGCTTGCCCACCTTCGGGAAGTCGTACTGCACCATCGTGGCCAGCGGGTAGGTGGCGGGATTCTGCGCACCGCCGCCCCACGGGCTCGACGACGCGGCAATCGCGGTGGGGTAGGTGAGTCCCAATGACGTGAACGGCTGATCGATGAGGTGCGCCCCCATGTCACCGAGCGACCCGACGCCGAAATCGAGCCATCCACGCCACGCGAACGGATGATAGGCCGGGTGATATGCGATCTCCGGTGCCGGGCCAAGGTACAGATCCCAATTCAGTCCCGGCGGCATCGACGAATCATTGGCGGCCATGGCCGACCGCACCGCGTTGTCCACGGTCCCCATGTTCCACTGGGGACGCGGATTCGGTGGCGCCGTTGGGGCCGGCGCGTTGGCGGCACGCGGACGCGGAATCCCCTGCGCCCAATAGCGCACCGGACGATCGGTCCAGACGTGCACTTCACGGATCTTCCCCAGCACACCGGACGCAATGATTTCGTTGATGCGGTGCGAGCCCTCCATGGAGTGCCCCTGATTCCCCATCTGGGTGGCCAGCTTCGGATTGGCAAGCGCCGCCTTCTGCAGGAGGCGCACCTCGTGTACCGAATAGGCCAGCGGCTTCTGCACATACACATGCTTGCCCAGCGACATCGCGGCCAGGGCGATGGTGGCGTGCAGATGATCGGGTGTCGCAATCAACACCGCGTCGATGTCCTTCTGCTTGTCGAGCATCTCCCGGAAATCCGTGTACTTCCGGGCGTTCCGGTACGCTTCGCCGAGTTTCACGTTCTCCGGCGTGGGCTCTCCCGTGCGCGGCTTGAGGCGGCTGTCGAGCGAACGCTCCACATACGCGAAGTCCACATCGCACACCGCCACGATGTTCTCCGTGAGCATTTGCGACATGTTGCTCATCCCCATGCCGCCGATTCCCACGCAGGCGATGTTGAGCTTCGCGCTGGGGGCGCGGTAGCCGGGGCCACCGAGCACCACACGCGGCACGATCATCGCGCCAAACGCGAGCGTCGCGCTGTCGGACACAAAATCACGACGGGAGTATGAATTGGACATAGGGCGGCGGGAAGGTGTCGGAAGGGGAGGAACGCGGCAATAACTTAGGGCGGTGGAGCTGGCACCATGATATATCCTTCGCGCCAGCTTCCGTCGAGGCGAAATGGCGGTATGCCCGCTAATTGCACCCGGTCGGTGTGGCCGGCGGCCCACCAGGCACCGGCAATGCCGCCCACCACCGCCTGCAGTTGATCGTGCGTCTGCACCTGCTCAAGGGTGATGCCGGTGTGGGCCTGCAGCCGCGCGACAGCATCGTGTACATCGGCGGCCTTGGCGCGGCCCTTGGCGACGAGGGGCGGCAAACCCAGCGCTCGCCACGCCGCGGAGGGAAAGCTTTCGGTGATCACGCGCTCAGGGCGCGAGGCGGTGAGATCACCCACGAGCGCCCACCCCGCGGACGCCAGTAACGACTCGAAGAGCGCGATGGAGAAGGTGGTGAATCCGAGATAGCCGCGTGGCTTGACCCCATCGGGGGGTAACCCTGTTTTGCCGGGCGCGCGCACCGCACGCTCGCTCAATCGGCAGTGCGGTGAATCGGTGTCTGGCGATCGCCACCCCAACGGGCCATCAATGCAGAGACAGCGCACATCGTGGGCCTGCGCTATCTCCAGCAGCCATGCGGCCAGCGGCGCCACTGCAGGACGTCCATGCAGTGGCACCGCAAGCGCCTGCGCCGAAAGAGACCGCCGCTCCCCCTCGCCCACCGCGGTGACCAGCGCCACGCCAATGTCACGGTAATCCACGTACGCGAGGTCAACCGACAGCGCACCCCCGCGATGGCCGGTACAGAAAGACACGGTGGTCAGAAGCGCAGCATCCGCGCCGGTGTCACCTTGGAGGGATCCCCCACATAGGCCCACCGCACCTTCCCCATATACGTGCGGGCGGCCTGCTGAATCTGCGCGGGCGTGACCGCCCGCAGCTCCTCCACGAACTGCGCCGCAAGCCGGAAGTCACCCCGATACAGCTCGGCGCGCGCCAACATGTTCGCCTGGTCGGCGTTCGTTTCGTTATCAAGGAAATACGTCACGATGAACTGCTGCACCAACCGCTCGAGCCCATCGGTGGTGATGGTGCCTTCACGCAGCGCGGTGATCTGCTGCTGCATGATGCTGAGGACTTCGTCCGGCTGCGTCGTGGTGACGTACAGCCCACCCAGCGAGAAGGCGCGTTCCACGAAGGGCGCGTTCACGGAGTACGTGAGGTTACGACGTCCGCGCACTTCCGCAAACAACCGGCCACTGAGCACCGCGCACGCCAACCGCAACGCCGCATAATCCGGGCTCGTGGCCTTCGGGCCATGGAAGTACCCCTGCAGATAATTCGTGGGCAGCGCGCGCTTCTCCACCACGTAGGCCCCGGGCAACTCGGCCGGCGGATCAGGAAGCGTCCACGCATATCGCCCCGCCGGCATACGCCCCAGCGTTTCACGCACCAGCTTCTCAACTTTGGTGCGCGACACATTCCCCACGACCACCAACAACATGCGCGACGTCACGAATTGCGCCGCGTGATATGCCTTGAGATCGGCCGTGGTGATGGACGTTAACGACGGTTCAGTCCCCGTCGGTTCAAGGGCGTAGGGATGACCGGCAAAGGCGATACTGTCAGCGAGATAATCCAACAGCGCATCGGGACTATCCTTGCGCTGACGGGTGGCCGTCACGAACTGCTCGCGAACCAGCTCCACTTCGGCCGGATCGAGGCGCGGCGCCATAACCCGGTCGGCGAAAATCGCCCACGTGCTGTCGAGCCCCGTGGTGGTGGCCCGCAGGCTGATCGTGGTCCAGTCGGCATTAGCCCCAACGCCAATCGCACTACCCAGTCGCGCCATCTTCGTGCGCAGCACATCGCGCGGATACTTCGCCGTGCCGCGCTCGCTCGCTTCCAACAGCAGCGTTTCAATACCCTGATTGGCCGCCGTCAGCTGGCGCGTGCCACCCAACAGATACAGGTTGGCCGCCACCACGTTGTTGGCACTGACACGACGCAAAATCACGGGAATGCCCGCAACCGTAAACTTCGACGTGAGCGTATCGGTCGGCGACGTGATCGCCGGCGAGAGTTCCACGGGTTTTGCCGGCGCCGCTTTCGCCGGTGCCTTGGCGACCGGCTTCTTCGCCGCAGCCTGCCCCGCCAGCGCTCCCGCCGAGCACACCATCGCCGCCGCCAGCACGACGCCATACCCCATACTCCCTACTCCATACTGTTTTTTCACGGCCGCACCACCGGACGCAGCGCCGGCGTCAGCAATTCCTTCTCCGTGAGGCCGATCGAGCGGCGCGCGTCACTGGAAAGCAGCACACTCGTCACCCGCGGCTTCCGCGCGATGTACGTGCCGGTATACCGCATGAGATCGGTGATGCGCTGCTGGGCCATGGTGTCCGTGTAGCCGATGAAATAGTCGAGGTTGGACACACTCCACCAAAAGCCGATGGTGTGCGCAATCTCCGAGGCTTTCTCAATGCCGAAGGCACTCGACACCGTGCGCTGCGCTTTCACGGCCTCAAGTTCCCGCGTGGTGACGTAGGTGGGATCAGTGAAGCGCGCAATCTCGCGTTCCAACGCCGCCATGGCGGCGCGGAATTTCTCAGGCGTGGTTTGCCCACTGATTGAAATCGGGCCGGTCTGATTGAGCGTGTAGTAGTTCACGCCGACACCCTGCCACAGGCCGGTATCCACGAGATTCTTCTGAAACGTGGAGCCCGGGGTATTGAGCACATCGCTGAACACGTCGGCCGCGAATGTGGCACCGGGATCTTTACCCACGCTTGGCCCCTGCCACTGAATCAGCACCGCCACCGCGTTAATCGGTTCTTCGCTGATGTGCGCCTTATTGCCATCGAGCGCGGGAATGGGAGGGATCGGATCGGCCTTGAAGGGATCCTCGCCGCGCGGCCAGGCGCCGAACACCTGCTCGGCCAGCACGAACACCCGCTCCGGATCCACATCGCCGGTGACAATCAAGGCGCTGTTGTTCGGCACATAGTATTTGCGCTGAATCTCGCGCATCTGCGCCTGGGTCACGTTGGCGATGACGGTGCGATCGCCGATGGTATTCTTGCGGCTGAACTGTCCGGGATACAACAGCTCGGTGGCCTTCTGCTGGAAGGCAAATCCGGGCTGGGCCTCGTTGCGATCGTACTCGCCAAGCACCACTTCTTTCTCGCGCCGTAATTCGTCTTCACGGAAACTCGGGTTGATCAGCGCGCTCGCCAGAAAGCGCAGCCCACCCGCCACTGAGTCTGCCGGGAGCGTGAGGTAATAGTTCACCCGTTCTTCCTGCGTGGTGCCGTTGAACACCGCGCCCAGTTCACCCGCGCGCTCGTTAAAGGCCTCGGCGTCGGGCAGATCTTTGTTGGCCTTGAAGAACATGTGCTCGTACATGTGCGCCAGGCCGGCGTACTCGGGGCTCTGCGTGAA
>CANHTA010000070.1 GCA_947463135.1 Gemmatimonadota bacterium
CTTCGGGATAACGGGGGCGGTCCTTGTTCGCGGTCGCTCGCGCGATGAGCGTGCGGGATGGATAGGGGTGGCCTTTCTCGCGACCGCCACCACCTTTGGCGATCTGATCGGCTCGCGCGTCGGCGCCAACCCCACCCAGGCAGGAATGTGGAACTGGGCACGTGGTCTCGGTCTGCTCTTTATGGTGCGGGTCGATGCCTTGCTCCCGTATTTCATCTGGCGGTTCGTGGCGGATTTCCCTCGCCTGGCACCGGGATCCACGTCCTCGGTTCAGCTGCTCCGCTGGCAGCGGATAAGCCTCGTGATTGGCCTCGGGCTGATCGTCGCCAATGTCGCGTGGTTTGGAGCACTCACCACGGCGCCGTCTCTGGCGGCATGGCTCGCCCCACTGTCGCGTTTCTACGATGATGGGCTCGGGATCTGGTTCTGGCTCCTCGTGTTTAGCGCGACTCTTCCAGCGCTGCATGAGGTCATCCGTCGGAATCGCCGTGCCCCCGAGGAGGAGCGGCGCCGCACGAAACTGCTCGCGTGGACGTTTGTGGGCGGGCTTTCTCCGACCGTGTTCAACCTCATCGGCGACCTGGTACCGGCGTTCCGGGAGGCGGTGCCGCTTTCGTTCGCCGGATGGGTGATCTACCCCTCGCTGCTGGCGATCCCCGTGGTCGCCGCATGGGCCATCCTGATCCGCCGCGCCCTCGAGCCCTCACTCGTACTGCGACAGGCGGTGCAGTACGCCTTCGCGCGCTCGTCCATCCTCATCGGCGTGACCGTGCCACTACTCATGGCAACCGTCCTCGCCACGAGTACCGATGGGGTTTGGCGCGCGGTCACCGACCCGCGCATCGCGTGGTTGATCGCGGGTGGTGCGCTCGCCATCGCCGTGACCTCTCATCGGGCCGGAATACTCGATTGGATCGACCGCCGCTTTTTCCGCGATCAATATGACGCGCGGCATATCCTCGCAGGCTTGGTAGACCGCTGCCGGTGGGCCGGGAGTCGTGGGGAGCTGGATGCCATGCTCCGTGCCGAGCTCAACCGTGCGCTTCACCCCGACCTCGTGGACATCCTCTTTCTCGACGCGGCCGCGGGCCGCTTTCGGGGGGAACAGCTCCGCCCAATCGGGCAGGCGTCGCGTTTGGTGGCCACCGTCTCGCGGGCCGACGAACCAATCCGGGTGAACCTGGAGGGGAGCGAAGGGCGAGTGGCGTCGCTCCCAGACGAAGACCGCCTCTGGCTCGCCGATGGCGGGGTGCGCCTGCTCATGCCGCTCCGCGATGCGGCCGACCAAACGGTCGCGCTCGTCGCACTCGGCGAGCGGCGAAGTGAACTTCCCTACTCAGATGAAGACCTGACGCTGCTGGCGAGCGTCGCGTCTGCGGCGGAGATGGCGATTGGCTACCACCGGCTTCACGCGGTCGTCCAGCCGCCATCCGCGGCCATCGACGACGAGCCCGCGTACGAGTGCGAACGCTGTGGCGTGGTAGGTTCGGGATTCTCGGTATGCTGTGCTACACCCACGCAGCGCGCTGCGCTTCCCGAGGTGGTCGGCGGCAAGTTCCGCATCGAGCAGCGCATCGGACGCGGAGGAATGGGCGTCGTCTACCGCGCCACCGACCTCGCATTGGGGCGCCAGGTCGCCGTAAAGACGCTGCCGTTCACATCACCGGACCACGTGATTCGCATGCGCCGCGAAGCGCGCGCCATGGCGCTCGTCTCGCATCCGCACCTTGCGCAAATCTATGGCGCAGAGAGCTGGCACGGCCGCCCGATGCTGGTCGTGGAGCTCTTTCCGGCCGGGACGCTCGCCGATCGACTCGCACGTGGGCCGCTGGTCGGTGCGGAGCTCCGCGCCCTTGCGCTCGCGCTCGCGTCCGCGCTTGATGCGGTGCACCGCGCGGGCATCCTGCATCGCGATGTGAAGCCCTCGAACATCGCCATCTCAGAGGACGGCGTGTACAAACTGCTGGACTTCGGCTTGGCTCGACTTGCCCCGGGAATACGCATGGCCGGCACCGGCAGTCCCGATGCGCTCACGGGAAAGAGCGAGCCGGCCGTTGGGCTCACGGCAGATGGCTCGGTCCTTGGTACACCCCGATATATGCCGGCGGCCGCGCTCCGCGGCGCGGCGCCCGATCCGTCGTTCGACGTCTGGAGTGCGTGCGTGGTCCTGTACGAAGCGGCGGCAGGAGTGCATCCTTTCGCAGCAGTCGGGGTGACAGACTTGCCGGCGGCTGTCGCCGCGGGTGCACCGGACCCGCCGCCCGTGGTAACCGCAGATCTGCGCGCCTTGCTCCGAGACGCGCTTGCGCCACACCACGCCATCACCATTCGAACCGCACGTGACTTAGTGGACCGCATTCGCTCCATCGACCGATGATTCAGCTTCACGTGCTCGGCCGCACCGATCTGTACGCCGCAGATCAGGGAGCCGCCGCGGATCTCCTGGCCCAGCCTCGTCCGCTCGCGCTGCTGGTTTACCTCGCCGTCGCGCACTCGGGGCAGTACGCGCGACGCGACAGCCTGGTGGGATTATTCTGGGCCGAAACGGGACAGGAGCAGGCGCGCGCGAGTTTGCGCCGGTTGCTTCACACAATCCGCCGGACGCTCGGCCCCGACGTCATCGACACGCGTGGCGACGAAGAGGTCCGGGTGAATACGGCCGCGCTGTGGTGCGATGCGGCGGAGTGCAGCGCGTGCTTCGCCGACGGACGGCTGGATCGAGCGATTGCGCTGTACAAAGGACCGATGTTGCCGGGTTTTATCCTTGCAGGTGCGCACGGTTTTCAAGACTGGATTGACATGGCGCGGCGGCAACTCAATCGCGAGGCGGTGAAGGCAGCGGTGAAGCTCGCCGAAGCGCATGCGGAAGCGAATGAACACTCACGCGCGGGGGACTTGGCGCAGTTCATCACGGTGATCGCTCCGGATTTCGACGATGAGCATCAGCTGCGCAAGTTGCTGCGTGTGCTGCACCGCCAGGGGAACCGCGTCGCGGCCCTTCGCTTGTTTGACGACTTCAGCCGACGGCTGCACGAGGCGTACGGCACCACCCCTGCGGCGGAAACGCGCAACCTGATCAGCGAGATTCGGTCGGGCTGAATCGTCCGGCTGTTGTGCACCTCTACCCATTACAGCGTCAACAGACGCCCTGTTTCCCACGTCCAGTAATCATTCACTTCATTCAATCATTCGCTTCAATGGATTGGGGGTACACAGGGCGCTCAGGGTAGAGGGGGCCGAGAGGACCGGCTGAGCACGCAACCTCGCACACCCCCCGTGCATCCGATGTCCTTTTTGCGTTCCCGCATCGTGATGTGAGCGTCCTTGTGCGACCACATGGTGGCCCGCGTACCGGCGCTCGCGGCTGCGGCGATCGCGCGGTATACTCAGCGGCCCCCGATTGACATTCCTCTCCCGATCGCTTCCCGCCATGCCCGATCCATCGGAGACCCGGATATCCTGGTGGCGCCTGGCCCTGCTGGTCATGGTGGGGTGGCAGGCCTCCGTCCCACTGCGCGACAGCGACTGGGGGCTGTTTGGCGGCATCACCTTCGGGGTGCACGAGCTGGGGCACCTGGTGTTCATGCTAACCGGGAACGAGTTCCTCACGGTCGCGGGCGGCTCGTTGCTGCAGCTGCTGGTACCACTGGGCGCGATGTGGCTGATGCGCGACCGCGGCGACGCGCTGGGTGTGGCGGTGGCGGTGCTGTGGCTGGCCGCGTCGCTTGGGAACCTCTCGTGGTACATCGGCGACGCGCGCGAGCTGGTGCTACCGCTGGTGAGCATGGGGGGCGAGGGGGACGACCACGACTGGAGCTACCTGCTGCGCACGGTGGAGCTGCTGGAGCAGGACAAACGGATCGCCGCAGCGGTGCGCGGAGCGGGGTGGGTCGCGTGGGGGGGCGCGCTGCTGTGGGGGATGCGCCACGGGGTGCGGCGCCCCGCCCGCCCCCGCTGGTAGCGATCGCATCGGACTACGGGCTGCCGGCCCCCGACTCCCAGATGAACGTCGGTAGGCCCGACCGCCGGCACCGAGGCCGCTGACCCGCTGGAGTTTCTCCAGGGAAACCGCGTCAGCGGCCCTTCGCCTGTCTGACGACATCAATCAACGGCTGCACGAGCCGTCCGGCACCACCCCTGTGGAGGAAACGTGCAACCTGATCAGCGAGATTCGGTCAGGCTGAATCGTCCGGCCAGGTTGCACGCCCCCCCCGAAGCGCCAACAGACGCCTCGTTTCCACAGTCCAGCAGGTCAGCGCCTCGGCACAGCGGGCGTTGGCACGCGGAGCCCAAGCATGGTGCCGCCGTGCCTTGCCGGCCGAATAATCGGAGACATCCCGTACATCGGACGCCGGTTTGCGGCATCTGCGGCAGACCCACCGGTCACGACCCCGTGGACGACCATCGCCATGTAAGTGCCCCAGCCCGCGAGCGCTGTCCATCCGACACTGGTCGCGTTGCAATCGTCGGTGTAGTCGTCGAAGTTGAAGTTTCCGTTATTGATGGCCGACGTGCAGTCGCTCACTTCTTTCTGGGCAACGAGTGTTGGCAAGACGATCAGGGCTCCGTAGCCAAGGGCTGCCTTGAAGATGCCCTTTGAGGTTTGGCCCGTGTAAAAGGCTTCGCCGCCGGGGATGAGCAAGCCGAGGACGCGGGCCGTGGTGCCATCCTTATATCCCGGGGTACCGGGAAATCGGACCTGCCCGGATTTGCCACCCACCCCGACGGCACCCGTGCCATAAGGCTGTGCAGCGGGTGTCCCCTGCGGCGGATACATCGGCGCAGCCTGCGGCGGATACATCGGTGTAGCCTGCGGCGGATACATCGGTGCCGCTGGCGGAACGGGCGTAGCCTGTGGGGTCGGCGGCGCTACTGGTACGACAAGCGCAGCGTGCACAAAGCCTTGGACGCGACCATCGAAGACGGTAATCCAGGTGCCGTTGCGCTCAAGCACAATGAGCGCGGTACCGCGGGTAACGGGTTTCCCCGGTGCGGTCATGCTCGGTTGCTCGTGCATCTTGGCGTTATCGGCATTGATAACCACTTTGTCCTGCGCGCGCGCGGCAGCGAAGGGGAAGGCGGCGAGCACCACAAGCGCGCGAAGGAGTGGGATAAAACGCATGCGAATCTCCATGATGAAGTGAGGGATAGCGAGTACAGGGGACCGCATTACGGAGTCACCCTGAGGTTGTAGGCCCCGTTGGTTTGCAGGTTGGCGGAGAGCACCAGGTTCTGTTCCCGCGCGCCGTCATTGATGGAGAGCGCCGCTGTGTTCGGTGGCAGCGAGCCCTCGTTGTGGGCATACAGCACCACGTAGCTGTAGCCGCGCGAGGGAAGCGTCACCGAGATGGCGCGCTTTGTGGCGCCGAGCGTGTAGTTCTCGAGTACCCAGTCGCCGTTCACATTCAGCGAAATGATGTCGCCGTCAATCTGGCCGGAATCCCAAACATTAAACGTGACATTTTTGTTGGTCACCGATACGGTGCCGAGCACATTGACAGCGCGTCCCCTGAGGGTGGAGGGGACGTTCGGCTCGTTGGCAATCGGCTCGGTGGGATTCGTATCGACGCACCCAGCCGCGAGGGATAGGGCCAGCGCCGGAATCAGTGCTCGTAACGTGACGAACGGGCGGAGGGGGGGACGGGGGTACACAGGGCGCTCAGGGTCGAGGTGGTGAGTGGGGACCGGTTGAGCACACAACCTGACGTGCCCCCCGTTCACCCACTGTCCCTTTCACGTCCCAGCATCGTGATGTGAGCGTCCTTCTAAAACCGCACCGCGTCGCTGATCTCGGTGTCCGGCGCCAGCTACCGATGCATCAAATGTTCGAGCACATCAAAACGCGTCACGATCCCTTGCACCACGCCGTCCTTTTTCATGAGCACCGCCCGGTTGCTCTTCGACAACAGCTTGGCCACGCTCTCCACGGGCTGATCGTTCTCCACCACCGGAAACGGCTGATCCATCACGTCGCTCACCGACTGATCCAGCACCTTCGGATCGGCCAGCGACTTGGACGTGAGCTGCGATTCCGCCACACTGCCGATGCACACCGACCCCTCCATCACCGGGACCTGCGACACGTTGTGCAACGCCATCAGCCGGATCGCCTGACGCACCGATGTCCCGGGTGCCACACTCACAATGGCCGGCGCACTGGCGTCCTTGTTCCCAAGCACCGCTTCGATGGTCGTGGGCGACACGTCCAGCAGTTGATTCTCCCGCATCCATTCGTCGTTAAACACCTTGCTGAGATAGCGCTCGCCGGTGTCGCACAGGAAGGTCACCACGCACGCCTCCGGATCATCGAGCCGACGCGCCACATTGAGCGCGGCGTGAGCAATCATCCCCGCCGATCCACCCACAAAAATGCCTTCCTCACGCGTCAACCGACGCGCCATGCCGAAGGCGTCCTTGTCGCTCACCGAGATGAACTCGTCAATCATGCTCATGTCCAGCGTCAGCGGAACGCAGTCCTGACCCACCCCTTCCACTTTATACGGCGCGCCGGTAGGGTGCCCTTCCCCCTTACTCCGCCACAGCTCCGCCAGCACCGACCCCATAGGGTCGGCCGCGATAATCCTGATGTTGGGATTTTTCTCTTTGAGATAGCGCGCGACGCCGGTAATCGTGCCGCCCGTGCCGGCCCCCGCCACGAAGTGCGTAATCCGCCCGTCGGTCTGCTCCCAGATTTCGGGACCCGTGGTGGCCAGATGCGCCGCGGGGTTCGCCGGATTCTCGAATTGCCCGGCCAGCACCGCACCCGGCGTTTCCCGCACAATGCGCTTGGCCATCATCACGTAGTTCTGCGGATGGTCGTGCGCCACGGCGGTGGGGGTGATAATCACTTCGGCACCGAACGCCTTGAGCAACCGCACCTTTTCCTGCGACATCTTGTCCGGCATCGTGAAGATGCAACGATACCCTTTGAGGGCAGCCGCAATCGCCAGCCCCACACCGGTATTGCCGCTGGTGGCCTCCACAATGGTGCCCCCCGGCTTCAACGTGCCGGCCCGTTCGTGGGACTCAATCATGGGCATCCCCACCCGGTCCTTCACACTGCCGCCGGGATTGAAGAAGTCGGCCTTCCCGTAAAACGGCGTCCGGATTCCTCGCGCAATGCGCGACAACCGGATCATCGGTGTCCATCCAATCGTTTCCAACACACTGCCATAGGGACGACGATGGCGCACGTGTTCTTCGGGTACCGCAGCCTCGGTGGACGCCGCGTGATGGAGCATGGCGCTGGCCTGGAGAGTGGTCATGGCAGATGGAGTCACAGAGGGTCCCGGGGACGCGGAGGTCTACCGGGAATTGGAAATGTCTCGGGAACGATCAACGGCAGCCGAAGGAGCACGTGGCCCTGTATGTTCTGCGTATCCACGGCCCCCGTTGGGAACCACGATGCCGGGCGAGGGTGAACAACATGGGACGCCACGCAAGTTGCGTCCCACCCGGTAACCTGTCGGAATGTACACCTGCCACACACACTCGGCGGCAGCGTCCGTCCCTCTCTTATCCGCCGCACCCATGCGCCCGGTTTACCGTCTGTCTGATCGATTCACCACCGCCCGCCGGTTGGGCTGTGCGTCTCGCCGGCTTCTCGCGGGTGGTACGCTCCTGCTGCTGGTGAGCGCCTGCTCTGGGGAGAAAAGCACGGGCCCGGGACCGGTTCCGGCCACCCTCACCATTCAAGACGGAAACGCGCAAAGCGGGGTCGTGGGCACCGCGCTCGCTGTCCCGCTCGCGGTGGTGGTGACCGATAACAAGGGGAACACCATTGCCGGCACGCGGGTGGACTGGGACGTCGCCCCGGGGTCAGGCACGGTGGCGCCCACGAGTTCGACCACCAACGCGCGTGGCGTAGCCACCACGGTGTGGACGCTGGGCACCACGGCCGGCACGGGGCGGATGACGGCCCAAGTGAATGGCGTTACGCCGGTCTCCTTCATTGCCACCGTAGCAACCGGTCCCGCGGCGCTGCTGGTTGCGTCACCGGAGGCCGCCTTTCTCAATGTAGGCGACACGCTCCGCGTGCGGGGCGCGTTGCGCGATCAGTACGGCAACACCATCAGCGGTCAGGCCATCTCCTTCAGCTCGCTCGACCCCGCGCTGGCCACCGCCAGCAGCACAGGGCTGGTTACGGCCCTAGCGGTCGGGACAGCGCGGGTGGTAGTGGAAGCGTCGGCCCGGGCCGATACCGTCCCGGTCACCATCTCCCCCGCCGGATCCTCGGTGTGTGGACCGGTTGCCCCGCGCGACATGGCGCTCGGCGAGGTGTTCATTCCGCCAACGGGGAGCACCAGTATCACCGCCTGTCTCCGTTCACCGACAGTGACCAGCGGGGAGTACGCCCTCACGCTGGTGTCCACGGCCACCGCCTTTGGCACCGCGTCCATCATGGACGTGATGGCTTTCGGTACCACGGGCCCGACGATCGCGGCGATCACCGCCGATGCGGGCCCGGGCGGGGCTCATCCGGTGGAAACACTCTGGGGCGCACCCACAGCCTCCACGGCAGCCGTCAGCTCCGGGTTCGCGTCACCGGACCTGCTCTCCCCGGTACGCGCCGCTGAACTGGCGCGTCGTGAAACCGCCGCGCGTGAGCTCGCTCCGCTGGTACCGGAGGCACGGGCGTGGATGCAGTCGCGAAGCGCCGAGGGGCTACGCACACAGTCGCCCACCCCCTTTGCCGTTACGGCGGCGGAGGTGAAGGTGGGGGACGTGTTACGTCTCAACGTGAACGCCAATGTGGCCTGCGCCAACGCCGACATCAAACCGGGACGGGTGGCAGCGGTGGGAACGAAGTCGATCATTCTGCACGACAACGCGAACCCCACTGATGGCTACACCGATGCCGAGTACGCATCGATCGCGGCCACCTTTGATACGCTGGTCTTTCCCATCGACACCACCGCCTTCGGTGCGCCCACCAACATCAGTGGGTACGGCAAGATCGTGCTGTATTTCACACGTGCCGTGAATGCGCTCACGCCAGCGGGGGCGCCCTACACCATCGGCGGCTTTTTCTTTGCGCGCGACTTGTATCCGAAAACAGCCAGAAATGGCCTATCCGCCTGCGCGGGCTCCAACGAAACCGAGATGTTTTATCTGCTGGTGCCCGATCCCACCGGCAGCGTGAACACCAACAAGCGCACGAAGGACGAGGTGACACGGCTCAACCTCACCACCATTGTACACGAATTCCAGCATCTCATTAATGCGTCGCGGCGACTCTATGTGAACACGGGTGCTCGCCCCAACGAGGAAACGTGGCTGGACGAGGGTTTATCGCATGTGGCCGAGGAGTTGCTGTATTTCCGCATCACCAATGTGACCTCACGGCAGAATCTCACGCTCGCGAACGTGGCGGCGAACACGGAGCGTTCCGACCAGTTCCGGAACTATGCCTCGCAGAATTTTTCCCGGTTCTACAGCTATCTCATCGCGCCTGAGGTGAACTCGCCGTACGCACCCAATGACTCATTAGCCACGCGCGGGGCTATCTGGAATTTTCTGCGCTACGCAGCCGGCCGTCAGGGGGAAACGGGGGAAGCCCCTTTCCTGCGGTCGCTCGTGAATTCCACCACCACGGGCGTGGCCAATTTGCAGAATGTGCTCGCCGGCGGTCAGTTTGCCGATTATCTGCGTGACTGGTCGGTGTCGTTGATCGCCGACGATTTCTCGGCGGCAACCACCGCCGCGCTGTCACCACAGTACCTCACGCCGTCGTGGAATTTCCGCAGCATTTTCCCGGGGCTGCGCTTCTCGGGAGGGGCCGCGTTGGGGGTGTATCCGATTGCCACCCGGTCGCTGATTTCAGGATTGCCGCAACGCGTACCACTCGCCGGCGGCACCAGTTCGTTCGTACGCTTCGGCATCCCTGCCGGACGCAGCGCCGTGATCACCCTGTCATCAAACGGCGCCCTCCCACCAAACACGCTCAGATACGCCTTAGTCCGTCTGCGGTAGGCACCGCGCCGTAGCGCGGGCTTATGACCGCTGCTTCAGTGTGATTTCGTACAGTTTGGACCACAGCTTCCCGGTAACGAACAGCCGGTCGCGTACGGCATCGTACGCGATGCCGTTCATGACATCTTCGTTGCCGGTACGATCGATGGCGGGCAGGATGCCAGCGAGGTCAATCCATCCGGTTACCTGACCGGTGGCGGGATCAATGCGCGCAATCTGCTCGCTCTGCCAGATGTTCGCCCAGATTTCCCCCTTCACCCACTCCAGCTCATTGAGCTGCGACACGGGGGTGCCATGATCGGTCACCGTAAGACGTTTTTGCACGGCAAAGGTGGCCGGGTCACGCCAAACCAGTGACGGGGTCCCATTGCTCATGATGATGGACGTACCGTCGGTGGTGAGTCCCCACCCTTCGCCGTCATAGCTGAACTCCCCGGTACGCCTGAAGCTTTTCCAGTCGTATACGAAGGCGCTACCGGTGGTCCAGGTGATCTGAAATAGGTTGTCACCAAGCAGCACAATGCCTTCACCGAAATGCGGCGCATCGAGATCCTGCTGCCGGATCACCCGACCGGACTGGAGTTCAACTTCGCGAATGTTCGATTGCCCCACCTGACCCGTGCTCTCGAAGAGCCGGTCGTCATGCCACACCAATCCCTGGGTAAAGGCTTTGGGATCGTGCGGATAGCTGCGTACCACCTCAAAGCTGTAGGTCGGCGTGCGCGCTGAAATAGTTGCGGTGCTATCACCGCGATCCACAGCGACTTCACCGCGCTCCCCGCCACACGCACCAAATGCACCGGCAGTGGAAACGAATGCCACGGTGCCAAACAGAATCACGGCCGACGCCGTGCGCGAACGTCGCATGCTGGAAAGAATGGCCATCGGTGAGATGCTAGCAGGATGAAAAGGGTGAAGACCTCAAGCGAACCCAAACCGCAACGGGATAGGAACGGAAAAATACGGTTCCTGAGGAAACGGATACGAATCGATACCAACGGATCCATCCCAGTGAGGCACCAGTCTAATCCGTTGCTACCCGTTCCTATCTGTTCCTATCCGTTCATGCTTGAACCGTCTGGTTCCGTTTGTATCCCCATAAAAAATCAACGGGATACCAACGGAAAAATACGGTTCCTGAGGAAACGGATACGAATCGATACCAACAGATACCAACGGATCCACCCCAGCTATACACCAGTCCAATCCGTTGCTATCTGTTCCTATCCGTTCACGCTGGAACCGTCTGGTTCCGTTTGTATCCCCACAAAAAATCAACGGGATACCAACGGAAAAATACGGTTCCTGAGGAAACGGATACGAATCGATACCAACAGATACCAACGGATCCCACTCCAGTGAGGCACCAGTCTAATCCGTTGCTACCCGTTCCTATCTGTTCCTATCCGTTCATGCTTGAACCGTCTGGTTCCGTTCTTATCCAAACAAAATCCAACAAAAACACACCCGCTCAGCCGTCCACCCACTCCCGTAAATCACGCAACAACGCAACAAGATCAGCCAGCTGGTGATTCGCGTTTAAGCCGCTGGGACTCGGTAACAGCCACAGCGCAGACTCACTCAGCCGTTCCGGCTGTAAGCCCAACACCGCCCGAGGGCGGCCAAACGCTGTGCGATACGCGCCGATGCCAAGAAACGCCACCACGCGTGGGCGATAACGCGCAACCACACCGTGCAGACGCTGACCACCCGCGACATACTCATCAGCGTGAAGCTCAGCCGCCGTTGCCGTCGTTCGCTGCACCATGTTGGTAATGCCATAACCCAGCGGCAACAACGCCTGCTCCTCCCACGGCGCAAACAAACGCGGCGTAAACCCGGCGCCGTACAAGGCGGGCCAGAAACGATTGCCTGGCCGACCGAAGTGATGCCCGATCGCGGCCGTGTACAACCCCGGATTGATCCCGCAAAACAAGACCCGAAGCCCCGGCGCAATCAGATCCGGCACCACCAGATCGACGGCTGCCGCCAGCTCAGCCCGCGTGGGCTTCCGAAGCGGCGCCGGGAACGAGAGCGACACCGTCAGTCGCTCAGCGACTGCTTCAACGACGCGAGCGCCGTCAGCGCCTGTAGCGGCGTCATCTGATCCGGCTCAAGCGCGCCCACCGCATCCGCCAAACGCGTTAACGCCGGATCTGGAACCGACGTAGCCACCGCATCGCCGAAAAACCCGAGTTGCGGCGTAGGAGCACCCGCCTGCTTCATGCGCGGCCCCCTGCGCGTCGTGCTCTTCGGAGCCGACAACCCATCGGCCGTTAAACGCGAGGCCATCTGCTCCCCTTCACCCTCAAGGAGTGCCAGCACCTCCTTGGCGCGCGCAATCACCGCCGCAGGAAGCCCGGCGAGCCGCCCCACCTCAATCCCGTACGAACGGTCGGCGCCACCCGGAATCAACGTGTGTAAGAAGAGCACCTGATCACCAACCTCACGAACCGCCACCGTAAAGTTGCGCACCCCCGGCAGCTCACTCGCCAGCTGCGTGAGCTCATGGTAGTGCGTGGCAAACACCGTCTTACAGCCGATCACATCGTGCAGATGCTCGCTCACACTCCACGCAATCGAGACGCCATCATATGTGCTCGTGCCACGGCCGATCTCATCAAGCAGCACCAACGAGTGCTTCGTGGCCGTGTGCAAAATGGCGCTCGTTTCGCTCATCTCCACCATAAACGTAGACTGACCACGCACCAGATTGTCGCTGGCACCCACGCGCGTGAACAGCCGGTCCACGATGGGTAACTGCGCCCGACGCGCCGGCACATAGGCGCCAACCTGGGCCATGAGCTGGATCAATCCAACCTGACGCAAGATCGTGCTCTTCCCCGCCATATTCGGGCCCGTGAGCACGATCATCTGGCCCGCATCGTTTAACACCAAATCATTCGGTATGAACTTCTCGCGTGCCATCATGCGCTCCACCACCGGATGTCGACCGGCAACGATCTCCAGATCGAACCCATCCGACAGCTCTGGTCGGGCGTACTGCTCACGCTCGGCCACCTCCGCAAACGCCGTCAACACATCGATTGTGGCCACACGTCGAGCCACCTGCTGCCAACGCGCAATCTCGGCTCCCGTCTCGCGACGCAACTGCTCAAACAGCTCACGCTCACGCGCCTCAATCCGTTCCGCCGCACTCAATACCTTCTCCTCGTACTCCTTGAGCGCCGGCGTCACGTACCGTTCAGCACCGGTGAGCGTTTGCCGACGTTGATAATCGTCGGGCACCAGATGCTTATTCGCGTTGGAAATCTCGAGAAAATATCCGAACACCCGGTTGTAGCCCACCTTCAGTGAACTGATCCCCGTGCGCGCGCGCTCCTCCGCCTGAATCGTGGCAATCGCATCCTTTCCACCATCACGCAGCACGCGCAAAGCGTCGAGTTCGGCATCACGACCCGGTGCGATCGTCTCTTCGTCACCAATCATCTGCGGGGGACGTGGCACCAGCATGGTGGTGAGAAGTTCGGCGCAGTCGCGCCCATCGTCCCAATCCTCCAGCATCAGCGACAGCTGACCACCACTCGAATGACCCTGGGCCACGTGCGCCAGCGCCGCGCGGACCGCACCCGCCACCAACGGAAGCCGGGCCAGCGAATCACCAAGAGCGCGCAACTCGCGTGGTGTGACACGTGCCGCTGCGGCCTTGCTGGCGAGCCGCTCCACGTCGCGCACCCCGTCGAGGGCTTCACGCACCGCTGCACGCCCCACCGGGTCACGCACCAGCACCGTCACTGCATCAAGCCGTAGCTCAATCGCTGAGCGATCGAGTAACGGCGCCAGCAACCACTGACGCAACAGCCGCTGACCCATGGGCGTGGCCGTGCGATCCAGCACCGACAACAGCGTCCCCGCCTGCTCGCCACCACGGAGCGACTCCACCAACTCGAGATTCCGCCGCGTCATCTCATCCAGCGGCATCACCCCACCGGGACGCTCAACGACCGGCCGAGCCAGGTGTGGCACACCGCCCGGCTGCAATTCCCGCAAGTAGCGCAGCAGAGCGCCGGCAGCGCCGATCGCGCCCGTATCCTCACTGCCCAACCCGAAGCCGTCTAAGGAACGCACCGCAAATTGACGCGCGAGTTCATCGCTGGCCAATTGCGCATCAAACTCCCACCCTTCACGCTCGGTGGTGAGCACCTCATCCACCGCACGCATCGCAGCGGCCAGCTCAACATGCCGGGCCCCGCGAACCACCAACAGTTCGCGCGGCGCCAACCGCGCCAGCACCGCAGGGGCGTCCATTGGCGTCACCACAAACAACCGGCACTCGCCCGTTGAAAGATCCGCGGCGGCAATACCGATCTGATCGCGCAATCCGTCGCGCGACGTATCCCGGCCGGTGGCGATCGCACACACATAGTTGGCCCGCGCGCCATCCAGCAGATCGTCCGCGAATACCGCACCGGGGGTGATCGTCTCCACCACTTCGCGCTTCACCAGCCCCTTGGCGAACTTCGGGTCCTCAACCTGCTCACAAATCGCCACCCGGAACCCCTGCCCCACC
>CANHTA010000071.1 GCA_947463135.1 Gemmatimonadota bacterium
GCGCTCATCGTCGGTCAACACCACGGGGGGCAGCTTCGCAGAGGGCATCGCATCTCCAAGTTACTGGAGAAACGCAGACCTCGCCAATTTCGTTGAAACGAACTTCTGACTCAGGACACTAGATGTAGATGACAAGGACGTTGTTCACACGGCGATGGGCAGGCGTGAGGCCGGTGGCGCGTCGTGGAGGGCGCTGTGCCGTCGGTGAAAGTTGTAGTAAGTGAGGTAGATCGGTAAGGCGGCGGTGCGTCGGGCCGAGCGGCCGTACGCGGTGGCGTACGCCCACTCGGTCAGCAGCGTGCGGATGAAGCGTTCGGCTTTGCCGTTGGTCTGCGGGCGATAGGCCTGCGTAAAGCGTTGGCTGATGCCCAGCTCGAGCGCTACGTGGGCGAAGTGGTACGAGCGATAGGCACTCCCGTTGTCGGTCAGCAGACGCTCCACGGTGATGCCCTGCGCGGCATACCAGGCCACGGCGCGTCGCAGAAAGCCCGCCGTGGTCTCCGACGTTTCATCGGCGAGGACCTCGGCGTAGGACAGCCGGGAGTGATCGTCGATGGCGACATGCGTGTACTCCCAGCCGATGCCGTGCACGCGCGTCCGACGGTTGCCGTGGATCCGATGCCCGACGCGCCCGATCTTCCCGAGCTTCTTGATGTCGAGGTGCACGAGTTCACCCGGCCGCTCGCGCTCGTAGCGTACCACCGGGCGTGGAGGCTCCAGCGACGCCATCCGATTCAAGCCGAGCCGCCGAATCTCGGTGACCACCGTGGAGATCGGCAGATCGTAGTACTGGGCAATACGCCGACTGCTCCAGCGCTGCCGTCGCCGCTTTTCGATCTGCCGGCGGCGATAGCGGACGAGTCGCTGAGGCGAGTGATGTGGCGTGGACGCGCGGTCGTGCAGGGCATCTGGCGCGTCCGCCTCGGCGCGGCGGCACCACTTGTAGACGGTCTGGCGAGAAACGCCGGCGTCCCGTGCGACGGTACTGACCGGCACACCCGCGGCAACGCGTTGCACCACCACCTCTCGCCCAAACGGGGTGAGACGTGCCAACTTGTGGATGTTCATGGGGGCTCTGATGGTTGTGGATTGATGTCTCGACAACCTCAGCTTGCAGCCATTATCCCCTGTGAACAACCTCCTTGTCATCTACATCTAGTGTCCTGAGTCAGAAGTTCGTTTCAACGAAATTGGCGAGGTCTGCGTTTCTCCAGTAACTTGGAGATGCGATGCCCTCTGCGAAGCTGCCCCCCGTGGTGTTGACCGACGATGAGCGCGCGACGCTGCAGCAATGGACGCGGCGGCGCCGCACGGCGCAGGCGACTGCCCTGCGGGCGCGCATCATTCTCGCCGCGAGCACGGGCGCCACGAACACGGCCATCGCGGCCAAGCTCGGCGTCGTGATCCCGACGGTCGGGAAATGGCGTCGTCGATTTCTGCGACAGCGACTGGCCGGTTTGTTGGATGAACCGCGCGTCGGCGCGCCGCGCACGATCTCCGACGCGGCGATTGAGGCCGCCATTCGCACGACGCTCGAGTCCAAGCCGAAGGACGCGACGCATTGGAGTACGCGGTCGCTCGCGGCGAAGCTCGGTCTGAGCCAGAGCACCGTGAGTCGGATGTGGCGCGCGTTTGGCTTGCAACCGCATCGCGTGGAGACGTTCAAATTGTCGACGGATCCGCAGTTTATCGAGAAGGTCCGCGACATCGTGGGCTTGTATCTGGATCCGCCGGATCGCGCACTGGTGCTGTGCGTTGATGAGAAGTCGCAGATTCAGGCGCTGGATCGCACGCAACCGCTGTTGCCCATGCGGCCCGGCCAAGTGGAACGCCGGACGCACGACTACGTGCGGCACGGCACCGTCTCGCTCTTCGCGGCCCTCGATGCGAAAAGCGGCGAAGTCATCGGGCGCTGTGAAGCCCGCCATCGCAGCCAGGAGTTCCGGCGCTTCTTGGATCAGATTGACCGGAGCGTGCCGGCGGATCTCGACGTACATCTGATCCTCGACAACTACGGCACCCACAAGACCGCGACCATTCGGCGTTGGCTCGCGAAGCGCCCGCGGTACCACCTGCACTTTACGCCGACCAGCGCCTCGTGGCTGAACATGGTCGAGCGATGGTTTGGCGAACTCACGCGCAAGCAACTGCAGCGGAGCGCGCATCGGAGCACCGACGCGCTCGAGACGGCGATCATGAGCTACATCGCCCACACGAACACGAAACCGAAGCCGTTCGTGTGGACCAAGACCGCCGACGAAATCCTCGAGAGCGTCAAACGGTTTTGTCAACGAACTTCTGGTTCAGGACACTAGAGCAGACCGCAGCAGCTTTATGTGGAAGCCAGGCGAGACCTAGAGGCCTGGGTAGGCAAGCCCGCCGAGATCATCAGCGCAGCCGCTGCCGACCAAGAAAAGCGCATGGACGGGCACGATCTCAGTGAGCAGCTAGTAAAGCGAGCAGTTAAGCTTGCTCATGTTTCTTTGGATCTCTATCGTCGCGCCGCGCCGCGCAGCCAGTAGATCACCAGCACGCAGGGCTGCGACGAGTCCACCGGCCACGCCGCCCCTCGGTACGGCCCCGGCACGTCGCGGTACTCGGCATACATCTCGAGCGCGATCACATCGTTCGGGCTCCACGATTCATCCGGAGCAAACGGCATGTCCATCTCCTTGGTCATGGGGAGCTGACCGTTCCACAGCTCCACGAGACAACGACTCGGTGCGACCCCGACGCGCACGTCAAATCCATTCGGGCCATTCCGCGGCACGCGACGCAAGCCGGGCATCCCATCAAACATGTCCGCCCACGTTTGCGGACGGAGCGCTCGCAGCTGCCCGGCATCGCGAAAAAGGCCACGCCCGGCCGCGCGGCGACATTCGAACCCGCTCAAGGCGTCGCGAGTGCATCGATCCTGATCGGCTCGTGCGCGCACGGTATCCAGCATCTGCGGATACCGCCGGAGTACGACGACCAACTCGCTCGCGACGTTTGCGGTTGAGATGCGTTGTTCAGCGGGTCGATACCCGATTAACCGCACACGAAGGGTATCAACGGCGCGCGATGGGACCGCCAACACAAAACGCCCCAGCGAATCACTGCGCACGCGATCCCCATTGGACGACAGGATGACCTCCGCACCGGCGAGTGGCCTCGCCAGTGAATCTCTCACCACGCCGCGCAGCTGCTGCGCGTTGACGGTTTGCGGAAGCGCGACCGCCGCAGCTCCGATCAGCATGATGAACCCGACGACCGAATTGCATCGGCGACGACAATGCGCGGGCCGCGCGCCAATCACCACACCACGTCCGCGTAGTACCGCCCCATCTCCGCATCCGACGTGATCAACGGGAGCGCCTGCAACTCCGCCGTCGCCACGATCACGCGATCAGCCGGATCGCGATGCGCCCAATCCAACTCGAGGGTGCGCAGCCACGTGCGGACGTCCACGGGCGCGAGCACCAAGCCATCCACGAGTTGCAGGCGCTGCACGTACTCGGCAAACGTCACCCCGAGCGACAGCTGACCACGCTGCACCTTGAGGCCGATCTCCCAGAGAGAGATCGCGCTGGCCAGCCAGCCGAACGGCGTGGCCCCATCAATCGCCACACGGGCCCGCGCCGACAGCCGCTCGGGCGCCAGCGTCCAGAACAGCAGCGCCGACGTGTCGAGCACCACGCGACTCACCTGCCGCTCATGACGCGGGCCACTCGGCGTCCGTCGGGGCATCGATGTCGCCCGTCCACGTGAGTGCTCCACGCACGTCGGCGAACGCGTCGTCGACCGAGCGGGTCTGGCTGAACGGCACCACCTTCAGCACCGGCACGCCGTCGCTGGTCACCACCAGCTCCTCACCGGTCCGCTCAACTTCACGGAAGAACTCGAGCATACGGGCCTTCAGGGCGCTCTTGGACACTGTGACCATAGTCATGACTATGACCATAGCGCTCAAAGATGTCAACCAAGGCGCTGGAGCTCGGTGGCGGCTGGCACCGCGCAGGTGGACCAGACAAACACGCGGGGGAGATGGCTTCGGCCGTCTCCCCCGCATTTGTTGTCACACCCGGGTCACGACGTATCAGCGACCGAAGAGATAGAGCGACACGCCAGCCTGTACCCGTGTGCCGGTGGACTTGAACTGCTCGTCCTGCCGAGTGGTGAGCGCACTGGCCTGCGTGAGATTGCCGAACGTCCACAAGGCCGTGGCATTCACGGCGATCATCCGCGCGATAGAAAGGTGCGCGCCTGCCCCGCCTGTGGGCGCAATCCCCTCGAAGTCTCGTCCGGAATTGGCGGTGCGCGCCGTCGCGCCTCCCGTGACAAACACGCGGAGTCGCGAGCCGGCTCCGGGAAACAGGTGCATCCGAAGGAGCGCGTCATACTGTGTGAGCGTCACGTCGGTGCTGTTGGAGCCGGTGAGCACACTCCGATCGAAGTTCGCGAGCACCGAAAACGCGTCGGTCAGTCCCAGCCCTGCATGCAAGCCGAAGCCCCCACCGAATTCGAGATCGTTCGCCGCGGACTGCACGCTCACGCTCGATCCCGAGTACTGGATGCCCAGGAAAAGGCCCTTGGTGGATTGGGCCTGCAGTGACGTCACCCCGGACAGGAGCAAGGACGACAACAACGCGACGTGCAGAAATTTCGACATAGGTGGTCCGATTGAGGGTCGGGCTGACAGTGGGGACTCAGTCCGTATTGATGAACCGCGAGATGACGTACTCACCGGAGCGAGAGGTAACCGTACGAATCAGCCGCACAGGTAACACGTCATACAAACTGCATCGTCGCTACGGACTCCGCGAGGAGCGACGATGCAGCGGTTAGAGACCGCGCCGGTGGCGTAGCTGATGTTTTGCCGAACGGCGGCGGCAAGAATGGTGGCTTGCACTGGCCACTAAGCGTGTGGTCCTCCAGCACCCATCCGCCGTAGGCGCCCCAGCCGGGCATATCCACGGTGTCCGGGTTGTGACTGAGCACCAGCTGCGCCAGCGCCGGATCAGCCCGCGAGAAGGCCCGATCTGGCGCAAGCGCGCGAATGCTCTCGTCAGTGATCCAAACCACCGGGGCGTCGGAAGGTACTCGGTGCACGGCTGAAGGTCGCACACGGAATGCTCGCACTGCGGATGGAGTGCCCCGCCGTTTCACTGTCGTCGGCCCAGAACACCGGCCGCCGCCCGCCCGCGCAGACCGACTGCGGCGCGAAGGCAAAGCCCTCGTTGTTGATGTTCGGCAAGGTCGTTGGCCGAGCATACCGCCGCGGAGCGAGGAAGCGTCCACGGGTTGGAGAACCCGCCGCGACGTCAATCTGCAAGACACCGGCGGTGTTGCCACAGCCATCGTCGCAGGTCGCCCACAGATACCCGGTCTCGCGATCGTACTCCATCCCCATCACGCCCGGGAATCCCGTCGCCATGGTGGCCACGCGCGTCGCACTGTTGGTCGCGTGGTTCAGCGCGTACGCATAGATGATCCCGTTGGCCTCGACACCCACCAGAAAGATACCGGTGCCGTGGTTCGCGTAGTCCGCCGGCGCATAGGCCCTGCCCTTCGACTCATCGAAGAATCCGTTGGCCACGAGCATGCTGTCCGGAATCCACGTGATGGCCTCGACACCAAGGTTGGCACCAACCGCTGGGAGATCGGCCGTAAGATTCCACTCGTGTGTCGCCGTGAGCGTGCTGCCGGTTACGGACGGGTCAAAGCGCAGAATGCTGTTCCGGCTCACCGAGTTCGCACTGTTGTTGCGTTCCGAGGCCACGTACACACCGCCGCTCGACGCACCCGCCACGATCGTGATGCCCTCGGCATCAGGCTCACCGAGTCCGTCAGGAAAACGCAGCAGCTTTCCGGTGCTCCAGCCATTGCTCGCATCCGGCGTCCAAATGCCACCGCTGAAGATGAGGCGGAAGATGGATCCCGGACCATTGCGCGCCGCCCACAACACCGCGGGTTGGCCGCTGCCCGCCGCCTCATAGGTGAGTCCACTCAGATTGCCGCCGAATACCGCTGTGCCGTCAACCGTCCGCACGTCGTCGCTGCCCGGCCACGGCGACGTGGTCGGTCCGGTCACCGGCGCACAGCTGTTGGCACCTCCCTTCGTGGAGGCCGCGGCGTCACCGAAGTCGCCCGTGCCGTTCGGGCAGCGGGCATAGGTCACCGCGGCGTGCGCCGTCCACGTGTACGCATCGAGCAACGTGCCGGCGGCGTCGAAGAGGCGCGCGGCATCACCCGCGCCCAGCCCGAAGCCAAGGACATCTTCGTCGATCACATAGTAGCCGCCCGGCGCAATGGTCGCGCCAGCCGGCAAACGCGTGGTGCGTGTATCGTCGTTGTCCTTCACGAGGAAGTTCGACAGATCCACCGCGCTCGTGCCGGCGTTGTATAGCTCGATCCAATCCCCCGGTGTGCCGCCGTTTGATTCCACTTCATTGATGCGAACCGCTGAACGACAATCATTGGCAGCTGACTTCGTGGAGAACGACGTCGTCGAGAAGGGACCCGTGCCATCCGGGCAGCGCCCATACGTGGTCGTGGCGTGCGCCGTCCACGTGTACGAATCCACCAGCGCCCCAGCCGGATCAAACACACGTGCCGCGTCGGCGGCACCGAGTCCGAAGCCAAGCTGCGCTTCCTCAATCACCAGGAATCCGCCGGCTTCGATCGTGGTGCCGGCCGGGAGTGTCGTCGTGCGCGAATCATCATTGTCCTTAATCACAAACCCCGAGACATTCACGGCGGTCGTCCCCCGATTATACAACTCGATCCAATCGCCCGGCGTCCCGCCGTTCGACTCCACTTCATTCACCACCACTAACACGCGGCAATCGTTGGCGGCTCCTTTCGTCGACGCAGCAGTCGTGACAAACGCACCCGTTGGCGTCGGACACCGACCATAGGTGGTCAACGCATGGGCCGTCCACGCGTAGCTGTCCACCAGCACACCGAACGGCGTGAACAGACGTGCCTCATCGGCGGCCCCGAGACCAAAGCCGAATGCGGCTTCCTCCACCACGTAGTAGCCACCGGCGGGAATCACCGTGCCCGCGGGAAACGCGAAGGTGCGCGTGTTGTCGTTGTCCTTGAAGCTCCAGCCGGAGATGTCAACCGCCGCGGCCGTTGGATTGAACAGTTCCGTCCAGTCGCCGGGTGTGCCACCGTTGGACTCCACTTCCGAGATACGAATCGCCGGTGGTGCAGACACCGTGATCGTGCGCGAGGCGGAGATCGTCCCGACGGAGGCGGTGACGGTCGTCGAACCCGGAGACACGGCGAGAACAGTGCCGGCACCATCAACCGTCGCGACGGCGGGCGACGAGCTGGCCCACGTCACGTTGCCGGTGGCGATGGGTCGATTCAGCTGATCAAGACCGTTCGCCGTAGCCGCGGCCGTCTGCCCTTGTACCAGTGCCAACGACGGAACCGTGATGGTGAGCGATGTCAGCGCCGCACCGATGACGGTGATCGGAATCTGCGCCGTCAATGCGCCGGAGGTTGCGATCACCACGGCCGAGCCAGGGGCGACGCCCGTTACCACACCAACCGCAGACACCGTGGCAATCGATGCGGCACTGGAGCGCCATGCGATCTGCGCCGGCGGCATGCTCACGCCGAACTGATCGATCGGCAGCGGCGTCACCGCCACCTGCTGGCCGGTCACGATGCTGGGGGATGGAACGGAGAGCGTCAGCTGCGTCAGCTGCGAGGGTTCGCTTGAGTCGGTACAGGCGGCCACGCCGAACGCGACAACCAGCGGGAGCATTGCGCGGAAACGCCGGCGAGACAGACGATCAAAATCGAACATGGCCACGGGATAAGTGAGAGGTCAACGAGTTTGATGGCAAGTCTTGAGCGGTTGCGTCACCAAAGCACCACGCTGTCGTCACGATGCCGTAACCCGCTCGCAAACCGGACCAACCGGTGGCAGTATTTGCGGTATGAATCCCTACGTCAGGACGTGCACGCTGGCGCTCGGCCTCGCTGCTGCCGGGTTGCCCTTCGTTGCGCGCGGCGCTTCCGCACAACCCGCGCGCTTTCTCGTCCCCGATGCCGCCCCCGGTACGCGGTGGCTCAAAGGCAATACGCACACGCACACCACGAACTCCGACGGCGACACGTCGCCCGAGGAGGTTGCGCGCTGGTACAAAAGCCGGAAATACGATTTCCTCGTGCTGTCCGATCACAACGTGTTCACGAACCCGGCCACCCTGGCGTCGTTGATGGACTCGACGTTTTTGCTGATTCCGGGCGAAGAGGTGACCACCAGCTTTCAGAAAGCCGCCGTCCACGTGAATGCACTGGACATCAGCCGCGTCATCGCCGCGCCGCGCGACAGTACGCTGCTGGGTACCGTGCAGAAGACGGTCGATGCGATTCGCGCCGACCGCGCGGTGCCGCACATCAACCATCCGAATTTCCTCTGGAGCCTCGACACCGCCACGCTCTTCCGCGTGAAGAACGACCGGCTGCTTGAGATCTTCAATGGGCATCCCACCGTGCACAACATCGGCGGCGGTGACTGGCCCAGTATGGAAGTCGCATGGGACGCGATCCTCACGCGCGGCAAAAAGATCTACGGCATCGCGGTGGACGACGCGCACCACTTTCAGGGAGAATTCGCCAAGTCGCGCGCCAACCCGGGACGCGGCTGGGTCGCGGTGCGGGCGCGCGCGCTTGATGCGCGGGAGATCGTCACCGCGCTCGACGAAGGCCGCTTCTACGCCAGCACCGGACCGGTCGTCGCCGAGATCATCGTCACGCCAACCGCCTTCTCGCTCACCATCACACGCACCGGCGACTTCAAGTACACCACGCAGTTCATCGGCGCCAACGGCCACATCCTCGCCACCGACAAGACGCTCACCCCGTCATATCGGCTTACCGGCAGCGAGACGTACGTGCGCGTGCGCGTCGTCGACTCCAGCGGCGCCACCGCATGGATTCAGCCGGTGTTCACCACCCGGTATCGGGAGCGCGCCGCGCCGTAGGTCGGCTTGACTTCACGCCCAAAAGCCCGCACCGCATGCCACCCGTTAGCGGGTCTGCAGCAGCCCCATCACCTGCGTGAGCATCGCCTGACTCCCTGACGTCACGGTGCCCTCTGGCGTGAGCCGATCGATGAGATCCGGCAGCAGTGCCGCCAGTCCATTCATCGCCTGCGACGGGTCAACACCCGCGCTCGCCGCCGCCTGCGCCACCGCCGAACCGCCCAGCGCGTGCTCGAGCTGCGTCGGCAAGACCGCCTGATTCGCCCCGGTGCCAACCCACGACGACACCACGTCGCCCAACCCGCCGCTCTGCAGCGTCTGCACAATCCCACCAAGGCCGCCGTGCTGCTGCACCAGTGTCATGGCCATGGTAAGCAGCGCCGATGACGAACCCCCGCCCGGTGCGCTGGCCCCCAGGAACCCGCCCAACAGCTGCTCCACCCCAGCAGACTGCTTGCCCAGCAAGGCACCAGCCATGTCCCCCAACGCGCCGTCCAGTAAACCCATGATCGCTCCCAAAAGTGTGGTGTGTTTGCGCCCGCTATACAAACACGTTCCGCACCCCAAACGTCAACCACACGCTTGCCAGCCCCCCTCCTCTAGCACGCGTCCCCCCCGAAGAGCCCCCAGCCCCCATTTTTCCCGACGAACTCAACGGCGATCCGTTCCGACGAGTAAATCTCTTGTTGGCGACCCGTTCCGTGCGGTCGCCATTCTCGCCCTCCGGAGGAAGCAGGACATGATTCACGCCATGCGTCGGGTAGGACGCTGTGCCGGTACGCTCGCGCTGCTGGCCGCCAGCAGTGGGGCGGCACACGCTCAGATCAGCCCCCAGTCAACCCAGGCCGACGAAGGTCGGGTGAACAAAGGCAACTGGGTCCTTGCCAATCGCTTCAGCACAGCAGCCCTTCGCGCCATTACGTACACGCAGGCGGTCCAACCCCGCTTTCTGGGCAAGACCGACACCATGTACTACAACTGGAAAGACAGCAAAGGCAATCGCTTCATGCTGTTTGTGCCCTCTCCTACCGGCGGCACCAAGCGCCTGCTGTTCGATCCGGCCAAACTGGCCGAGCAGCTCACGTTACTCAGCAAGAAGCCGTACGACGCCACCAACCTGCCCTTCCAAACCATCACGTTCCTCAAGAGCCACAAGGCGTTCCGCTTCACGGTGGACACGGTGCGCTACGAATACACGCTCGCCACGGAAACGCTGAAATCCAATGGACGCGTGGTGCGTAACGCCCCGCCGCCGGTGGATGAGGAACTCAACACCCAAGGCGGTGGACAGGGTGGCGGCACACGCGGCGAGTTCCGCAACTACAACAAGGACAGCTCCGCGTTCGTCTTCGCACGCATGCACAACCTGTTCCTCGTGGAGAAGAGCAGCAACGACACGGTGCAGATCAGCACCGACGGCGTGATGGACTACTCCTTCGGCTACCGGGACACCACCGAAAACGCGCGCCAACTCGCCGCGCTCGCCGGTGGCGGTCAGCAAACCGATGGGGAGGAGGACGGCGATGACGCCAACAACCGCGATCAACGGATCCGCCCGAATGTCACCTGGTCGCCCGACGGCAAGTCCTTCTCCTTTGTCCGTCGCGATCAGCGCAAGGTGAAGGATCTGTTCCTCGTGAACGTGCTCGCGCAGCCGCGCCCCGTACTCATCCACTACAAGTACACGATGCCCGGCGAAGAGGACGTCACGCGCAGCGAGCTGTGGGTGTACCGTCGTGGCGAGAAAGCGGTAAAGCAGATCAACGTGGCGAAGTGGAAGGACCAGTCACTCATGAACGTGCACTGGCCCGTGAACGGTGACAAAGTGCGCCTCGTGCGTCGTGATCGCCCGCAGCGCGCTGTGGATTTCATCGAAGTCGATGTGGCCACGGGGGCCATCAAAACGCTGCTGACCGACGCCATTGAAGGCGCCGCGCTCGAACCGAAGAACGTGGCCTATCTCAAGCAGGGCGGTGACTTCCTCTGGTGGTCACAGAAAACCGGTTGGGGCATGTTCTACGTGTATGGCTTCGATGGCGGCGAGAAGCGCGCACTGACCACGGGACAGTGGAACGCCAACAGCATCGTGGCCATCGACTCTACCACACAGCAGGTGTGGGTATCGGGTCAGGGACGTGAGCCGGGTGAGCAGCTGTATCAAACCCACCTGTATCGCGTGAACGGCGACGGCAGCGGCTTCACAATCCTCGATGCCGGCAATGCGCACCACGCCTCCACGCTCGGCGAGAACGGCACCCCCAGCATCGTCTCACCGACCAAGCGCTACATCTACGACTCGTTCTCCCGCATGGACCTGCCGTTCAAGTCGGTCCTGCGTGACGGCGCCACGGGTCGCATCCTCAGCACGCTCGAGGAAATGGACCTGTCGAAGCTGAAGGAACTCGGCTTCAAGAACGCCGAGACGTTCTCGGTGAAGGCGGCCGACGGTGTGACGGAGCTCTACGGCAACATGTGGAAGCCGTTCGACTTCGACAGCACCAAGAAGTATCCGATCATCACGTACGTGTATCCCGGCCCGCAAACCGAGGGCACGACCACGGGCTTCAGCGTGCGCGGTCCGCTCATGCAGCTCGCGCAACTTGGCTTCATTGTGATCGAAGTGGGCCATCGTGGCGGGAGCCCGCTGCGGTCGCTTGCCTATCATCGCTACGGCTACGGCAACATGCGCGACTATGCGCTGGCCGATAAGAAGTACGCCATCGAGCAGCTCGGCGCGCGCCACGCGTTCATCGATCTCGACAAGGTTGGCATCTTCGGTCACTCGGGTGGTGGCTTCATGACTGCCGCCGCCATGCTGTTGCCGCCGTATAACGACTTCTTCAAGGTGGGGTGGTCGGAATCCGGCAATCACGACAACAACATCTACAACCAGAACTGGAGCGAGTGGAACCACGGCGTGAAAGTCGTCGCCAAGGCCGACAGCGCCGCCGGAGCGGTGCGGGCCGGTGGTACCGGCGCCGCGCGTCGTGGCGGCCCCGGCGCGAACGCGGCGGCACGTGAAGTCGTGCAGGACTCCACCAACGTCGACAAAATCAAGTTCGACATCCGCGTGCCCACCAACGACGAACTCGCCGGCAACCTCAAGGGCAACCTCGCCCTCGCCACCGGTGATCTCGACAACAACGTGCATCCGGGCGGCACCGTCCGGCTCGCGAACGCCCTGATCAAGGCCAACAAGCGCTTCGACTTCTTCATCTACCCCGGCGAACCGCACGGCTACCGCGGCACCGGCCCGTACAATCAGCGCATGCTCATGGAATACTTCGCCGAGCATCTGCTGGGCGATTACTACCGCGGCAACGGCGAGATCAAGTAACCACGCCGCCGCAACCGCATACACAACGGGCCACCAGCATCGCTGGTGGCCCGTTGTGGTTTCCGGTGCGGAACGTTGAACTCAGCCGCGAACCTTCACGACCTGCTCGGCCGCTGGACCCTTCTGCCCCTGCACGATGTCAAACTCCACCCGCTCACCCTCGGCCAAGGTGCGGAAGCCGCCCCCCTGAATCGCCGAGTGATGCACGAAGCAATCCTTGGAGCCGTCATCGGGCGTGATGAAACCGAATCCCTTCGCGTCGTTGAACCACTTCACCTTGCCGGTGGTACGCATGGCACTACTCCCATTGGTGTGTGTTCGGAGTCCGGCCCTGCCGTACGCACCGAGCACTCGTATGTGTCGCGGTCGGAGCCCCCGCGCGGGCTGCGACGGTGGTGGGACCGTCGCGCGGCGCTCGCGACAGGACAGCCATGCACGACACCATGCCCTGCGGGTCGCGGCCCTCCTGACTCGAATGCCCCAAGATGCTAGCGCGGCATTTTCACGCTGTCAATCAGTGTTGGCGCGCCATGCCACCGGCCGCTGGACCGCCACCCCGCCACGCACCACTTTCCTCTGCATGCCAACTTGCCCGCGTATTGCGCTCGGTGCCCTGCTCGCCGTTTCAACCCTCGCGCCCTCACCGGCCGCCCAGGCGCAGGAGCGTGTTCCCCCCGCTGGCGCCCCCCCCGCCACAACTCCCCGACTCCTGCGTGCCGGCGATGTTGATACCATGCCGTTACGACGCACCGGTCAGCGAATCGCGTACGGCACCGACTCCCTCCAGTTCGGCGAGCTACGCCTGCCGGACGGGGCAACGGCAACAGCACGCGCCCCCATCGCCGTCATTATTCACGGCGGTTGCTGGCTCTCCCGCTACGCCTCGGTGCGTAACAGCGCACCGTTAGCCGACGCCTTGGCTCAACAGGGGATAGCCACCTGGAATGTGGAGTACCGCCGCTACGACCACCCCGGCGGCGGCTGGCCCGGCACCTTCCGCGATGTGGCCGACGGTGCCGACTACGTCCGTTCACTCGCGCGTCTCTATCCCATTGATACGTCGCGGATCGTGGTGGCGGGGCATTCGGCGGGCGGCCATCTGGCGCTCTGGCTCGCCTCGCGACGTACGCTCCCTCGCACCAGCGCCGTTGCCGGCGGCGCACCGCTTCCGCTGCAAGGCGTCGTGTCGATTGGTGGCATTGCGGATCTGCGGGAGTTTTATGCGCGGGAGAAAAGCACCTGCGGAAACCCGGCCGTTGAATCGCTGCTGGGCGGGCTGCCCGACCTCGTACCCGAACGGCTCCGTGACGCGTCCCCGATTGAGCGGCTCCCGCTCGGTGTCCCGTCGGTCCACATCGCCGGAGACCGCGATTTCATTGCACCGGAGGCGGTCCGTGACGCCTTTGTGCGCGCCGCCCGTGCGCGCGGCGACAGCGCGCGCACCGTCACCATTGTGGGCGACGGCCATTTTGAGGCCATGACACCGTCCAAGCCCTCCGGCCGCGCGGTCATCGACGTTATCCGGGGACTGCTCGCCATGCCACCGGCGCCGCGCTGACCTTGCTCGGACGACAAACCCAGGGGGCCATTTACAGCGCCGGCGTGGCGGCTGACTTCGCGGCCTCCCTTTACAGGCGCCGTCGCTGCCCGCAACATCAAGGAGCCCCTAACCGGAGTGCCCATGAAGGATTCGCAGCTCAAGGCCCTGCTCAAGAAAACGGCCGCTAAAGCCTCGCAGCAAAAGAAGCCGTCGCGCAGCCTGTTCGATCCCACGCTCGAAGCCACACGCGGCTCAACTGAACCGCTGGAGGGCTCTGAGGCCGAAGGCATTTTCAAGGAAATGAAGCGCCGCGAATTCTGACCTGCCGTAAGGTGCTCCCATGAGCACGGCTCCCGATCCGGCGTTCGTCGCACTGCAGACGGCCCTCGCCGGCCGCTTCTCGCTGCAGAGTGAGATCGGCCGCGGCGGGATGGGCATCGTGTATCTCGCGCGCGACGTGATTCTCGAACGTCCGGTCGCGATCAAGCTGCTGGCCCCGGCCATTGCCTCGCGCAGCAACGTGCGACGCCGGTTCC
>CANHTA010000072.1 GCA_947463135.1 Gemmatimonadota bacterium
GCCGACGCCACTGCCGAGCGGTCGCGGTGAGGTGAGCGAACTCGCGATCTCCCCCGACGGCGCGACGGTGTCGTACCTCCGGGATGGGGATCTCTGGTTGCTGCCGTTGCCCGGTGATGCGCCGATCCGCGCCACGAACGTGGCCGTCGCGCCGATCGGTACGATCGCCCTCGGCACGTACTTCGGGCGGGATGTCGAGATCGGCGGCGCCACGTGGAGTGGGCCAACGCCGTCGTACGCCTGGTCACCGGATTCGCGCACGATTGCGGTGCATCAGGTGGATCGACGCGGCGTGCCGCGCTTCAGCATGCCGTATTATCTGGGCGACACCGTGCAGATGAATACGCTGCGGCGTGGCGCGCCGGGACAGGCGAACGAAGTGCGCACCATCGGCCTGCTGGATGTGCGCACGCGCACGCTCTCCACGGTAGCGCTCCCCGATTCCAGCCGGACCCGCGTGGTGCACTTCGCGTGGTCGGCCACCAGCACCTTGATGATTGATCGCGAAAGCGATGACGCGATCGACCGCACGATTCACGTACTCACGGTCGATGCGCCGACACCGCGCGTGGCGTGGCGTGATCATCGCGAGACGCGCGTCTACAACGATATTGCGTCAGCGTGGAGCGCCGACGGCCGCAGCATCATTCTTACCGGCGACCTCGACGACCGCTACCGGCTGTATCGCGTCATCCCCGGCGATACGGTGCCCGTGATGCTCACCCCGGGCCCTCACGATGTCGCCGGCCCCGGCATTCCGCGCGCAGCCACCGCCAGCATCGACTATGTGAGTTCGGCACCGCGCCCATCAGAGCGCCACGTCTTTCGCGTGGCGATGCGCGGTGGTGCGCCAACCGGAACGCCACAGCAGCTCACCACGCGGGCGGGCACGCACACGCCGTTTGTGTCCCCCGACGGACGCACGATTGCCCTGCTGTCGTCGAGTGATGTGCAGCCCACGGAGCTGTATCTGCTGGACGTGCGCGCCGGAGCTGTAGAACGCCGCGTCACGGTGTCCACCACGCCGGAGTTTGCGCGGATCGCATGGATTGCGCCGCAGTACGTGAACATCCGCAACGGCACCGATACGCTGCCGTTGCGCATCCGCGTGTTCTATCCGCCCAACATCGATTCCACCAAGCACTACCCGGTGTTGTTTGGTCCGGTGTACTCGAACACCGTGCGCAACCGGTGGGGCGGCATGAATGGCATGCTGCAACAGTACCTGGCCCTCGAGAAGGGTTACATCGTGGTGCAGGTGGATGTGCGCGGCAGCACCGGGTACGGACGCGAGTTCCGCGAGAAGTTCCTGATGGACTGGGGCGGCGGCGACCTCGAGGATCTCGAGAGCGCAGTGACCTACATGAAGTCCCTGCCCTTCGTGGATGCGTCGCGCTTCGGCATCTGGGGGAGCAGCTACGGCGGCACGCTCACGGTGTATTCGCTGCTCAAGAAGCCGGGGCTGTTTCAGGCGGGGGTGGCTGGCGCCGCAGCAACCGACCCGTACCTGTTCGGCAGTGATGACGTCGCCATTGTGCGACGCCCGCAGTCACATCCGGCCACGTTTACCCGCGGCGCGTTGCAGTACGCCGGCAACCTACGCGATCATCTGCTGCTCATTCACGGCATGCAGGACGATGTCGTGCCCTTCTCGTCGGCAGTGGCGCTGGCGGAAGAGTTCATGAAGCGCGGCAAGGATTTCGACTTCGCGTTCGCACCCGCGGCCACGCATGGCTGGACGCAGCGCCCGTATTACGCCACGTACCTGCTGCGCAAACTCGTTGCGCACTTCGATCGTTACCTCGGCCCGGGTCCACGCTGATGCGAATGCTGATGATTGCCGCCGTGCTTGCGCTCTCTTCAACGACCGCGCCGCGCGTGGTGCAGGCGCAGGAACCGTATGCATGGCGCGATGGGCTCGTGTTTCACACCTTCTCCATTGCCGGTATCGATCCACGCACCGGCGAGGTGGGCGTGGCGGTGACCACGCGCGTGCCCTGCGTGGGCAATGGCGTGCCGTGGGTGCGCAAAGGCGTGGGTGCGGTCGCCACGCAAGCCAGCACGCGCACCGAGTACGGTACCGAGCTGCTCGATGCGCTGGCCCGTGGCGAAGCCCCCGACGCGGCGCTCAAGCGCGCACTCGCGGCCGACAGCGGCTTTCAGTCGCGACAGGTGGCCGTCATTTCGATCGACGGCCGTTCGGCCCAGCACACCGGGACCGGCCCGAATGCGTGGGCAGGGCATCGTGCCGGCAAGAACTATGTGACGCAGGGGAATATTCTCGTGGGTCCCGAGGTGATTGAGGCGGTGGCCCGGAGCTTCGAAGCAACGGAAGGCACACCAATGCATCTGGCCGACCGACTCATCACCGCGCTCAACGCGGGTTTTGTGCTGGGCGGTGACAAACGCCACGGACTGCGCACATCGGCGGCGGTGGTGGTGGCCGATGCGCGCCCGGGGATGTCACGCCGGAGCGACGGTCAGACGGCGCATATCAACGTGTGCGAGCACGCCGATCCGGTTGGCGAATTACGCCGGATTTATGACGCCGTGTCGCAAACGTTGGGCTACCGCACGCTTGAACAGTTTGCCGGGGGCGACGTGTACCAGCTGAAGGTGATCCTCAATGCGCTGGGCTTCTACAAGCGCGGCGAGCAGGTGCCCGCGCGTGGCCCGGAGGCCAATCTGTTCACGGCCGAAACCGTGGCCGCCGTGGACGCCTTCCGCGCCAGTGAGAAGATGGGCACGCCCGCCGTTGGCGGGTCGCCGGCCGGATTGGTTGACGCTGAGACCGTGGCGCGTTTATGGTCGGCGCTGGAACGCGCCGGAAAGGCGGCGACGGTGCGTCAGCAATTGCTGGACATCACGATGATCCGGCGGTAGCCGCGCGCCACGGGCGAACCCCTCGTGGCGCGCTGGTCGTCAGCGCGTGGGAATACGCAGCTGATTGTCCACCGTTTGCACACCGGGCGCTGAGCGTACACTGTTTTCGATACACTGACGCTCAGCCATGGAGCGGGCGTTCCCGGTAATGGTGACGTGCGTATCCTGCACGTGCACCTGCACACCGACGGCATCGTCCAGCAGTTCGGCCTGCAATTCTTCGAGCACGTGACGTTTGATGTTTGAGGCGGAGATCACAGGCTTCACGACAATGTGATTATCGAAGTCGCGCACCCCGACCACAAAGCGGAGTGCGCGCTCCGCACAGGCACGCTCATAAAACGTCTGCGCGCACCCTTCGAGCGTGATCCGTCCATTGACCACGCGCACCGTGACATCGCGCGGCACACCGGGCTCTTCCAGGAGCGCCTGCTGCGTATCGCGCATGAGCTCGTCGTCTGACCGTGTCGGCATGCGCTGACCCCCCACCGTGCCGGAGCCTGACGGTTTGCCGACCACCCCATTATCAAACATCACCGTTTCGGCGTAATAGCGCGGGAAGCACGGACTGGTGCGTTCGGGATGTTGCGGTACAGGCAACATGGCAACCTCTCTGGGAAGCGGGTGAACACGCGGTGGGGCCACCGCGCAGGCGCGCCGTGGGCACAACCTGCGGGTTTCATGCCACGGCGGCGCGTGGCGGCCTGAGGCGGTCCCAACCCATAGATGCGCAGCGCGGCGCCGTGACATGTCGGTGGATCCCCGCACAGGCTGTCCGGCATTCTCCCACTGCGCGCGCCATGGGGTTGGCGAGAGATATCGCGACCGGCACAACGCCCGGCTGCGACCATCCGTGAGGACGAGCCCGATCGGCGCTCCTTGCACCAACCATCTGCTCTACGAGGAGCGCCTGATGCCCGCCACCGCCACGTCAGTGTCCGCCCGATCGCTTATCGACATCCACGTTGGCGAACGCGTCGCCGTTGGTGCGGTGTTGTTTGACGTGGTGCGTCATCACTGCTCATCCGTCGGCATTCAACCGGGGGTCGTGATGCGCTGCGAATGCAGTACGAATCGCAGCGTATGGCTTCGACGGGACGACGGCATGCAGATTGAGTTGGATCGGGTGTACGCCGCCTTTGTCGAAGTCGAACCGCTGCAGTGAACAACGACAAAGGAGCGATCACCCGATAAAGGTCCGGCTACCGCCTGGCGGGAACCAGCACGGCGCGTTCATCTGGTGCCACGCGCACGACGCGCAGTGCTTGCCCCAACGGATTGGGTTGCCCCGGCAGTTCAAGCACGATGCGGTAATCCCCGGTGTCCACGAAGGAGGGGCGTGCACCGCCAAATCCACCACCGCCAAATCCGCCACCACCAAAACCACCGCCGGCCGTGCCGCCAGCCGCGGTGGCGGCACGTGTGCGCTCCGCCATGAGGGCCTTGGCCTGATTCTCAGGCGTACCGGAGCTGTCCGGTGCCCCACGCCCTTCAGCCGGACGCGCGTTGAAGCCAGCCGGGAATCCGGGATCGTTGATGGGCCCCGTGGCTGGCGGGGCGCCGCCGAAGCCACCGCGTCCGCCGGTGTTTGGTCCCTGCATCGTGGCACCGGTCGCCTGCAGATTCCAGGTGACGGTATTCAGCCCCACGGTATTCGTGCCCAGCAGTCGCGCCACCGTATCGCCAACGGCATTGAGCACCGTCAGGCGTGGTGCGCCGCCGGTGACCGGCGCAGCGAGGCGATAGGTGATGACCGCCCCCGCCGGCACGCGATCCCCACGCCACATGCGCTGTGCGCGCGGCTCGGAGCCTACCGGACGCTCGCCATACTGGAGTGCCACGGTGGGCTTGAAGAGCACAGCCGATGCCGACAGCGCGGCCGGCGTGAACTGCTGCAAGGCAGACACATCCAGAATCTGAATGCCCCGACCATGCGTCCCGGCAATGAGCTCCCGATCGCGTGGATGGACCTGCAAGTCGTACACGGGGACGGTGGGCAGATTGCTGTCGAGCATGAACCACGAGCCCCCCGTATTCAGCGAGGCATAGACGCCACGCTCTGTGCCGGCGTACAGCAGCGACGCATTCACCGGATCCTCGCGCACCACATACACCGTATTTGGGAGCCCGCTCTTCAATCCGTCCGCGATCGACCGGAAGCTTTTCCCGAAATCGGTGGACACGTACAGGTACGGCGCGAAGTCGTTATCACGATGATTGTCAAACGCGACATACACGGTGGCCGAATCTGACGCACTGGCTTCGATCTTACTCACATGCGTAAAGGGCGGGACCCCCGGGAAACGCAGGCTCAGATCTTCCCACGTCCCACCATCATTTTTCGTGAGCCACACTTTGCCATCGTTGGTGCCCACGTACAGCACGCCCGCCTTGAAGGGGGACTCGGCAATGGTCACGATGGTGGCATTCTCTTCCGCACCGGTGGCGTCACGCGTGATACCGCCGGTGGCATCCACCGCCGGATTGCCTTCGCTATCGAAGCCGGTGGTGATGCGGATGCGCGACTCATCGCGGGACGAGAGATCGGGGGAAATGGCGAAGGGCTCTTCCCCCTTCTTCACCGACTTGAACAGCTTTTCGGCCCCCGAATACAGCACATTGGCATCGTGGCGCGACAGGATGAACGGCGTATTCCAGTTCCATCGGGTGGCCACATTCGGGTCGGCGAGCTCTTTCTTCATCTGAGCGCGGAGATCCGCGATCCGCTTCGTTTGGTCGGCCGTGAGGGGCGTGCTCCCCGTTCCGCGAATGCGGGCGATCTGCTGGCCGAACTGCGTTCGCGTGACGGTGCGCGCCTTCACACTCACCACCTCACCCGTGGCCACGTTGCGCCGCGCGATGTTGCCCCCCTGCGACTCGTAGTACACGTAGTCCGGATTGAACGGATCCTGCGCCGTTTGCAACCCATCGGCCGCGAAAATGGCGAACCAGTCGGTCATCTGGAGCGGCGCGTTGGCACGGCGGCTCAACCCGCAGGAGGTGCCGTTATCCTGCAGGCCACCGCACACGCGGTACGGCACCTGGAAGTCGTAACTGATGCCATAGAACTGGCCCATGGCCATGTTGTTCAGGGCGTCGTACGTGCCCCCTTTGTCCCACGTCTGAAAAATGCCGGCGTCGCCGCCCACAATGAAATGCGCGGGATCATTGGGATTGATCCACATGGCATGATAGTCCTCGTGAATCCCGACCATGCCCGCACGCCACGACGCACCACCGTTGTCGGAAAAGGCAAAGTCGACGGCCATGCGGTACACGCGATCGGGGTTCTTCGGATCGACGCGAATCTGCGAGAAGTAGAACGGACGATTGTTGATGGTGCTCATCCACGTCCACGTAGCCCCGCCATCGGTTGACCGGTAGAGTCCGCTCAGCAGGCGCTGTGGAACGGCCCCCCGCACGCTATCGGCTTCCACCATCGCGTACACCATGTCGGGCGCACTTGGTGCAATGGCGAGACTGATGCGACCCTTGGTGGTGGCAGGGAACCCGCCACCGGTAATCTCCTTCCAGCTGCTTCCGCCATCGGTGGATTTCCAGAGCGCCGAGCCCGGGCCGCCGCTCTTCAGGAAATGCGCCTTGCGGATGCGCTCCCAGCTTGCGGCGTACAGCACGTTCGGATCACGCGGGTCCATCGCGAGATCCACGAAGCCCGCTTTGTCGCTGATGAACTTGCTCAACGTCCACGTGGTGCCGCCGTCGGTCGTTTTATACAGACCGCGTTCGGCGTTGGTCCCCCAGAGGGCCCCCAGGGCGGCCACGTACACCACGTCCGGGTTGGTGGGATGCACGAGGATGCGGCCGATGTGCTGCGTTTTCTCGAGCCCCTTGCTTTGCCATGTCACGCCGCCGTCAACCGACTTGTAAATCCCGTAGCCCGGCGCCACCGAATTACGCGAGTCCTCTTCACCCGTACCCGCCCAGATAATGCGGGGATTGCTGGGCGCGATGGCGAGATCTCCCATGGAGGCGATGGGGCCCTTTTCCCAGAGCGGGACAAACGACGTGCCGGCATTCACCGTTTTCCAAATGCCGCCGGTCGCACCGGCCACGTAAAACGTTTTCGGATCACCCGGATGCGCCTCCACGTCGGTGATCCGACCCGCCATGTTCACGGGGCCGATTGAGCGCCAGCGCAGCCCTGAGAGCGTCGCGGCGTCTGGTGTTTGTGCGGCCGACACGCTCGCCCACAGCAGCGTAGGGCCCGCAATTCGAACGAGGAAACGCATGGCAGGTACCGTGCAGAGAGAAAGAGAGAAAAAGCGGAACGCCGCCGTGGCGATCAGCGCATCCCGGCGTTGTGCAGCGCAGGAACGCCGCCCACGACGGGGAGACGGAAGGAGGACTTCGCCAGATCCAGGGTGAGTTCGGCACCCGGCTTGGGCCAGAGCGTGAACTCGCGATCACTGGACATGATCATGACCGCCAATTGCTTCCCGGCGGGGATAAACTCATCGGTGGGCTCGAGATCGAAGGTGACGTCGCGCCACTCCCCCGGCTTCAGTGGGGTGCCGCGATCGTTGGACGCGTAGTTGCCACCACGCCGGAGCGCCTTGGCGTTCTGTAAGTCTGCCCATCCCTTGGACACGTTGCCCACGGAGCTCTGCGCGCCGGCGCGCGCCGAATCGTAGGGCAGCATTACCAGCCACACACTCAAATTGGCGGCCTTCACATTGGCCGACATGCGCAGCGTGACGCGTGGCGTGCCGGAGAGATGCACGGTATCACGCAGCACCGGGGTGGCGTACAGCAGACGATGCGAGGACGTGGTGGCACTGGCCAAGGCGCTGCCACTCCAGGCCACATTATCCACCAGCGACTCTGCACCGGCGGCAACCGGGGCGAACGCCATTGTCGCGATGGCGCGCCCGCCCGCCGTTGGATAGAGCGTGACCGGCACGGTGCCCGGCACCGGAAACGTGGCAAAGGGCGTGGGCGCGACGGTGGCACGCAGGCGGGGATTGGGGGTGGGCGCCGCGGCGGGTGCCATCGGGGCCTGCGCGGCCGCGTCGTGCACGATGAAAGCCGACTGGTCCCCCGGGACGCCGTTGTCCACGCCATACAGGTAGTGACTGAACCAGCGATTGAGCATCTCCGCAGGGGGATTCCCACCATGCCCACCCTGATGCAGATACAGCCCCACCGGCCGTCCGCGGGCCTTCATCTCGTCGTAAATGCGCACGCTGTGCGCCGGTGTAACGTTGTAGTCATTCAGGCCATGCGCGAGGAGCACCGCCGCCTTGATGTGCTTCACATGCGGCAGCAGGTCGCGCTTGTGCCAGAAGTTGTTAAAGTCGCCGGTGGCGCGGTCCTGCCCGTTGGGCGCCGTAAACACCCCGGTTTTCCACAGCACGTCACAGGTGGCACGCGTGGCGGGATCACCACTGGCCACGAAGTCGTACAACACGTCGACATCCTCACCCAGATAGCCGCCGGGTGAGCGCACGAGCCCGTTGGAGCGGTAATACAGGTAATACGACGTGTTCGGCGACACCGGCACCACCACTTCCAACCCCTTCACGCCGGTGGTGGCCGCCGCCAAGGGCAGCGTGCCTTCGTACGACGTGCCGATCATGCCTACCTTGCCCGTGGACCACCCGGTAGCACGGACCTCATCACGACCCGTGGGAGTGGTGTACCCCTTGGCGCGACCATTCAGCCAGTCCACCACAAACTTCATGGGCGCGCGCTCAGGGTAGTCGCCAACCGTGGCACACCCCTGCGACAACCCCGTGCCGGGCGCCGACGAATGCACCACGGCAAAGCCCCGTGGGACCCATTCGTTCACCAGCGCGTTGGAGATGCGACGCCGGTTGGGCTGATGCACCGGCGCCGCGAGCGGACGGCGAGGTGGCGGCGGATCACCAAGCTCCTGCTGCACATTCCAATTGGAATCGTCGCGCGACGTGCCGGCAAAGTAGGGACTCGACCCGTAGAGCACCGGCACCTTCAGTCCCCCGCCCTCGGTTTGGGCCGGGCGCGTCACGTCCACATGGACGCGGTCACGGCGACCATCACGGTCGCTATCGAAGTCGGTTTCCACCCACAGATCGTGGCGGATCCACGTGGTGGAATCGCGCCATTCGGGAACCACTTGTGCCATCCCGTTCGCGAACACGGGGGCAATGGGCTTGGCGGACGGCTGCGCGAGGCTGGTTCTCGCGGCCAGCACAGCCACCAGGGCGGCCAAGGGACGCACGCGGCGACAACGGGAACGACGGCTCATGAACGGCTCATGACGCGGGGCGAAAAGAAGGATGGGGGCGGGTGAGAGCGCCAGCCTTCAATGTGCGGACCAAACCACAAGGTGGGGAGTCCTGCGCCGCAGACGATAAGTGGCTGATGCGCAGCTATTGCGCCGCCAACGCGTGCGCTACACGTCGCGGTAGGGCGCGCGGTTCCGCCCTTCCCAATTCTTGATGTCGTCAAGCGCCGACCGATCGGTGGCCGCATACCGACGAGAGTCCGCAAGCGGGACCGGATCGAGCGCCGGGTCGACCACCGCGGCAGCCACCACCGAGGCGATAGGGATGCGCCAGTGCTGCCAGCGCGAGAAGAAGCTGTCGGCGCTAATCCACTGGGTGGCTCGCCCCGACTTCTTCCCGTTCTCAAGCGGCTGATTGCCCACCGCTGTTTTCGTGAACAGCGGCACGGCCGTGCAACGACCGGCAACGGGATCGACGCTCACGATAAGAAAATCGTGCGTCCCCACCACCGACCGGTCTCCTGCGGGGCCCAACACCGCGTTGGTTTGACAACCGCCACGTGCGCGCAACAGCGCCGTGTCGAGGTGGAGAACAAGTCCCGGCGTAACGTCTTCGTGCGTGAGTGTCATGGCGCATGATGCGCGCACGACCACGCGGGAACAAGGGCATACGGCCTACGGCCCAAAGCGTACCGCCCACCGCATGGATGGGCGGTACGCTGGGCATGCGTTACGGCGCGATGGTGAAGTTGAACGACAAGTCGATGTCGGTTTCACCGGCGCACGACGTGGCGGTGGCCACCTTGGCCGCTCCATCGTAGTGACAGAGCACCACCCGCATGGTGCCGCTGCCAGTGGCCGCCGACGTCACCGCCGTGTTGAAGCGCACGCCCAGTGGACGACCCTGGCCATCCACATCGGTGGTGGTCACGGTCACACCCGTATTCGTCACCGTGTAAAACACGCGATGCGCATTGGCCTCCGCCTGCACCTCGGCCGTGATGTCTTCGGCCGGCGTCGCGAGACGGTTTTCGAATTTCACCGCACCGGAATAGGTCACCCCTTTCACCAAGGCCAGGGTACCAACCTGAGCGCTCGGCGCCGTGGGGCCGTTGCCATCGCTGTCATCGATATAGGCTGACAGCGCTCCGCCACCGGACGGCGGGGTCAGCGTGAGCGTCACACGGGAAATCACTTCGTTCTCACCACCCGGCGCCGTGGAGGACTCCCCACAGGCGGACACCACCACGAGCATGGCACCCGCTCCCGCCCGCACGACGGTCCGCGACATCCCACGCAATGTCTGTTCAATCATCACCGGTACTCCTTCTCCAGTCAGGGGACGAAACGGATCGGATGCCACGCCCCTCGTCGTGCGCATCCGGACAACACATCAGAACGGCATCGTGACACGAAACACCACGTCACGCCCGGCATCGTTGACAAACAACCGGTACCGGCTGAGATAGTCGCGATACCGCGTATTGAGCGCGTTATTCACCGAGAGCGAGAGATCAAGCCGCTGGCCCAGCCAGCGCGCCCCGGCTGTGCCGGCTTCGAGCTGCATCAGTCCGTATCCGGCCGTGGGCAGCGTGTAGACCGTGCCCTCCGGCACACCATCCTGCTCACGAACCAGCTGCGCGCCCATGCCCACAAACCAGGCACCGACACGCTCGCGCGTTCCCTGCCATCGCGACGAGAGCATCACACGATCGGCAGGGATGTCGAAGAGTGGGCCACCGCGCAGGCGATCGGTGCCACGCACCATCGTGCCATTGAGGCGCAGCTGCAGACGCGTGGACGGACTCCATGTGCTGGAGAGTTCCACGCCGCTCAACCGGGCATCGGTTTGGGCATAGCGATAGCCGGGAAACGCGCCGCGAATGGTTTGCACCGGTGCGCCGGGCTGGAGATACATGAAGCCGGCAATGAGGTTGTGATAGGCTGCGGCTTCCAGCTGAAGGAACGGGCGCGTGAAACGCAGTGTGGCTTCAAGCCCCTGCGAACGCTCAGGACGCAAGGCAGCATTACCAAGCTCGTACTGCGCGGTCCCGTGATGGACGCCTTGTGCGAAGCGCTCATTCACCGTGGGTGGACGCCACGCGCGTGCGGCGCGCAGTGAGACATCAAGCCCGTCTGCCAGCAAATAGGCGCCGCCGAACGACCCCGACACATCGCGCCACGCGCGCGTACCGGCCGCACTGCGAATCCCTTGGTCGGCATAGGCAAGGGTGGTCTGCGAAATCGCATCGCCACGTAGTCCCGCCGTGAGGGAGAGTCGCCCCAGTGCCAACTCTTCCTGCGCATACACGGCGCCCTGCCACAAGTCGTAGCCGGGAATCAGAAACGCTTTGCCCAGCGTTTGATTGCCTTGCGCCAGCGCACTGGTACCGATGGTGCCCTTCATCCCATGCCACCGCGCATGCGTCCAACGCAGATCCAGGGAGTTGCTGAACAACTTCAAGTTGAAGGCGGCCTCGTTACGAAAGCGCAACGGCCCGTGATTGTCGAATTCACGACGATGGTTGTACTGCAGCCCGTACACGATCTCCAACTCACTGGCCTTCGGCGCCGCCAGCGTGACGCGTGTGCGGAAGGTGGTGTGACTCACCTCCTGATTGGGACGACCAATCCGGTACGTGAACGCCGAGTCGGTGGGCGGGGAGGTCATGGCGCGTTGCAAGTCGTCGGCATTGCCCACGTGCGCCTGTTTGAGAACGCCCAGCGCGGTACCAAAGCGGCTGAGCGTGACCTCAGCCGTGCCCCACGACCGCGCCACCCCAAGCGCCACGCTGCCGTTGAGTTCACGAAAGCCGGTGTTGGACAGGTAGTAATCCGGCGCCCCGCCGTTCCCGGCCACGCGGGAGGTGAGTCGCACGCGATAGCCCGTGGCCCCAATTGCGGGCAGGAGCAGATCGGCGCCCTGCGCACTCAGCGACAGCGCGCCTTGCCGACTATTGCTGAACGTATTGAGCGCAACCTCACCGTGCATGCGTCCGGTATCGGGCACCGGCGCGTGATCAACGCGCACCACCCCGCCTAACGCATCGGCACCGTACAGCACGGTGGCCGCCCCGCGCACCACGGTGACGCTACTCGCTTCGAAGCTATCGATGTTGGGGGCGTGCTCCGTACCCCACTGCTGGTCTTCCTGACGCAGACCGGCATTCATCACCAGCACGCGCTGCGAATTCAACCCACGAATCACCGGCTTGGCGATACTCGGGCCGAACTGAATGACGGCCACACCCGGCAGATTTTTGATGGTCTCGCCAAGCGTCTGCCCGCGCGTGGCGGCGAGGGCGGCGGCATCGAGGGTGCTGGTGGCGGCCACCCGCGCCAGACGCTCAGGCAGCGTGTCGGCGCGCACGGCCACGTCCTGCAGCCGCGTGGCGATCACCGACAGATGGATGGTGAGCAGCCGGTCGGCACTGGTGAGATCCACCCGTTCCTCGTGCGGCGCGAAGCCAAGCGCGCGCAGCTGCAAGCGAACCACCTCCGCGGGGAGGTCGCGGAAGTCGAATCGTCCTTTGTCGTCCGAACTCGTGGTGAAGCGCAGCGGAGCCGAACGGCGGGCCGACGTGGGCACCTCCACGATAATGGTGGCACCGCTCACGGGACGCCCACTCGCGTCGTCTTCCACAATGCCATGGATATGGCGTGTGGCACCGTGCGGCGCGGCCTGTGCGGCAGCGGCGCGCCCAACCGGGGCGAACGCAGCAACCAGCACACCCCACGCCGCAGCGCGACGAAGACGGACCAAGGACTCGTTCAGCATAGCTTTATAAAGATACTGAGAAGCCGCAATCAGAAAAGGCTTGCGTTCCCTACGGCGTTGACAGCGGGGCGGAACGCGATTGGCGGCGGAAGACCCGGGGGCCGTCGGTGGCGAAGGGTGGCAGGTAGCTCCCGGTAATCGAATCGCCGGCAACACGTCCCACCAACGACCACAGGGTGTCGCTCCGTGATACCCCGATGAGCGCCGTAAGGCGGATGTTGTCGCCTTGAAGTGTGCCCACCACAAAGCGATCGGTTGAGCGGTCGGCGTCGGTGCGCACGCGGCCGCTGACCGACGAGAGGGTAGGACCGGGTGTTTCCAGCCAGAGATCCATCTCCACACGCCTCGCGGCGCTGTTGGCGCTCACCCCCACCCAGCGCGCGTCGAGCGGGACCTTGTCGCGGTCGGTCACGGTGACGTGACGCCGCACCAGGGGGAGCACGCTGCCGAAGAGGCCAAGGCCGTTTTTTATGCTGCTGATGAGCCCCGTGCCGCCGAAGGGGTCATTCCCGGTCCGGTTGTAGTCGTAGAAATTGCGGTCGACGGCCACCACGGAGAGGGGCTGCAAAAACCCGGGGTACCACACCGACGGCAATCCTCGCGCGAAGAAGTTGCGGAGCGATCCCGGCAGGGCAAAGCGCGTCGAATCGGAAAAGAGAAACCAGGGCCCATCGGGGGTCTCAATGCGCACGGCATAGGTCGCCGCGTCCGGCGTCGCGTTCCAGTCGAGGCGCAGTGTATCGGTGGAGCGTACCAGGGTCACCGGTTGCACCACCGAGCCTGCGCCAACCACCCACGACGCATCGGACGACGGCACCCGCGTCTCGCCGGTGACAAGGCTCCCCTGCCCCGTGCGCACACGCAGGCGATACATCCCACCGGGGCGCACGTCGAGAGCGCCGCGCGCCACCACATACCGTCCGGTCCCACGTCCACTCACCGTGGTCTCCACGGCGCGCACCCCAACGGTATCGGTGCCGGTAAGCAGACGCACCTCCGCCCCGCTAATCGGCGTGCCACCGGCGGTGCGGATTGGGTCCAGCGGATTGAAGCGGAGCCGGTCGTTCACATCGATGGCCCCCGTTAACGTGGACTCCACCAAAATGACTTGCGGATCGACGTCGGGGTTGAGCACCGCGTGCACCACCACCTGCGGCGCGGGCGGGGTAACGGTCACCGCGGATAATTCGCAGCCACTGACGATCGCGAGGGCGGCCCACCACCATCCGGCGCTGACAACCACCCAGCCCCGTGTGACACGGCCAACGTGAAGCGTGCCGCGGCTTACCATGAAATGCCCACCCCGGCCGTGGGGAGTAAAGGAAACTGCGAAAACGCGGTGCGCGTGGGCGGGTTATCGGTGTAATCGA
>CANHTA010000073.1 GCA_947463135.1 Gemmatimonadota bacterium
CTGCTGTACTCGGCCAAGTGGCTGAGCCCCTTTGTCAGCGCCGGCACGCAGTCACGCCCCGAGGGCGGACAAGAGGTGTTCGGGGTTGGCTCGTACGTGGTGCTCACGCCGTGGATGTACGCCATTGTGGGCATGGGCAGCGCGCCCAATCGGGGCACTGTGCTCTTTCCCAAGCTTCGCAGTGACGCGAGCCTCTTTGTGGCCATGCCAAAGGCGAAGGGGCTGCTGCTCACCACAGGGCTCACCGATTTGCGCTACGAGGATCCGCGCGCCGGTGGTACGATCGTCTCGGTGGGGCCGATGCTCTATCGCGGGCGCGGCATTTATAACGCCTCCGTGTTTTTTAATAGAGACCGGGCCAGTGGCGTGCGCTCCATGTCGTGGCAATCGGGTGGCCAGTGGGGAACCCAGGGACGCTTCTGGGTGGGCGGTGGGGTGGGGTCGGGCAATGAGGCCTATCGCGTGCTCGCCGCCACGCCCTTTGATGCCCGGTTCCGCAGCCAGTTTGTGTCGCTCTTTGGCTCCAAGTGGATCAACAGCCGGAGCGGGCTGACGCTGCGGTTGGATTATGAGCGCAAAGTGCAGGTGTTTCACCGACGCGCCGCCGGATTAACCTATTTCGTCGATTTCTAAGTGCCGCTTGACCTGCAGGTAGAGGAGGCGCAGGAACGTCAGGCCCGTTCCCGGCGCCTCCGTTGGCAAGGGCATCTGCTGGGCGCTCTCGCCGCCATCAGTTGCGTGCTCTGGGCGGTATCGAGTCGCGCCGTTGCCGTGTGGATGGAGCAGCGGGGCTATCTGGGGTTTGTGTTGCAGACGTTTGCCGCCAACCCTGTGGTGAACGCCATCCCGTTTCGTCATCCGGTGAGTGCTCTTGCGGCCGCCACCACGGCGCTGAGTGTGCTGCTGGTGGTGGCCATTGGCGTGGTGGCAACGCGCGCGCTCCGCGGGCATCGCGCGGCACCGGCCTTTGGACTTGCCGTGGCCCTCGCGTCAGCCGGATGGCCGGCGATGCTCATCGCCACCGTGTGGTGGCCGGATGGACGCGGCCACCTGTCGGCACCCATGCTGGCCATTGGGCATGCGCTTGAACTGGGTGTGGTACTCTGGTGGGCACGGACCAGCGGGCCGGTGGCCGCGGTGTACGAACCACCGGTTCGCACCCGCCTCCAGCATGTCATGCACGTGCAGTCGGACGCGGGACTGCGGCCATGGTCCCGCGTGGGGCTCCTGCTGCTGGTCCCCTTTGCGGTGGTGGTGGTGCTCGCCGGACTCTCCGCTGTGCAGGGCTACGACTCGTTTGCCGACCATCTGGCCCGACCGGCACGGTGGTGGTCGCAGCGCTCGCTGGAATCCGGTGTCGCCCGCGAAGTGGTGACCTTTTACCCCGGGAACCTTGAACTGTTGGTGCGCTGGACGCTGGCCACGGGGTCGGATCGCTTTGCGTTTCTGGCGTCACTCGGTGCCGCGGGGGCGTCGCTGTGGGTGCTGTTTCAGCTGGCCCGCGAAACGGGGCAGGGGCGCGCCGCGGCCCACCTGGTGGTGGTCCTGGCCGCCTCGCTCCCGGTGCTCGCGTATCAAGGCATCGTGGTATACAGCGACAGCTACACGGCGCTGTGTCTGCTGCTCGCCACGTGGCTGTTGCTGGCGTGGATTGCCGACGGTGCCCGCGATCGTCGATTCAGCTTTGCGATCGGCCTCGCGCTTGGCCTTGCCATGGGGGCCAAGTATTCCGCGGGTCCCCCCGTGGTGGTGCTGGGACTGGTGTGGCTCTGGCACGCCAGCAGCGATGCCGCGCAGCGCGAGGTAGAGCAGTCCCTGGTGCACCCGCGTTGGCTGCTCCCCCAGCTGATGGTGTTCACCATGGGCACCATCCCGGGGATGGCGTTCTGGTACCTGCGCAATCTGGTGCAACACGGGAACCCCGTGTATCCGTTGGGGGTGGCCGGTCTCCCCGGCCTCCCTCTCAACGAACTGTTGCATGGCGCGCCCGGTCCGCAGGGGCTTTGGCAAACGTTGTCCTATCCGTGGGTGGAGTGGGGACATGTGCTGGGCTTCGAAACGGGGCTGGGCGCTGTCGTGGCCTCAGCCGTGGTGCTGGCGTTCGTCGTGGCGCCGGTTGGCATGCGTCCCCGAACCGGCGAACGGCTGCTCTGGTGGATCACCCTGCTGGCGGCGCTGGCGTGGCTGCGTACCGGTGTCCTGGTGCCGCGGTACGGCCTCTTCCCCATCCTGCTCAGCGTGGTCTGGGTTGGGGCCATGTTGACCAAGTACCCCTCACCGCTCTTGCGTGCCGTCGTGCTCACGTCGGCGGCCGTCACCCTCGGCGCGGTGGGGTTCCAGCTCGCGGGTGGGGCCGCGTACAACGCCCTGTTTTACGACGCGCGGCCGCCGGTCCCCACGGCCATGGACACGATCCCGCCCACGCGGGTGCTCAATCTCGCCGGGCAGCCCAGTGGCTATTATCTGATGGGCCCCGACTATCGCCACCGCGTGATCACCCCCTTTGCGTACATGGCACCACAGGATGTACCGGCCACGCAGGCGACGCACCTGCTGCTCCGTGCCGATCAAGAGGCGTCGTATCGCGCCGTGCTGTCGCTTGAACCCATGGGCCGCTTCACACGCCCCAACTGGCCGTCCACGTCGCTCTGGCGTCTTGCCCCTCAGCCATGAATCGCGACGCGTTTGCGCTGATGGCTCGCGAAGAGCAGGACCACTGGTGGTTTCGGGGACGCCGCGACTTCATCGCGCGCGCTATCCGGACACTCGCCCTGCCCACGAACGCGTCGCTGCTCGACGCCGGCTGCGGATCGGGCGGCACCATGGCGCTGTTGCGTCAGTTCGGGACCGTCGCCGGTTTCGAGTATGACGCGGAGGCGCGGGAACAGGCACGCGCGCGTGGCATCGGCCGGGTGGAAGCAGGCGCGCTGCCCGGACCGCTCCCCTTCGAGGGAGAGCGGTTCGATGTGATTGGATTGTTCGATGTGCTCGAGCATCTCCCGGAGCCCGTGGCGTCGTTGTCCGCCTTGGCCACCTGCGTGGCGCCAACGGGGGCGCTGGTGCTGACGGTGCCAGCGCTCCCGTGGCTGTGGGGCCCCCATGATGAGGTGCATCACCACCATCGACGCTACACGCACCGCACGCTTCGGGCCCATCTCGAAGCCGCCGGCTGGCGCGTGGAGTCGCTGACGTACATGAACATGCTGCTGCTGCCGCTCGCCATCGCGCAACGCCTCCGGGAGCGTGTGGTTGGGTACAACCCGCAGGCGCTGTCCCCCTCGCCACGGGTGAATGCGCTGTTGTGGCGCATCTGGCAGCTGGAGCGCTTCTGGATTCCACAGCGACGACTGCCGGTGGGGTTATCCTTGCTCGCCGTGGCACGACCGGGCGCGGGATGACCGACCGTCTGGCGTTAGTCATTCCCTGCTTCAACGAGGCCGCACGACTCGACCAGCAGGCGCTCCGGGATGCCATCACCCGCTACGCGTGGCTGGACCTTGTTCTCGTTGACGACGGCAGTACGGATGCCACGGCGGCGGCCCTGGCCGCGCTTGCGGCCACGGCGCCGTCGCGGATGTGCGTGGTGTCGCTGGCCAGCAACGGCGGTAAGGCGGAGGCGGTGCGCCGCGGCCTTCAGATGGCGATGACGCGTGCCCCGTACTGCGGCTTTTGGGACGCCGATCTCTCCGCGCCGCTGGATGAACTCGTGGCGCTCCGTGAGCTGTTCACCCGGTTTCCGGCCGTGCAATGGGTGTGGGGGATCCGCTTGCGGGCCCTTGGAAGGCAGGTCACCCGACAGCCCCTCCGTCACTACCTCGGACGCGTCTTTGCCACTGCCACCTCCCTGGCGCTGGGCGTGGACTCCTACGACACCCAGTGTGGGGCGAAGCTGTTCCGGTCGTCCGGGTGGCTGGCCACCGTGCTGGCGGAGCCCTTCCTGTCGCGCTGGATTTTTGATGTGGAGATGGTCACCCGTCTCAACGGGTTGCTGCAGGCCAATGGGGGGGCGGAGCTCTCACAGGCGGTGTACGAACAGCCGTTGGCGGTGTGGACCCATCGGGCGGGATCCAAGGTGCGGAGCGGAGACTTTGTCAAAGCGGTCATGGAGCTGCTCACGGTGCGGCGCGACAGCGCTCGCTGGCGACGGGCGGTCGTCCTCTAGCACACCGCGGGCTCCGATGGCGAGCTCAACTATAAGACTGCGGCACACGGATTGCTGTGACCAAGAGCACGGATTCACTGCTCGATTGGCTCACCTTCCGGTCTTCTCTCCTATGAACAAGACATTCCGCTCCCTCCTCGGTGCCGCCGTGTGTGTCGCGGCCGCCACACCTGTTGTGGCGCAGGCGCAAACATGGGCCTCCTGGTCCCTCCCCGCTGTGTGCCCGGTGAACAACGTGATCGTCTCGCTCGGGTCGAACACCGCGATGTTGACCACCGATGGTGGCGGGTTATTCTCGGGTGTTCTGGCCTCCAACGGTGCGGGCTGCGGCGGGATGGCGGGTTTCTCCACCACCGCCCCCAACCCGCCGTACAACTTCTGGTCTCCGTCGGCCCCGTATGGCGCCAACGGTCCTAACAACCCGGGGTTGGCGCAGTTCATTGGGCCGGTGCGCACCACGATCACCTTTTCAACGGCGGTGGTGAATCCCTTGCTGGCTTTCAACAGCCTTGGCAATCTCACCCAGCCCAACGCGGTCACCCTCACTTTCTCGGACGCGTTCCAGCTGTTGTCCGATAACACCACCGCCGGCGGCGCGTGGGGTACGGGCACCAACTCCATTGTGGGCAACACGCTCACCGGCAACGAGTTCTCCGGGCTGCTGCGCTTCAACGGCACCTTCACCTCGCTCACCTTCGAGAGCTCGGGCACCGAAAACTGGTCCGCGTTTACGGTGGGTTATGAGTCGGAAGTGCCGGAGCCGTCCACGGTGGGATTGGTACTCACCGGGCTGTTTGCACTTGGCGTGACGGCGCGTCGCCGTCAGCGTCAGGGCCTTAGCCAGAGCTGATCAGCCCCTTCTCCTTTGGGCGGTTGTTTCCGTGAACACGCCGCGCTCACCTTGGGTGAGCGCGGCGTGTTGCGTTTGGGGACCCACTAACGGGGTGCCGGTAACGGCGACGGCCACGCCAACCGCACCCCGTCGCGCTCCAACAGCGTCTGGAAATCCGCGAGCAAGGCCGGCGTATGCCGCACCGCACGCGGTGAGCAGTGCTGCGATGTACAAAAGGCGACCAGCGCCCCCACGCTCTCGCCAATGTTCCATTCAATCGGGTGCAGGCGATAGCAGCCGTTGGTAAGGTGGGTCACACCCAGGTTCTTCGCCGCTGGCAGCAGATTCTCCATCCGCTGCGGAAGGAGCGCGCCCAAGGGAATCTGGAAGGGGAGCGTGTCGCCGTACTGACCGCGATCCCCCCGGGTGGTGCGGTGCAGATCCAGGCTGTAATGGCCTATCCCCACGCTGTCGGCGAAGGGCGTGGCGGCCACCACGGCCCTCGCCAGACCGGTGTCGCGCAGACGCGCCTCCACCGTAATCTGCTGTTCGCGCACCGTGACCTCGGCGGCTATCCGCCGACTCTCGCGGATGTACGGATACTTCGCGAACCCGTCGTCGGTCCCCAGAATGTCGTGGCGTAGCCCCAGTCCGGGCCAGCCCACTCCACCGTCAGGGCGCGGGGCCTCGGTTTGCAGCCAGTACAGCAGCGACAACCCCAGCTCCTTGGCCCGCCGCACATGCGTGGCGGCCACCTCGGGTGGCACGTCGATGAGGGAGCCGAAGGAGTAGTCGTTCTGTCCCCAATTCACGATGGTGACATCGTGGTCGTGATGACCGGGCACGAAGTGCGTGTGGTCGATGACTCGACGGTACGACCAGAAGCCGGTGCGTCGCACGGGATCGAATCCGATGCGCTTGGAGCCCGCATCGTCAAAACTGAGCAGGCGTGTGCGCGGCTCGCCCGGTGGTGGGTCGAGCGCGAGGTCGCGCCAGAAGGCGTACGCTGGTGGCTGGTCAATGATGGCCGAGCGATCCGGGCGGTAGTCCATCGCGAAGCACACGGTAAATCCCTGCACGTTATCGGGCTCGGGCGTGGCCTTGGCATGGGGCTCGCCCGTTTGGGCACGCGACTCGGCCCCCGTGACGTACTCGGTGCGCGTAAGCGGGAGCAGCTCCCCCAACTCCGTGGCATCGGCAAACCACGGGGCGCGCACAACCACGCGGCTGCCGTCCGCTTCGGCCCGCAGCTCCACGGCACGCACCGTATCACCGCTGACGTCCGCCGCCACGGCCCGGTGCTGCCGCAGGATGGTGAGCTGACCGCTGGCGACATACGGGGCGAGCGTGTCCTCGAGCACGGCGAGGAACACCCGCGGTTCCGCACAGAGTCGGGAGACCCAGCCGTTCCCGGGATTGAGGCGCGGCTGGCTGCGGGCGGCAACGGTGAGGGGTCGCTGTTGCCGGTAGAACGCACGCACCGCCGCCCGGAATGAGAGATAGCTGCGGGTGCCACCAATGGACTCAATCCAGGCATTTTCGTCGGGAGGCACACCCTGTTGCGTGAGCTGTCCACCAATCCAGTCGGTTTCCTCCGTCATGATCACGCGGAGCCCGTGGCGGGCCGCCGCCAGCGCCGCCGCGCACCCCCCGAGGCCACCGCCAATAATGACCAGATCGGCGCGGTATTCCGTGGCGCGGGCGCTAGCGCCATCGCGCACCGGGCGCGGAGACGCCGCCGCGGAGGCGATGCCGAGCAGCGGCGAGGCCAGCGGCGACGCCAGTGGCACGGCCAGAGCCGCGCGCGTGAGGAACATCCGGCGGCTGCAGGCATCGCGGTGTCCGTGGCCCATGGGAGCTCCCCTCGTGGCGTCGTGAACGGTCGTGTCCCGTGCTGGCGTTGGGTAGCATAGCATCGCCGTCAACCAGTCGTGCTCACACGGGGTGCTTAGTTTGCAGGCACCGCTCTTTCCCCGTCTTTCCCCTCGTCGCGTGACCCTTCTCTCCTGTTCCAATATCGGGATCTCCTTCGGAGCCACCGAACTGCTCAAAAACATCACCTTCACCGTGGGTGAGGGTGAACGTTGGGGCATTATCGGCCGCAATGGCGCCGGGAAAAGCTCCATCTTCAGTGTCATCACCGGTGACCGTCAGCCGACCACGGGGGCCGTGGCCCGCAAGCCGGGGCTTCGCCACGCGTTGCTCGATCAGCATCGCGCTTTTGAAGGGGCCACCACGGTGTGGCAGGCGGGTGCGGCGGCGTGGCGCGAGGTGATGGCGCTTGAGCAGCGCATCGCTGACCAGGCGATGGCCCTTGGCGAGCTTGGTGACAAGGTCACCGACGAAATGCTCGAACGGTTCGGGCACGATCAGGAGCGCTTCGCCGATCTGGGCGGGTATGTGTACCACGCCCGTGTGGATGCCGTGTTGCAGGGGCTAGGGTTTGATGCGGAAGAGTCGAAGTCCCGATTGATTTCCACCCTCTCGGGTGGTGAGCGCGGTCGCGTGGGGCTGGCCGCACAACTCATCGCGCCGGCGGATTTGCTGCTGCTGGACGAGCCCACCAATCACCTGGATCTCGACACCACGACGTGGCTGCAGGAGTGGCTCTCGGAAGCGGACGAGACGGTGATGGTGGTGTCGCATGATCGCGCGTTTCTGGACGCGATCTGTACGCACATTCTGCACGTGGAAGCGAAATCGAGCGAGTGGTATCGCGGCAACTACAGTGCCTTCGTGCCTCAGCGCGCTGAACGTCGCCTCACGCGTGAGCGCGAAGTGGAGAAGCAACGGGCGTATGTGAAGAAGGAACAGGATTACATCATGCGGAATCTCGCGGGTGTGAACTCGTTCCAGGCGAAGGGAAAGCGCAAGCGGTTGGAGCGGCTGCCACGACTCGCCCCACCGCCGGGTGATCCGGCGGCGATGTCGCTGGAGTTCACGGTTTCGGATCGCGGTGGTGATCAGGTGGTGGCGGTGGACGCCCTGCGGGTGGAAGTCCCCGGCCGCGTATTGGTGGAGGAGTTCACGGCGGTGTTGCGACGCAACGACTTTGTGGCGCTGGTGGGCCCCAACGGTGCGGGCAAGTCGTCGTTTATCTCCACGCTCCTGGGTGATCGCGCGCCCGCGAGTGGTGTGGCGAAGGTTGGCAGCTCCATCACGGCGGCGTATTTCCGGCAGGACTTAGCCGACCTGCCGCTGCGTCTGTCGCTGTCGGACGCGATTAACGCGCAGCGGCCGCTGTGGAATCGCGGGCAGGTGCAGAACCATCTCGGCGCGTTCGGCTTTTCGGGCGATGAGGTGTTCCGTGAAATTCACACCTTGAGTGGTGGCGAGCGGGCGCGTGTGGCGCTGGCGTTGATCACGCTGTCGGGGGCCAATCTGTTGGTGCTCGACGAGCCCACCAACCATCTCGATGTGGAGAACATCGAGGTGCTGGAAGATGCGCTCGACGAGTACGAAGGCACCGTGCTGCTGGTGAGCCACGATCGCGCCTTTTTGCGCGAAGTGGCCACGCGGGTGTGGTGGTTTGACGGCACACGGTTGCGGGACTTTGACGGCCCCTTCACAGAGTGGGAGGCCGATCGCGCGCGTCGTGCGTGATCGTGTCCTCCAGCTCATTGCGGATACGCATGTTCTCTCGAATGCTGCCCTTCATGCGCCAGTGTGTGGCGCAGGCGATGGCCCTGATGCTGCTCACCACCGCGGGATGGGCCCAGGAGCGCCCTGCTGCCGGGGCCACCGGCACGATCAGCGGTCGGGTCACGGAAGCGCTCACGCAGGCACCGGTAGCCGGCGTAACGGTGCGCGTGATTGGGCAGGCGGTCACCGCCTCGTCTGATTCCAGCGGACAGTTCACGTTACGCAACGTCCGTGTGGGCATTGTCACCATTGAACTGCGTCGCGTGGGCTATGCGGCGGTGAGCAAGGGGAACATCGCGGTGTCACCCGCGAAGCCCGCCGAGGTGCTGGTGGTGCTGCGTGCCATTGATGTGCAGTTGGACGCTGTCACGGTGCGCCCCGAGGCGTTCCCGGCGCAAATGGCAACGTCTACGCCCGTGTCGACGCAGTCCTACGATGCCGAGGAGGTACGACGGCAGCCGGGGGCACAGGAAGATGTGTTGCGCGCCATCTCCATTGCCCCCGGGGTGGGGGTAACCAGCGCGGGGCGCAATGACCTCGTTGTGCGCGGCGGTGCACCGTTTGAAAACCTGTTCGTGGTGGACAACATCGAAGTGCCGAACATCAATCACTTCGGTTCGCAGGGTTCCACCGGCGGACCGGTGTCGCTGGTGAACATCCGCTTCATCGAGTCGGCGTCGCTGTCGGCGGGTGGTTTCGGGGCACGGTTCGGTGACCGGACCTCGTCAGCCACCACGCTGACCTTGCGCGAAGGCAATCGCGAGCGCATTGCGGGCGAACTCAATGTGTCCGCCACCCAGTACGGCGCCGTGCTCGAAGGTCCACTCGGCCGGAACGCCTCCTTTTTTGTGAACGTGCGCCAGAGCTATCTCGATCTGCTCTTCAAGGCGTTCGGGTTCAGCTTTATCCCCTCGTATACCGATGCCACGGCGAAGGTGGTCTGGCGTCCAACCACACGGGACGTACTGAGCGCGTTGACCATTGCCGCGCGCGGATCGATTGCCTTTGATAACTCCACCGATTCCGGGCGGGTGACCAACTCACAGGTGGTGGCGCCGCAACAGGATCAATATTTCAGCGGGCTCACCTGGAAGCGTTTGCTGCGTCGTGGTGTGGTGACCACCACGCTGGGGCGTACATGGACGCGGTATGCCACGGCGCAACGCGACTCCTTGTTGGTGCCGGTGCTGGAGAGCAACTCCACCGAGGGGGAGAATACCATCCGCACCGATATCAACTGGCTTGCCGGGCGCGGTGTGGCGCTGGAGACGGGGACGATTTTCAAGCATGCGCCGGCGCTGCGCTATGACGCCACGCTGGCCGGGTTCGTGCGCCGCGATGCCGGTGGTGTGCCGCAGCCGCTGCGTGTGGACACCAGTTTCAGCGCGTTGCGCAATGGGACCTACGTACAGGCCACGTGGCAGGCGCAGCCGCGACTGCGGCTGTCGGCCGGGTTGCGCAACGACTGGTACGGATTTCTCGGCAACGCGGTACGGCTTTCGCCGCGTGGTAGTGCCACGGTGCGCCTGAATGCGGTGACCACCGTAACGGTGGCCGGCGGCCGGTACTGGCAGGCGCCAAGCTATATCTGGCTTGTTGGTGACGTGGACAATGCGGCGCGATTGAAACCGTTTCGTGCCGATCAACTGGTTGCAGGCGTGACGCGATTGGTTGGCAGTGAGGCAAAGGTGCAGGTTGAAGTGTACGGCAAACGGTATGCGGACTATCCCGCGCGCCGGTTCCGTCCGCAGGCGGTGTTAAGTCCCAGCGGGTTTGACGATGCCACCACGGATATTCCGTATGGCCTGGAACCGTTGCAATCCACCGGAACTGGCGAGGCGTACGGGATTGAGCTGTTTGCGCAGAAGAAACTCGGGGCGACCCCGTTGTACGGACAGGTGAGTGCCAGCTACAACCGCACCCGATTTACGGGCATCAACGGGACCAGCACGCGTGGTGCGTTTGATACGCCCGTCACGGCGAACGGGGTGCTGGGATGGCGTCCGAACGCGCGGTGGGAGGTGGCCACGCGCCTGCGCGGTGCCACCGGGCTCCCCTTTACCCCCTTTGTGGAAATGGGCGCATTGGCCGGCACTTTGGATTTTGCGCGCTATAACGCGGAGCGCATTCCGTCGTTTTTTGCCGCTGACGTGCGCGTGGATCGCCGCTTTGTCATGGGGCGCACGCAGGTGATTGCCTTTCTCGATTTGCAGAACGTGACCAACCGTCTCAATCCGCAGGCGCCGCAGTGGAATCCGCGCACCCGCACCGTGAGCCCCAACAGCGGCATCGGCCTGTTGCCGTCCATTGGGCTGAATCTGGAGTTTTGAGGCGGGAGTTATGCCGGACGCCACCGCTGGCGCATTATCGTTCCGTATGGATCGTAACGCTCCCTGCCCCTGTGGCTCCGGCCGGAAATACAAGAAATGTCACGGCGCTGCCGTGCCTCCCGAAGCGGCGGGCCTTCCCCCCGACGCACGCGCGGAATGGCAGCGCGGTGACACGGTGCTGCAACGTCAACAGCGCGTGGGCCAGCTCTTGCTGGACTGGGCCGACCGGAAGCTGGGCGCCGCATGGATTGATGCGGCCCTAGATGCGTGGGGTGTGCGCGAGGACGACGATGTGGACGAAGCGCTGGCCGATCTGTTTACGGCGTGGTCGCTCTTTCGCTATGCGCCGGCGACGCTCACCACACCAGTGGCGGCGGCCTGGCTCGATGACGCCATGGGGCGCAAAGCCGATCACGATACGCGTCGCCTTGTGGTGGCTGCACTCGCGTCCCCGCTTGGACTCTGGGAAGTGGAAACCGTCGAAGCCGGCGTTGGCACCACCGTCACCGATCGGTTGAGTCACACCACCCTATTTGTGCACGAGCCGGATCTCACCCACGAACTGGTCCCGGGCGAGTTCATTCTGGCCTATGTCCTCGACACCGACGGGGTGCGCGTTTTTTCCGGGGTGCACGCAGATCCGCTGCTGCTGATGGATGGCAAGCCGTTGCTGGCCGACGTGCTGGCCGACGCCGGCGTGAGCACGGCGCCGATCCCCCGTGACCTGCAGTGCGATGCGGCCTGGCAGATCCGACTGGCGCGCCGCTGGACCGACACCGCCGCGGCGGCCTTCGCCGAGGACGGTGGAGACGACGACCCACACCGGCACCCGTGATCAGGCGCCCGCGCCCGCGATCCACCATGGTGTTGGGGCACGTGATGTGGCGGAGCGTGGTGACCACCATGCTGGCGCTGAGTCTGGCGGCCTGCCGTGGCCCGCGCATTCTCGATCTGGACGTGCGTGGCAATGTGCGTAGCGACATGCGCAGCGAGGTGCCGGCGACCGGAGCGCCGGTGTATCGCATTCCGGCGTTGGCGCTCACCGCGAGGGGGACCCTCCTCGCCGCCTACGATGCGCGCCCCACGTTGGCCGACGTGCCAAGTCACATTGCTCTGGTGCTGCGACGCAGTCACGATGGTGGTGCGACCTGGGGGGCGCGTACCATCGTGCGTGCCGATACAGCGCCCTTGGGCTTCGGCGATCCGAGCTTTGTGGTGGACCGCGTGACTGGGCGCGTGTGGCTCTTTCACGCGGCATCGGTGCGGCAAGGGTTTGCCGGCTCGAAGACGGGCGCACGCGACGATGACCCCGATGTGTTACACGCCGATGTGAGTTGGTCGGATGATGACGGCGTGACGTGGCGGCACCGCCGGCTCACCGCGATGATCAAAGATCCCGCCTGGGGTGGACTGTTCGCCACCTCCGGCCATGGCATTCAGCTTACGCAGGGCCCCTACGCCGGGCGTCTCCTGCAGCAGTTTGTCATTCGATTCAACGGCGCGAACTACGGCGCCAGCCTGATCAGCGATGACCACGGTGAGAGCTGGCGGATGGGGGCGCTGGTGGGTCCCGGGGTGGATGAAAACAAGGTGGTGGAACTGACGAACGGCACGGTCCAGTTGAATGCGCGTGCCACCCCCTATCGACTCATCGCCGAATCGCGTGATGGGGGGGCAACCTATGGGGCCTTGCGGCCCGACCGCACCTTGATTGATCCCGGGAACAATGCGTCCATCGTGCGCCTGTCTCGCGGTGCACTCCTGTTCAGCAATACTGCGGATCGGACGTCGCGGGCGCGGCTCACGCTGCGACGCTCGTGCGATGACGGGGCCACGTGGCCGGTGTCGCGCCTCTTGGTGAACGGGGCAGCGGCGTATTCCACCATGACGCTCCTTCCCAACGGGGATGTGGGGCTCCTGTTTGAGCGGGGCGCCTACGCGGCCATCAGCTATATCCGACTTCCTGCGTCGTGGGTGGGCCACTGCTAAGGGTGCGGCTATCCACGCGCGCTAGCCGGGTTGCCCTTACGACGGCAGACTGAAGCCCCGTGCCGCGGCGTGGTGGCGGATGCGATCGACAAAATTCGCCATGGGGAACACGGCGTCGAAGACCTCGGCGAACATGCGGACGCGGGCCCGATGGCCAGCGGGGTCTTGGCGCACCTGGTTGACGCGAGCCGCCAGTTCACCGGGGGCGCCTGAGAAAAAGAGCCCGGCAAACTCTTGGTGAATCGGCTCGTCGTGCCGCCACGCGGAACTCACCAGGAAGCCGGCCCCTTTGCGCATGGCCCGGAACGTCCGGTCGTGGAGGGTGCCGTTGTGTGGGGCGATGTCAAGAATGCCGTAGGCCGACTGAAACTGGGCATCCCCTTGCTCCACGCGACCGAAGGCGTGGAACTGGTGGTTGGGGTTGCCGCGCGCCATAAAGCGGTCCCATCCCCGCCCGTACACCTGAATCGGCACCTCTGGTAAAGCATCAAGCACGTAGGCCGAGGCGAGGTTGCGGTGCACCTGATCGAGTTCACGGCCGAGTCCGAAGACCAGGTTGGCGGTGGCGGCGTCCGCGTGGCCGGCGCGCACCAGCTCCGGAATGGGGGAGGGCAACGTGTCCAGGATCACCTCATGGTGGTCCCGTGTATTGCCATCCCGGTAGGCCTGTTCAATGGCATCCGCCCCGGCACACAACAGCTGGTAGGTGGCTTCGTCGCAGCGCTGCTGCCATGCGCGACGGATGTCCACCAGATCGGTGAGGTTCTTCGGCAAGACGAAGAAGTCGCCATGAAAGACCGCTGGGGCGGGGTCGGGCTGGAAGAAATTGGGGAGGGGCTCAAACAGCGCCGGCCATTCCCGGGGAATGAGGCGATTGGCGTCGCGCGCAAAGGCGGCGACGGGATAGACGTGCAACAGGTGGTGCGAGGACGGCTGATGATTCGGCGGGTTGTA